>JADFLJ010000160.1 GCA_022564475.1 Pseudomonadota bacterium
GCTTGAGGCCGGCCGGAAAGTTGCGTTGGCTACCGTGGTGGAAACCTGTGGCTCTTCTCCGCGGCCCGTAGGCAGTAATCTGGTCGTCGCGGCAGACGGTGCATTCGAAGGGTCGGTGTCCGGTGGCTGTGTCGAGGGAGCCGTGGTCGGCGCCGCGCAAGATGTGATTGCGAGCGGTGAATCGATCATCATGGACTTCGCTTACACCGATGCAGAGGCGTGGGAAGTGGGCCTGGCCTGCGGCGGATCCATTCAGGTGTTCGTGGAGCGCATCGAGTGAAGCGCGAATTGCTGGGGGCGCTGGTCGCGGCTCGGCAAAAAAAAGAGCCTGCAGTTCTGGTACGCGGACTGACGACCGGCAAGCATTGTGTGCTTACGCGGCAGGCAACTTATGGAGACATAGACGACATTGATCCGGTCGTCGTTGCTGCTGCGCGCGCAGCGTTGGAATCCGATGGCGCACGCACGATCGAGGCCGCCGGCGAACGCTACCTGGTGCAGACGTTGGCGAGCGCAGCAAGGATGCTCATCGTCGGCGCAGTTCACATTGCACAGTCGCTGATTCCGATGGCCATGCGGGTCGGTTACGAAATTATCGTCATTGATCCGCGCACCGCATTTGCCAATCCGGAACGCTTCCCGGACATCCTTCTCGATAAGCGCTGGCCACACGAAGCGATGTCCGATTTCGAACTGGACGCCAGAACGGCGGTCGTGGCGCTGAGTCATGATCCGAAAATTGATGAGCCGGCGCTGCAGGCGGCGATGGATTCGAAGGTTTTTTACATCGGCGCCCTCGGCAGCAAAGGCAACCACGCAAAAAGACTCGAGCGGCTCGCAGCGCTTGGCTACACGAAGGAACAGCTGAGTCGAATTCACGGACCGATCGGCCTGCCGCTCGGGGGCCGTTCGCCGGCAGAGATCGCAGTGGCGATATTGGCACAGGTTATCCAGTCACGTCATCAGGCGTCGTCGAGATAAGAATCATCGACGATGAAAGTATCACTCGAATTCTACCTTCGCGACGATGTTGTCCAGATCAGTCGGGAACTGCTGGGTAAAGTACTGTGCACGAAACTAAATGGCCAGGTTACAAAGGCCATCATCACCGAAACGGAAGCCTATGCCGGCGTTAGTGACAAAGCCAGTCACGCCTATGGCGGACGAAGAACGCTTCGAACAGAACCCATGTATATGCGTGGCGGAACGGCATACGTTTACCTGTGTTACGGCATCCACCATTTGTTTAATGTTGTCACCAATACGACGGGCACACCGCATGCTGTGTTAATACGAGCTGGCAAGTCGTTTGAAGGAAGTGAACTCATGCGTAAACGGCGCAACAAACGACACGGTGACGAATCATTGCTGACAGGCCCGGGCTCTGTCTCGCAGGCGCTTGGAATTACGACGGCTCTGACCGGGACCAATCTGCTTGGCGATCAAATCTGGATCGAGGATCATAAGATTTCTGTTGCTGCTGATGACATCCTTAGCGGACCGAGAGTTGGAATAGACTACGCTGACGAGGACTCAACACGGCCGTACCGCTTCAGTGTCGACATCAAAAGCCCTGTGCAGTGACTACGAGTAAACGTCTACTTGAATTTCGGTGCGAGCCGTCGTGCATGGTAAAGAATGCCACTGCCAGCAATCGACTTGCCGTCCGTATTGATCACTATGTCGCGGGCGCGTAGTTTCCCGCTATTGGTCCTGGCAGTCTCGAAAATCTTGATTTTACTGCCTTGATTATTGATTGTAGCCCGTGTCTTGGGATCCAGATCGTGACTTTTGTGTTTGGCGGTGGATGCAGTGGCGATCCCCGGTTGAATCTTCGCCAGAACGTCTTTGTCCGTGCCGCCCTTACTGCCGTGATGGGTAATCTTGAGCACGTCCGCTACAAACGAGGCCGTGCCGAACTTCTTTAACATGGCCGTTTCATATCGCTTGTAGGCATCGCCCGTGAACAGGATCTTCGCATCGTGGTAGCGTAGCTGCACAAAAAGACTCCGATAGTTCGGTCGGGTCTTGCCGCCTGCGGCAAACAGATGTGCAAAGACGCCATCCGCGATTTTCACGATCTTTTTCTGGTTATTCTTGATGACGATCTCGTTTGCGAATAATGAGACGACTTTGCGGAACGGTTTCAACCACACTGACTTTTTATTCTTCCACCCCTGGTCGTTACTGCGATAGATCGTAACGGGATTTTCGATGCTGTTGGTTTTTACGCTGATGAGCCTGGTGATGGCCCTCGCATGATCGGTGTGAGGATGCGACGGAATTATCACCTTGAGGAACAACTTGTTCTTTTCGAGGTAATCGATCATGTCGTCAGCAAGCTTTTCGTTTTTTTTCTTCCCCGTCGTCCTGCCGCATTCCATCAACCAGGCATCTTTGTTGGGAAAAACGAGGAGAACGCACTCACCTTCTCCGACATTGAACATTCGGATCTGTAATCCAGCGGCGACCTTCTTCTTGCGGGCCGTACCTGGAATTACATTGACGGACGTATTTGCGGTCACTCCCACATACATAAGCAGACTCCCGACGACAGATGGCGCTTTTCTCGTGAGTCTAGTACATATGTGACGAATAGCGACTCGACCAATCGTCATTCGCCCCGGGGTTTACTTGATAGAATGGGCGACTTGCTTGGCAAAATATCAGGAAGAATTCATGAACGCACAAATTCGATTTGTGGTCTGTTTTATTGTGCTACTTGTCAGCCAATCGTTTTATTCACAGCAGGCGCGGGCAGAGGAAGATGATGCGGCCGCGCTGATCGCCATCATTGAGGCCATAGAGACAGGCTGGGAGCAGGCGGATGGCACGCCGTTTCGACAACATTTTCTGGACTTTGAAGGCGCCCGTTACGTTGAATCGGGTGGTCAGAATACCGGTCTTGATGACCTGGTCGGGCATCACGTGGAACCGGAGGGTGACGCACTCGATAGCCTGGAGTTGGATTTTTCCAATATCGAAACGCACTTTGAAGGTGATTTCGCGTGGGCCATCGCCGACACTGAAGTGAAAGCGACCGTCAAAAAGGACCAGCGCGAAATACACAATCGCGGTTACCAGACGTTTTTGTTTCGGCGTGTGGATGGCGAGTGGAAGGTCGTGCACACGCACAGTTCATCGCGTCCGGTCACTACTGAAACCAGTCACGAACATTCGGATGAGCACGATTGACAGAGATGCGATTCGCGCAATACTGCGCTTCAATCGACAATGATGACTTCCTTCGGCACATCCGCGGCGAACAACGCTGAGGGCGCGAATCCGAACATCTGTCGAAACGCGTTACTCATGTGCGCCGCGTCCGCGAAGCCGGCCGCGTGCGCGGCTTCTGTCAGCGACGCTCCCTGCAGTGCATGGTTAACAACGGTTCGCAATCGCGACCAGACGATGAATCGTCGGATTGGAATGCCGACCTGATTCTTAAAGAGGTGACTTAGGCGACTGGGTGAGAGGTGGATCGTCTGCGCGAGTTCACGTGCCGAAAACGAGCGCCCGGGTTGGCTGCGAATAAGCTCTACAACTGATTGGACTCGCGGATCCCGGCCCGTCGACAGGCAGCGCTTATCAGTGCTGAGCTTGAGTGCTGACAGGCAAGTTTCCCAGGCTAAATCGGCATCCACACCGTACCCGACAAGTGAGCGTAGTGCTTCGACACGTTCATCGCTCAGGTCAAGTGGTTGCACCGCGTCGGTGGTATCTGTGACGGGGTAGTCGTCACTTTCGGGTTCCAGAAATAGCGCGAGAATTTGAGCATCGCCAGCATCAATCTGGTGAGGGTGGTCCGGCGGAATAAGAATCGCCCGGTGCGTCAGCCACGGCGACGCCGACGCCTCACGATAGCGAAGCGGACCATCCATCGACACGCACAGCTGCGCCGCGTGATGTTGGTGTAAGTCATTGTCCGGACTAGGACCGAGATAGAGAATTCGGTGTGGCCAAAAATAGAGTCGATAGTTGCCCATTGCCTTCATTGTGCCAACCAAGGGGTCAAGACAGCCGGTTTCTTCAAGCCACTGAGTGCGTTCGAGTGGAGAATAAGTCCTTCATTGTTAGCTGGTTGGACCATCATGCTAAGCACTATACTGCGTTATGGCTTTTTCCCCGTTCTGCTCGTCGTGGGGAACGCTGTTGGTATCTCAATGGCTGCTGCCGGCACAGCGCTTTGGCAACGCCTCGCCGTTATTGTCGCTGCGATAGTACTGGTTCTGTGGGCTGAACAGGCACTCCCCTACGAGCGGGCCTGGAACCGCGACCAAGGTGATACGTGGCGAGACATACTGCACGCAGGCATTAATACGGCATTGAACAATGCTGGTATTTTGCTGCTGCCGTTGTTTGCATCGTTTGGGGTCTTTTCGAAGTACTGGCCGGGCGATTGGCCGTTCTGGTTGCAGGTGGTATTCGCCATTCTGGTGTTGGATGCTGGGGTGACGCTGGCGCACTACGCGAGCCATCGGTTCAATGTGCTGTGGCGTTTTCACGCCGTGCACCACAGCGTGGCGCGCATGTACGGTTTCAATGGGCTCATGAAGCACCCGGTTCACCAAAGTATCGAGACCGCAGCAGGGATGACGCCACTATTGCTATTGGGCATACCGTCCCCCGTAGCGGCAGCCGTGGTATTCGCCGTAGCGATACAGCTGTTATTGCAGCACTCGAATGTCGATTACCGAACCGGCCCGTTCAAGTACATTCTTGCGAACGCCGAGGTACACCGATTTCACCATCGCAAAGGCGCCGGGCTGGGTGATGTGAATTTCGGACTGTTTACGATGTTCTGGGATCACTTGTTAGGCACCTATTATTACTCGGACGAGCGTGTTCGGGGCGACACACTAGGCATCGAAGGCCGGCCGGACTACCCGCGAGCCTATGTTGCTCAGTTGCTCGAACCGTTTCGAAAGCGTTCGGAAGTTGAAGACGTTTACGGTACTGAAATATGACGAATCACGGCACTGCAACTGTACGATGCTGGTTTTGTTTCATGGCCACGTCGCTGCGCTGGCTACGAATTCCGGTATGCCCGATCTGCCGCGACCAGTTGTATGACTTCGCATGGGTCAGTGCGGTGCAAACCATTGTCTGGTTATTTGGCGGCATCAGTGGATGGTTTTTCGTTATTGATGAAATCCTGCTGTTCATTGTCCTGGTAATCGTCAAGCACCGGGTGCCGTCACCGTGGAAGGAAAGCACATGAGCTCCGCTGATATTGAACTGTATCCGGGAAAGGGCTAGGCTCGGCCGCATGATTCGTGCGCGCAAACACATTGGCTGCCTGGTA
>JADFLJ010000161.1 GCA_022564475.1 Pseudomonadota bacterium
CTGATTATCCCCATCCCGTTGATTGCACGGGTGCAGGCCAAAGCATGTAAGGGACTTGCAGAACAATTGCAGGCATTTATCATCACCGACGATGCGGCCTGACACTCACCAGGAACTCTATCTGGGCCGACCGGCCCGAATTAGCGCGTCACGGTAAAATGCGGATGACAGCGATTCCACGCTGACTGTCTTGCCCGTGGACGGCGCATGCACAAGACGGCCATCGCCCAAATACAGACCAACGTGCGACATTTTTCCTTCAATTGAGAAGAACAGCACATCGCCTGCCTGCATGTCGGAACTTGATACGGGCATCGTGCCGGACCAAAGCTGTGCGGTCGTTCTCGGCACCGCTTTGCCCGCACGGCACACGCTTCACATTTGCTGGGCTATCATGGCGGTCACTCTGCTGGGTCGAAGCCTTACATTATGGACAAAGTCATGAATAGCGTATGAACTGCATCCCAAGTCCACGACTAATTGCACTGTGCTGCGCCTGCCTGAGCGCTTGTGGAGCGCCGGCATCGGAATCCGAGCCCGGCGACAGACGTTACGGCCTTTCCTACCTTGTAACACCCTCGCCCGCTGAGCAAACGCTTACGGTCCAGGTGACAGTCTCACAAGGCGACGACTTGCTGCGCGAAATGCGCTTTGATGCTGACCCGGCGCGTTACAGCAATTTTGAAGCCGATGGAGAACTGTCGGTCAACGCGGATCGGGTTACGTGGTCGCCCCCCGAAAACGGCGGTGTGCTGAGCTGGACCGTACACGTTCCCAGGCAGCGAAATGACAGTGGCTATGACGCGTGGCTGGACGAGAGTTGGGGCCTGTTTCGCGCAGAGGACATCATTCCACGCGCAGCCACCAGAACACTTGTCGGTGTCCGCAGCGAGACGAGTATCGATTTTCAGTTAGCCGCAAACTGGTCTGCGGTGACCGAACATGCGCGCCATGCGGGAGTGCTGCGGGTTCAGAACTCGGAGCGACGATTCTCGCAGCCCTCCGGCTGGATTGTTCTTGGCGAACTTGGCGTGCGCAGGGAGCGAATTGCCGGCACGCGCGTGGTGATCGCGGCACCGGCGGATCAGGGCGTGCGCCGACTGGACATGCTCGCCCTGCTGAACTGGACCTTACCGGAGCTCTCTCGCATTCTGCCGGCAATGCCTCGCCGGCTAACAATCGTCAGTGCGGGATCGCCGATGTGGCGCGGGGCCCTGTCGGCGCCCCAGTCAATTTACATTCACGCGAGCCGACCGCTCATCAGCGAAAACGGCACCAGCACTTTGCTACATGAAGTCATGCACGTCGCACTGGGCAACGGCCCCGGGTCCAAGGACGACTGGATTACCGAAGGCATGGCGGAGTTTTATTCGCTGCAACTTCTTCGTCGCAGCGGTTCGCTCACCGAAAAGCGCTACCAACGCGCACTGGAGAGCCAGAAAACATGGGCAAAATCAGCCGGCGATTTATGCGGCCCGTCATCAACGGGGGCAACAACCGCACTGGCCGTTACTGTCCTCGCGACACTGGACAGCGAAATTCGTTCGGGCAGCGACGAAGAGCAGTCGCTCGACGACGTTCTGCAGCGCATGTTGATGTCGACGGAGCCAATGGGACTTGAGTCTCTGATCGAATTCTCTTCCGACCTGTTGGGCAGGAAACCGGACGCACTGCACATCGACAAACTACCGGGCTGCCGTAGACTGACCGAGAGCGAAACGGAATCCCTGTAGGCCTATGGATCAGAAAAACGACCTGGAACTAATACTGCGTTCGAGATCACCGATCGTGGTCATCGAGACACGAGATGAGGCGCGCATACTCGACATGCTGCAATCGATAACGCTGGCATCACCGAGCAATGAATACATGCCTCTATTCCGATGGACGATCACCGACGGGTTACAGCGTCTCGACATCCAGCTGGAACCACAATCCTTAAATTCCGAGCCGACCGACGTGCTGAAACACATTCGTGCGGTCGAGAAACCCGGTGTTTATGTATTGCTCGATTTTCATCCCTTTCTCGAAGATCCCGTACATGTGCGGCTGCTAAAAGATATCTGTATTCGCTACCCGGGTATCGCCCGGCAAATTATCCTGCTCAGCCACAAGGTCAAATTGCCGAGCGAACTGGAGTCCTACGCCGCACGCGTCGACCTCGCGTTGCCATCAGAGATTGAGCGGCGCAAAATTGTCGAGCAGGTCGCGGATGAATGGTCGCGAGAGAATCAAGGCTCCCGTGTCCAGACCGATCCAAAGGCGTACAAGCTTTTAATCCAGAATCTTGCCGGCCTGACTTACGCCGACACCCGGCGCCTGGCACGCAATGCCGTTTTCCACGACGGCGCCATCTCCAAAAGTGACCTGCCCGATGTCATGCGAGCCAAATATGAATTACTGAATCGGGGCGGTGCGCTGCAGTTCGAATACGACACCGCACGCCTCAGAGACGTTGCCGGCATGGACAGGCTGAAGACCTGGCTTTCACATCGTAAATCCGCGTTTCGGCGCGCTGGAAACGCCGCCCATCTGGATCCGCCAAAGGGTATTTTACTGATCGGCGTCCAGGGCTGCGGTAAGAGCCTCGCCGCCAAGGCGACGGCAGGAATCTTTGGCGTGCCCTTGTTGCGACTCGACTTCGGCTCGCTTTACGACAAGTACCACGGCGAAACAGAGCGCAAGCTTCGAGACTCGCTTAATACCGCCGACGTCATGTCACCCTGCGTCCTGTGGATCGATGAGATCGAAAAAGGCCTCGCCGGTCGCGGTGGCGAAACCGGTACGACGCAGCGGGTTCTTGGCACCTTCCTCACCTGGCTGGCGGAGAAGAAAAGCAAGGTGTTCGTCGTCGCCACCGCTAACGACATCAGTGCGTTGCCGCCGGAGTTGGTGCGCAAGGGCCGCTTCGATGAAATATTTTTCGTCGACCTGCCCGATCGTCAAATACGTGCCTCCATTCTTGCGATCCACCTCAGCAGTCGCGGCCAATCGCTTAAAGACTTCGATATTGAGAAGCTGTCGCAGATCTCCAGGGATTTTTCAGGAGCCGAAATTGAACAGGCTGTGGTCTCGGCGCTGTACGCTGCCCATGCCAAGAATCAAGCCTTGTCCACTGCGCATCTCGTGCAGGAGATTCAGCAGACAAAACCGCTGGCCGTCGTCATGAGCGAACGCATCTCGGCGTTGCGGCAGTGGGCCGAAGGCCGTACCGTGCCTTGTAACTAGTGGTCCAACAAGCTTGTATTTGACGTAATCCCTGCGCCTGTTTATGCAACCCGGCCAGCCCACCGATAGCCGCGTGCTAACATGAGCGTATGGCTAATGAGAACAAGAAAAAAGATAAATTAGTTGCGGGCGACGATGACCCGACTGCCGAACTCGATGTCGCAACGTTTCGACGAGACTTTGGAAAAACACAGCTGACAACATCTCTCGAAGCGGACGCGCATACATCCGATTTCGACAGTGACGCAGATGGCCGCGATCGCGACGCGTCGATTGACGAACTCACTTCAGATCTGCGCGTACGCTCTGAGACAATTGAGCGTCTGCAGTACGACATTTCCCAATTGCATTCAAGATGGCTCGGACTTGATACGGAAATCAAGGCGCGTAAAGAGATAAGCAACCAACTCAATATCGACCTAAAGAACAACGCACAAAAACTTGAGCGCAGGGAAAAGCTGCTGCGCAAAAGAGATCGCAGCATCAAATCCATGAAAGCCGAAATTCGCGAACGCGACGAGAAATTTCGCGAATTGCAAGAGTCCGTGGAACAAATCGAGTTGGCTAGACAAAATGCGGAATCCGGGGTCGAAATACACAATGCGCAGGAACGAATTGGCAAGCTGGCCACAGGCGGAAGGAAATGGATGATTATCAGCGGATGGATAAGTTCCTACGATCACGCAATCGAGACGATTTCATCGAGTTCTGGGAAAGACACGGACACAAAGTTCCGACCTTTGGGCCTGAGCGAAAGGTCGGGTATCGGAATCGGGCAAATCCAGTTTTCGTTTTCGAGCCGTGGCGAGCGCAAAGGACGGAACTGATACTCAGCTGGCGACATAAAAACCCGGTGTTGTGGGATCGTTATTGCCTTCAAGCCGGTATTGATACTGACTCAGCAGCAACGCAAAACCTCGCCCTAGCCGCAGGTCGTAGATCGAATTGGGCCATCGGCATTGCCATCGCATCGGTTGCTCTTTCAGGTGCCGTCGCCGGATGGATAATCTGGAAAGACGTGAAGGTAGCGCAGGCTCCCGGACAGTCGCAGTCGTCTACATCGGACGAAACGGATAGCGGGAACGAAAAAAGGGGCGCTCCGAAGAGCACCCCAGATGGGTCACAATGTTGACCCTTTAGGACTTGCCGGGGCAGAGTGGGGTCAGAGCGCCTTTAGTCGTTAGTGGCTGGCGACTCGCCGGGCGTGGCCACGCGCCGGGCGTCGGGCGAATAAGGAATCCTTACGGGGGGCGATCAGTATCGCCAACTCTTGAGGTCGGCCCCGGCTGGGGCTGTCTTCTCGATTCGATCGAGGATCTTATCGACATACATGACGTGGTAGCGCAGCCGCGAGATCGCGTTGGGGCGTTCGTGGTCGCCGTTCCAACAGTGCTCGGCTCGGTCGCCATATTCGACCACGCCGTCGTAGTGTGGGTTCTTCGTGCTCTTTAGGAACTCTTCCGCCAGGTAGACAGCGTTGTTGAGATAGTAATTGTCCATCGTACCGCAGTAGAGATGGATCTTTCCCTGCAGCTTGGGGCCGAGCGTCTTCCAGTCGCGCTGCATGATGTGGCGCAGATCGTAATTCTCCCTCCAATGCTCAGCCACTTCGGAGTCGATCACCCCGGTACGCTTGTCCCACAGGCGTTTCGGATACCCGTCCGGCCCGACCGGGCTGTAGACTGCCTCCCAGATGTCCCACTGATCGCCGGAGCGCGAATGCGTGCCCAGCACCAACTCGCGCATGTTGATTTGCTCGAGCGTCGTACTGATGCGCCCCAGCCAGTCGCGCTGCCCAGGCCGCGGCGTACGCTTGAACGGTCCTTCGACGTAGTAGGCATTGACATCGTCGTAGATATTGACCACCGTGTACGCCCGAAAGTCGATGGGATCGGGGCAGGCGGCGAAGCAGCCGTTGAACTCGTCGGGATAGAATATCTGTACGGCCAGCGCCTCCCACCCGCCGGTCGAGCCACCATAGGTGAAGCGGGCCCACCCTTCCCCGATGCCGCGAAACTTCTTCTCCACGAAGGGGATCAACTCGCGGACGATCGCATCGCCGTACGGGCCCAGGT
>JADFLJ010000162.1 GCA_022564475.1 Pseudomonadota bacterium
TCGATCGGATGTCGTCGGTATTCCTGTCGAGCACCAATCACGAAGAAGACCAGCCTTCGCACCTGTTGCTGAAAGACGCGGATGTGCCCATTACGATTAATCTGCCGAAATGGGCCGAGCCGGCGCAACGATATTGCCCGGCGGGCGTGTATGAAATCGTCGAAGAAAAAGGCGAGCAACATTTCCGCATCAATGCGCAGAACTGCGTGCATTGCAAAACCTGCGAGATCAAGGATCCGTCACAAAATATTGTCTGGACCGTGCCCGAAGGGGCGGGTGGGCCGAACTACTCGGGTATGTAGAGCTCATCATGAGCTTTTGGGTGCGCAGACCGCCGCGGGGTACTTGTTTGCTCGCTGTGCGCTGCGCGCCCTTAATGCTTCGCAAACAAGCACACCCACATCGGTCTGCTTGACGAAAGATGGTCTGGTTCGTGCTGACCAGGCGATAGCCTGCACTCTGTTGCTAATGATTCTCATTCAAAAAATCCCTCCGCGGAGGGATATTTGAGCGCGATGGAAAAAAGGCAGAAATCCTGGGTGTCAGCATCGGCGTGAAGTGGTCGCACACATCACCGATATCACTGGACTCTGACGGGCGGTTATCGCAACCAAATCCGGCCTTTCATGACTGGCGCGATCGCGCTAGCCGATTGGGATTCGCACAATTAAGGCATTAACAGCCGCCTCAGTTTGCGTTGATTCGAGGCCGTGGATTTGCATTATCGACTGATCTGGGAAAACGACGAAGACAACCATTAAATGGTGAACGGGATTGTTAGCCTTGTTCGGCGTATATCGGATTATTCGGAGCCCATGAATATTTTGTTCGTTCCCCAGCACGAATTCATTCGGCGGCCAACCAGCAAGAACCTCATCTACCATGTCGTTGCCCAAATACTCGGCGAAGACGCTAGTGAACTCGTCGCTCCGGTCGACGAACTTGAGAGACGCATTTTCGACACGTTCCAATCTGAATGTAGTCGGCAAGCAATACTTATATTCCACCACCCTGTGGCACCAACCCTCGTTATCGTCCTTTTTCCACCATCCAGAGTATGCCGGAGTCGCGGCAATACAGACTAGAAAGATGATTGTCCTTAGATGTCTCAAGTGCCTATTGTCCTATCTACGTCACCGGCTGCTTCGGTTCAGCAGCAGCCCCTCAGCATGGTATCCACTTGGCTGGTCGCTGCCAGGTGCAATGCGGACCTTCAGTGTCGCGGCTGAAGCCGCTCCTACGTTATTTGGCTCCTACTTGGGTTGCATCCTGATTGCGCCATCAACGCGAATCGTTTCGCCATTGATGAACGCGTTGCCGTAGATGAACGCAGCAGTGTCCGCGTATTCCTCAGGTCGACCGAGACGCGGCGGAAACGGCACCTGTTTTCCGAGTGAGTCCTGCACCTCTTCGGGCATGCCGGCAATCATCGGTGTTTTGAAAATACCGGGCGCGATTGTGTTCACGCGAATTCCGAACTGTGCGAATTCTCGTGCGAGCGGCAGCATCATGCCGACGATGCCACCCTTGGAAGCCGAATAGGCCGCCTGTCCGATCTGGCCTTCGAAAGCAGCAATCGATGCGGTGCTGATAATGACACCGCGTTCGCCATTTTCGTTGGGGTCGTTGAGTTGCATAAAGGCCGCTGCTTCCTTGGTGACGTTGAAACTACCGACCAGGTTGATCTGGATTACTCGGCTAAACAATTCTGCCGGCCACGGGCCGTCCCGGCCGAGCGTGCGTCCCGCTGTCGCAATGCCGGCACAGTTGACGGCTAGCGTGATGCCACCCATGAACTCATTTGCGATCTGCATGGCGGCGCGTACCTTGTCTTCGTCGGACACATCCGTATTAACGAATTTCGCTGCCGCGCCAAGCTGCTTCGCGCTTGCCTCGCCTTGTTCCTCGTTGATATCCAGCAGGACGACCTGTCCGCCTGCTGCGATGACACGTTCGGCCGTGGCGTAGCCGAGCCCTGAGGCGCCGCCTGAAATGACGGCTTTAGCTGTTGCGAGATCCATTGTTACTCCAGTTCAATTCCGATGGCGACGGCTTCACCGCCGCCAATGCAAAGTGATGCCACGCCGCGTTTCAGGCCGCGTGCCTTCAATGCGTAGATCAAGGTTGTCGTGATTCGTGCGCCCGAGGCGCCGATCGGGTGACCCAGCGCACAGGCGCCGCCATTGACGTTAACTTTGGCGTGGTCGAGGCCGATGTCGCGCATGGCCGCCATTGTGACAATGGCGAAAGCTTCGTTGATCTCGTAGAGGTCGACGTCGTCGGAACTCCAGCCGATATTGTCCAGCAACTGCTTGATGGCAGAGACCGGTGCAGTCGTGAACCAGGCCGGTTCGTGTGCAAAACTTGAGTGACCGACGATGCGGGCCAGAGGCGTAATACCGCGTTTCTCGGCATCACTCGAGGACATGAGCACAGTCGCGGCAGCACCGTCGGATATCGACGAAGAGGTTGCCGCAGTGACGGTGCCGTCTTTCGCAAACGCAGCGCGCAGCGTCGGAATCTTCTCGACGTTGACGGTTCCCGGCGTTTCATCGGCGTCTACGGTCACGTCGCCCTTGCGCGTGCTGATTGTCACTGGCGTTACTTCGTCCGCAAACGCACCGTCAGTCAGAGCGGATTGCGCTCGTGTTACAGACTCAATGGCGAACGCGTCCTGCTCGTCGCGTGTGAAGCCGTATTTTTGTGCTGTCTGTTCGGCGAAGTGGCCCATCATTTGGCCTTCGTAAACGTCTTGCAGGCCGTCCGTGAACATGTGATCAAGTGTCTGTTGGTGGCCCATGCGGTAACCGCCGCGTGCTTTCGGCAACAGATAGGGTGCATTCGTCATGGACTCGAGGCCGCCCGCAACAACGACGCTCGCGGTGCCGGCCTTGATCGCGTCATGTCCCATCATGATGGCCTTCATGCCCGAGCCGCACATCTTGTTAATCGTTGTGCACGAAACGCCGACTGGAATATCGGCGCCCAGGGCAGCTTGCCGGGCCGGCGCCTGGCCGAGGCCTGCGGACAGGACGCAGCCCATTAATACCTCGTCAATGTGAGCCGGATCGATACCGGTATCGGCAACCGCCGCGCGCACCGCGGCGGCGCCCAATTGCGTCGCTGTCGCGCCGGACAGGGCGCCCTGAAATGCGCCAATCGGCGTACGTCGGGCGGCCGTTATGACGACGGAATCTGAACTCATTGAATTGTCTCCTCGGCGGGGAGCGAAGAATGCGGTCGCTCATCGTCTATTTCAAGCAGGTCCGGCTCGTTCAGAACACAGAGAACAGATCGCCTGGCCGCTTCGGCAAGCTGGCGGCTGTCCTGAAACGCAGGATCCTCCGCCGTGATCGCCGGGCAGAACACGATACGCAGCCGGCAGGGGCGTGGCAGCAGGCTGCCGGCGGGCAGCATGCAGCGTGTACCAAATATTGCGGCAGGCACGACCGGCATTTCACCCTTGATCGCGGCGACAAACGCGCCGGGACGAAATCGGCTCACGCCCGCTTGCTTGATGAACGTGCCTTCCGGGAAAAACGCCAGCGCCTGTCCGTCCTTCGCAGCCTTGACGATCTGGCGCGCGTCGCGACTGCTGCCGGTACTCGAGAATCGATCAACGAAGCGTGCGCCGGCGCGCCGCAGCAGGAAATGCACAAACGGGATATCGCGCATTTCTCCCTTGATGACAAATGAAAAACGAGCGGGCAGGTAGGCCCGCAGCAAGAATCCGTCGACGTAGCTGGCGTGGTTTGCGACCACGACGCAGTGGCCGTCAGGAATATGCTGCAGGCCGCTCGTGTCTGCGCCGACGCCCGTGAGCACGAACAGGGCGCGTGCAGCGCCTGTGGTCAGCCGGTGGCGCCAATACTCGGTCGGCACAATTGTGACGACCAGCAACGAAAACAGGATGCAAAGCAGGAAAATAAGCCAGGCATACAGCCCCCAGAGGCTGTGCAGCAGTCGTGTGACGTACTTCACCTTATGTTAACGCCTTGGTGTTTCTGTGAAGCCTGTCACGGCGGTTACACAGTATCATTTGCATACTCAAAGCCTTGAAATATCCGTCGCTTGGCGGCTTGGACGGCGTAGTTTGCGGCCTGTTCGGGTGCCGGTGCAAGGGATTGCGCGACCGATCAGATGGAAACTATGGCAAGTATTAAAAGTAAAAACGAGACAACCACCACGGTGCAACGCTCTGAGGAGCTTGTCGATCGCTTTCTTGATGCGATCTGGATGGAGCGCGGATTGTCACAAAACACGCTTGGCGCGTATCGAGCGGACCTGATGACATTGAGTCGAGGCCTCGCCGAGCACGACAAGTCCATCGATCAGGCTGATAAGGCCGATCTGCTGGCATTCATCGCCAAGCGCGTCGAATCGGGTGCAAAACCGCGTTCAACGGCAAGGCAGTTATCGAGTTTTCGCCGCTTCTTCCGCTACATCATGCGCGAAGGAATGCGGGATACGGACCCCACCGCCGATATCGAGATGCCAAGAATTGGTCGCTCGCTGCCACAGACGCTGACCGAAGATGAAGTCGATTCGTTGCTGAATGCACCCAATACCGATGAGCCGTTGGGTCACCGTGACCGTGCGATGCTCGAGATTCTGTATGCAACCGGCCTGCGCGTGTCAGAACTCATCAATATCACGCAATCCCAGATCAACTTTAACCAGGGCGTATTGCGCATCGTCGGCAAGGGCGATCGGGAGCGTCTGATACCGCTGGGTGAGGAATCACTGCGCTGGATTCGTGAATTCATCGACGGCCCGCGCATGGAGATTCTGCTTGAGCGCCAAACGGACTACCTGTTTCCGACGCGCCGCGGTGATCGCATGACGCGCCAGGCGTTCTGGCACATCATCAAGCGCTATGCCAAAAAGGCCAATATTCGCAGCAAAATGTCGCCGCACAGCTTGCGACACGCGTTCGCCACACATCTGCTGAATCGCGGCGCCGACCTGCGCGTTGTGCAGCTCCTGTTAGGCCACAGTGATTTGTCGACGACGCAAATCTATACGCACGTGGCCCGAGAGCGCTTGAAAGACCTGCACCGCGAGCATCATCCGCGCGGCTAGATCCCGGCTGAATTTCGGCAAAATTTTAGCCGGGAATCCGCAACAAATATCGCCCCCGATGGGTCTTAATAGTTGGCGACTTTGCTAAACTCGCCGCAGCCCGTAGTGGGGACACAGGATATCGCCGAGGAAGCGTGTAAATGAACAGCTCCATTTTCAGATCTATTGCCGTCACAGCCGGACTTTTTTTGCTGGCAGCATCGGCGTTTGCGGCCACAC
>JADFLJ010000021.1 GCA_022564475.1 Pseudomonadota bacterium
AGCCGTGAAGCGGTTCTCCGCGTTGTTGCGCCTCTTGACAAGGACGCGCCATTGCCGGCGAGACGCGCCTGGCGGACAACCGCTTCACGACTCGCTGAACCCATCAATACAAGCTTGTTGGACCACTTGCTTCATCGCCGCGACGGCCTCTTGATGCCAAGGGTTCGTATACGGTCGGCCAGCGTTGTCGGCTTGACCCCGAGCAAATCGGCGGCCCCGCCCTCGCCTGATACGCGCCAGTTGGTTTGTTTGAGTGCAGCAACCGTGTTGCGTTTTTGAAAATCGCGCATCTCTTTCTCGCTTAACACGGTATCTCCGGGCAAGTCTGTTAATGCCGGAGCAACCGAATCGGGTTTGATGTCCGGCATTGAAACATCCAGGCGCAATACATTGCCTGTCGACAGAATGACGGCACGTTCAATAACGTTTTTGAGCTCGCGAATATTTCCAGGCCAATCGTATTGGCGCAAATTGTTTGCCTGTGTTCGGGTGAGCGTCATCGACTCACGGCCAAAATCGATACAGGTCTGCTCCAGAAAATGTTGCGCAAGCTGGATGATGTCTTCACCCCGATCCCGCAGGGGCGGTACGTCAACGGGAAAGACGCTAAGTCGGTAGAAAAGATCTGCGCGAAATTCGCCGTCAACCATCGATTGCTCAAGATTTCGGTTGGTCGCTGCGATGACACGCACATTAACGGATTTCGTAACGTCATCTCCAACACGCTCGAATTCGCTCTCCTGCAATACGCGGAGTAGCTTACCCTGCAACTCCATCGGTATTTCGCCTATTTCGTCCAGGAAGATCGTACCCTTGTCTGCCAACTGGAAGCGTCCCACGCGATCACGATAGGCGCCCGTGAACGCCCCTTTGACGTGGCCAAAAAACTCACTCTCAAATAGCTCTTTCGGGATAGATGCACAGTTCACCTTGACCAGCGGTCCATCGGCGCGAGGACTTTGTGCATGAATTGCGCGCGCAACAAGTTCCTTGCCGACACCCGACTCGCCAAGAATAAGAACGCTTGCCGGCGTGTTGGCCACAGCCGCGATCTGCTTTAGCATGCGTTTGAGCGCCGGACTCGTCCCGACGATGCGACCGAGGTTGAGCGCAACACTGACCTCTTCGCGCAGATAATCGCGCTCGTTCTCCAGCTCCTCGCGCAAGCGTGCATTCTCGGCGAATGCCTGTCGAAGTTGTCGTTCCACTCGCAGCATTTTCGTGACGTCTTTCGATGCCGTGAGTAAACGGTCAACGTTGCCGTCAGCATCGCGATGGGAGATCGCTGAGACAAGCAAGTCGAGGACCGCGCCATCACGTGTCACCATTTGCCGCTCGAGATTATTGAAGTCGCCTGCGCGAATAAGTTGCTGCAGACCGCCGCCCGAATATTTTCGCTGGTCTGCTTTGCTAAAGAAGTCGCTTACAGGCCGGCCAATGACTTCCTTGCGTGAGTAGCCGAGCTTCTGCAACCAGTGATCGGTGACAGTAACAATCAACCCATCGCTATCGACCGTGTGCAGCATGGCTGGGGTCGAGCGGTACAAGGATCGGTATTTGAAATTTGCGCGCGCCTGATCCGATATTTCGGAGTACATCGCAATTGTGTGCGGAAATTTGCGGCCGGCTCCGTATTCGACGATCGCACTGGTCGTGCAATCGACAACATCACCGCTTTTCGTGACGAAGGATATTGGCTTGTTCTCAAGCTTGCCGGTTCTGCGCAATGCAGGACGAAACTCCTCCTCGATACGCAGCGCACTGTTTGGCGTCACGAAATCCTCGGGCCGCTTGCCGAGCATTTCATCACGGGAGAATCCCAGGCGTGTCAGCAACGCATCGTTTACATCCAGATACACGCCGTCTTCGGCAATGGAGGTGGCCATGACCGGCGCTTTTCGGAATAGCCATTGATAGTCTTCGGCGTCCAGCATTGGCGCAGTGTATAACAAAGCACCAGATTTACGAAATATCGTATAAATATTAACGAGTTTTCGTTATTTACGAAATATCGTAAGCACCCGAATTACATTAAGTTATTGTTTTTTCGAGTTTTTTTAAGTTGGCACAGTCCGTGCAATAGAGTGCATGTAGTACTCAATCAAATTGATATTTTTGATGGCCGATGGCCGTCAACTGACATGGATGGATGCACGATGAACGGTCGAATTATTGAAAACGGACTCACCCTCGCGGCTTTGCTGATCGTAATGGTCGGCGTTATGTTTGCAGCTCAGGGAGCTCTGGTAAGCTAGTAGAAAACAGGGTCGGCGCTTGAAAGCCGGCGTTTTGGCACAATGTTAGCTCTATGCGGATCGCCGGCGACGGCGCCGCAGACCCCCTTCGGAAGGGCGTAGATCAGGTTTCTCTCCCCCGATGACCTGATCGTTAGCCGCCGAAGTTGCCGGACTGAGTACCGGCGAAAATGGACCAGGACGGTCCGACGGAAAGCAATCCCCCGCTTACCGTCAAAACCTCGGCGCCGGAGTTCTCTCCGGCGCCATATTTTTTTGTCTTAGTCAGATTTTGACAAATTCCTGGCAAGGAACTGCAGTGTGCGACCCCAGGCATCCTCGGCTGCGTCACGGTTGTAGTTATTGCCGCTTGGGTTGGCGAACGCATGTCCGACATCGGGATAAATATGAATCTCATGATCGATGCGCAAGCGTTGCAACGCTGCCTCAAACGCGTTGACGGAGTCCACGCTGATACCACGATCCGCCCCGCCGAAAAATCCGAGCAGCGGGCTATCGATAACGCGAAGTTTTTCGTCGTCGTTCGTAAGCTGGCCATAGTAGATGACGGTCGCGTCCAGCTCCTCGGGAAACAACATGGCGCTATTCAGCGACCAACCGCCACCAAAACACCAGCCAAGTGACGCGATCGACGGCGCGCCGGTAATCTTGAGGAATTCCACGGCTTGACGCAGGTTTTCCCTCGCGAACTCCGAATTCTCCATCACCTCCAACATCTTGACGCGTGCCGCCCCGGCGTTTACGGCTGTTTCACCGCCATACAGATCGACGGCCAGCACCATGTAACCTTCCGCTGCGAGGCGCTTGGCCATTGCCTGGATATTGTCGTTCAAGCCCCACCACTCGTGGATCATAATGATGGCAGGCAAGGGCTCTGTCATCCCGGACGGATAAGCCAGATAGCCGTACACAAGCTCGTCGTCTACCTCGGCGTAAGCCAGGGTTTCGAAATCGACCGTTTGAGTCGGCTCGGTCGTCGCGGCCTCACTCGGGCTGATTGAGTCCCTGGCGTGTTCGCGGCTCATCGCATCGACCGTGTCCCTGGCTGCCTGTATTCCAGCATCTGTCGTGTCCGCGCCAGTCTTGTCGCACGCGGACACAGCGACCAGCAGACTAAACAGACCGGCCAAGATGGCGCGGCGAAAGCGGTTGGTTTCCAGCATAATTCGGTCCTGCATATTTTTAGTGATTGTAATTCAAAAGGACTGGCGACCCAATGAGTCTGCTCATCGAATCCCTCATATACCTGCTCGCGGCAATTATCAGCGTTTCGATCAGTCGACGCCTGGGTTTTGGCGCCGTACTCGGTTACCTCGCCGCGGGCATCGTCATCGGACCCTTCGGCCTCAAACTCATTTCCGACCCGGAGCATATACTGCATTTCGCCGAGTTCGGCGTCGTCCTGTTGTTGTTCGCTATCGGCCTCGAATTACAGCCCTCCAGATTGTGGGTATTGCGCCGCATGGTTTTCGGTCTGGGCGCTGCCCAGGTGTTCGTAAGCGCATTGCTTATCGGCGTTATGGGCTGGGCCGTTGGGCTTCCGATTACAACGGCAACGATCGTCGGCTTCATCCTGGCACTGTCGTCGACGGCCTTCGTACTGCAAATGCTGGCCGAGAAAAAGCAGCTCACGTCTACCCACGGTCGGGCGGCATTCTCAATCCTGTTATTTCAGGATCTGGCGGTTATCCCGCTAATCGCGATCATGCCCATACTGGGAAATTCCGCTGCCGACAGCCAGTTCGACGTCGGCGATACGGTGTTCAGCATTGGCATTCTCGGCGCCCTGATCGTCGGCGGTCGTTATTTGCTGCGCCCGATACTGCACATAGCAGCACTCTCCCGGATCCCCGAGATATTTACGGCAACATCCTTGCTGGTCGTCATTGCATCGGCATTGCTTATGGAGTTTGCAGGCATGTCTATGGTACTTGGCGCGTTTATCGCCGGTATGTTGCTGGCTGACTCCGAATATCGGCACGAGCTCGAGAGCAATATCGCGCCCTTCAAAGGCCTGTTCCTCGGGCTGTTTTTTATCGCCGTCGGCATGTCCGTAAACCTGGACCTGCTCTTTGACAATCCAACTCATGTCTTGACGATCGTTGCGGGGCTCATGCTCGCCAAAACCGTCGTGCTCTTGCCGCTTGCCCGACTGTTTGGCATGTGTGACCTGAAAAGCGCCGTGCGGCTTGCCGCGTCAATGTCGCAGGGCGGTGAGTTCGCCTTTGTTCTCTTTGCATTGGCAGCTCGCGAGGGGATTATCGCTGTGGAACTCAGCGAGACGCTTATCCTCGCCGTCACGGTCTCACTGTTAATAACACCCTTTTTGTACATGCTGGCCGAAGGCCTGACGCAAAAATTCGAAACACAGGTGGAACCGGACTACGACGATATTTCGGAAAACGCGCACAATGAAATCCTGATCGCGGGATTCGGACGTGTCGGACAAATCATCGGTCGCTTGCTGCGCATTGTCGGCAAGCCTTTCACCGCGCTCGAGGCGGACCCCGGACAGGTTCAACTCATCCGTCGTTACGGAGCCGAAGTACATTTTGGCGATGCAGCACGCCTCGATTTGCTGCGCTCAGCCGGTGCCGAGCACGCCAAAATAATCGTAATCGCGACCAGTAACATGGAAACCTCCTTGCACATCGCTGAAAACGTCGTGCGACACTTCCCGAACCTGACGATCATCGCACGAGCACGCAATCGTCGTCATGCCCACAAGCTCATGGACCTCGGCATCAAGCATATTTTTCGCGACACGCTGCTATCGAGCGTCGAAATGAGCAAGTCGGTATTAGGACAACTGGGTATGTCAGCCGAAGATGTTGATGACGTTGCGGAGATGTTTCTCCAACGTGACGAACAATTGCTGGCCGAGCAACATGCTATACACGATTCCGAAGAAAAGCTGATTCAGTCAGCGAAAGATACGGTTGGTGAGCTGGAAGCCCTGTTCAAAAGTGACCGCAAGATCCGCGAAAAAGCGGCTGACAGCTGATCAGGGGGTCTGGTCGTCCGCCTCATCCTCATCGTCCCACTCGCGCAGTTTCGACTTATCGACGGCCAGCCATTGCTCGTCGCTCTTGCGCATGTAGTATCGAATCTTTGCGAGGACATACACGATCACGACTGCGATCAGGATCAATATCGGCCAAATTCCGTCGAACATTGCACTACAACCATAATGAGCAAGGCCTGAGCATACAGGACAAGGTCGCCGCCGGGCTCCACCGGCACCCGGATCGTAAAAACGTGACCTGATACGATACGCGAATCCACAGTCGGCCTATTCTCAGCCTATGATCCTGATTTTCCGCACATTGCTATCCAGTCTGCCGCTAATGGCACTGCCCGCGCTCGCCACAGACGATAATGCTGTCGCAACTGGAATTACCAGCGTCGGCCCGGCCATGTTTTTATTCACGATCGCGATTGCATTGCTGCTGACGCTGGTCTTGCGCTCTACGACAAGCCACTTCGCACGCTTTCTCACAGCACGGATCGGACGCTTCCGCATTCAACGCGCGCTAACTGCACGCAGCAAAGATGTTCTTAACAACTTCATTCTGCCGGGCGCCTACGGCGGACTCGCGAAAATAGACCACGCGATGATGACGGCCGGCGGTGTTTTATGTATTCGAACGGTGCACTTCAACGGCATCGTTTTCGGTGGCGAAGACGAAGCCCAATGGACCAATGTTGACGGTGTTTCGCGCCGACGTTTTTTGAACCCGCTGATTCAAAACGAAGGGCGGAGCCGCGCCCTGCGGCAAGTCATGCCGGAAGTACCGATCGCTAACCTCGTCATTTTTACAGGCTCGGTGGAATTCACGACCGAAATGCCAAAGAATGTTATTCGTGTTAGCGAACTCGAGAGTTTCATCGCGAAATTTATTTTCGGCCCAAGCAAGATCGATGACTGGCACGCGGTATGGCTGACACTCAATGCCGCCGTACTCAGCGACGAGGCAAGCAGAAAGGACTTCGCGGCTCAAATCAGCTTTTCCTGATACAGTGGGGAAATGGAAACAACCGTCGCACTGATATCTTCGCCGGTCGGCGTACTTGCCGTTCTCGCCGGCGTCGCCGCCTTCTTCTTCCTGATTGCCGAGCTCACACAGGCCAAATTATTTCAATACATCCCACCGTTGCTTTTCATCTACGCGACGCCCGTATTCCTCAATAACTTCGATGTAATTCCCAGCAGCTCGGTCATTTATTCAGGCCTCAGCGCCTACCTTTTGCCGGCATTTATCGTCTTGATGCTGATCAAAGTGAACATCCCGGCCGTCGTTAAAGTAATGGGGAAAGGCGTACTCGTCATGCTGATGGGCACGGTCGGTGTCATCGTTGGCGCCGTGGTTGCCTACGCAATCGTCCACCCGTGGCTGTCACCGGATGCCTGGAAGGGCTACGGCGCACTCGCGGGCAGCTGGATCGGCGGCACTGCAAACATGGCGGCAACGGCCGAGATCCTGGGCACATCCGAGGAGCAATTCGGTCTCGCCATCATCGCCGACAACGTCGTCTACGTCGTATGGCTGCCAATGTTATTGCTGTCGCGCGACTTCGCCGACAAGTTCAACAAGTGGGCACGCGTACCGGAAGACCGCATTGCCATGATGGATGCGGCGGCAGAGCTGCACTACGAGGAAGACCAGGCACCCACGATGCCACAATACCTCTTCCTGTTCGCAGTCGTCATCGGCGTCACCTGGATAGGTCGATCACTCGCACCCGAAATATCCGGCTGGGTCAAATCCAGCCTGCCCGCAGCTGAAAACCTGTTCTCGGAAACAACCGTTCGTATTCTGCTCGTAACAACAATGGCGCTTGTGCTTTCGCTAACACCCGTTTCGAAGCTGCCCAATTCGACAGCGCTCGGCACTGCGCTGGTGTATATCTTTGTTGCTGGAATGGGTGCACGTGCATCGGTATCCGGACTCGCTGAAGCGCCTATGTTCGTGTTTGGCGCATTCATCTGGATTTTCATTCACGGCCTGTTCTGCGTGGCCGGCGCGTGGATATTCCGTGTTGATATACACAGCGTCGCGATCGCATCTGCCGCCAACATCGGTGCCGCGGCGTCGGCACCCATCGTCGCGGCGCACCATCGGCCGAGCCTCGTACCCGTGTCGATCCTCATGGCATTACTGGGCTATGCGATGGGCAATTACCTCGCACCGCTCACTGGCCAACTCGCCCGGATGGTCGCAGGCCAATAGCCAAAAGCATAAAACGCACAGCAACACGGGCGCTTACGATCATCGCGGCGACCGTTGCCTGCGGCACGCTCGTCCTGATTCTGCTTTGGGGTAATCGCGGCTCACTCGACGACATCGATCTGGCACCAGCGCCTTCGGCACGCGATATTGAATCACCCGTTACTCTTACCTGGTTCGGCGTCACGACCATGCTGTTTGACGATGGAGAAACACAGATCCTCATCGACGGATTCATTTCGCGGCCAACGCTGTTTCAAATACTGACAGGACAGCCAGTCGACAATGACGTCGCCAAGATCAATTTTTTCCTGAATGAATATCGCATCCGTCGTCTTGCCGCGATTATTCCCGTGCACTCGCATTTCGATCACGCCATGGACGTCGGCGCGATAGGCAATCGCAGCAGCGCGTCGGTACTGGGCTCGGAGTCAACAGCACAAATCGCCAGAGGCGCCAGTGTACCCGAGGATCAGATCGTGGTCGTTGAGGACGGGGCCGATTACAGCTTTGGACAATTCACGATTACGTTCATCGAATCCGTTCACGCACCCGTTGGCTTGCGCGGGTCCGTACCCATGCCCGGGACGATTGACGCACCCTTAAGTACACCAGCGCCTGTCAAAGCGTGGCGAGAGGGTGGCAGCTATTCGATAGTCGTGTCGCACCCGGGCGGCACAACCCTTGTGCAAGGCAGTGGCGGCATATTGCGGTCGTCTCTTGAAGATATAAGAGTTGATGTCGTGATGCTCGGTGTGGGCATGATTGAGGGCCTTGGTCGTGACTACGTCGATCGATATTGGCAAGCTACGGTCACATCGACAGGTGCCATGACAGTCATACCAATCCATTTCGACGACTTCACAAAGCCCTTTGGAACGATCGAACTCATGCCGAGTTTCCTGGATGATTTCGCTGACACGGTTATGCTCCTGAAGGAATTCCGCACTAACTGGGACATGGAAACACGACTTTATCTGCCTGTTTTCGGCGAACCGATCGCGCTTTATCCCGTGAGCGAACCCGAGGCGTGATCGTCGGGCCGCCGAGTTAGTAGTCCAACAAGGTAGCTTTGATGGGTTCAGATCCACCTTGTTGGACTACTAGTCAACTCCCGGCAATTCGCGTCTTCCCGCGATCAGATCCAGCTTGTCTTTTCTCGTGAGTTTCTTGACGAAGTACTCGACGCGCTGCGCTGCTCCGCGCTCGCCCACGGCAGCCTGAAATTCGAGTTTGAAGGGGCTGCGACCGCGCAAATATTTAGCGCCGCGCGTGCCGTTGCGATGCTCTTCCAGGCGGCCAGGCACATCTCGAGCAATCCCCGTATAAAGCGTCCCGTCAGAGCAACGCAATATGTACAGGGAATAAGTGTTACTCGTCAGGCGTTGCCACCCTTTATCGTGTCGCCCAGAACGCGAAAGGCACCGGCTTCCATGCTGGCCAGATTCTCTTCGGTTGCATCGAAGGTCAAGACGATCTCGGACGTGTTATCGAGCTCCTTTGCGGGCTCATGCAAGATCAACGTCAGCGTGTTATCGAGCAGCCGCACTTCGCTAAGGAGATTGTGTCCACCAAACAGGTCTTCGTTGATCTCGATATAGAGCGACTCCTCGAAGTCGTCCTCAACGGAGCGCATGAGCAGCATGTAGTCCTCGATATCGCCCTCGTCCGAGGTGCGCGCGAAAAACAGCATCGTCGCATTGTCGCGGACATCAAACGTCACGGTGTCATAGAAACGGCTATGGGACATCAAGCACTCCGCAAAATATCGAGAATGATCAGTCTACGCCACACGGGCACTCGATTGCGAGTCGCTGCGCGGCCTGTATTGCTCGCCCGTGCGTCATGCAGTAACGTACGCGACGCTGGCAAACAGACTCAGGACATACAATGAACGAGCGAATGACCCTGGCAGCTGCGATGCAAGCTGTTGCGGATAGCGACGACCGCTACGCTATCCTGTTGCAACAGGATGACATCGAGATCGGCTTCTACGCACCCCGCGGAACGGACCCGCAATCACCGCATGACCGTGACGAGGTGTACGTCATTCAGGCGGGCAGCGGCATTTTTGAGCTCGGCGACGATGAACAAGCGTTCGAGACCGGCGACGTACTGTTTGTGCCGGCCGGGATGCCGCATCGCTTCAGGAATTTCGGCGAGGACTTCGGCGCCTGGGTTGTTTTCACCGGTAAGACTGCATGATGCGCGTTTGGCTAATACGCGTTATCCCGACAACGGCCATTGTTTTACTGTTTTATTTCACCAGCGCAATTCCACAGGACCCGGCCTACTATCTCTTTGCAGACGACCGCACGATAGCGTCGATACCAAACTTTTGGGATGTGATCAGCAATCTGCCATTTGTGTTTGTGGGTGTCTGGGGTCTGTACATCGTACTGCAGCTCGGTCGGGTAGACGCAAGCTTCGAGCTCCGCAATCCCTATCTGGTTTTTTTCGTCGGCGTGTTTTTGTCTGCGTTCGGTTCCACCTACTTTCACCTGGAACCCGGTAACGACACACTCTTCTGGGATCGTCTGCCGATGACGATTGCGTTTGCCGGATTGTTTGCGCTCGTTATCGGGGAGTATGGTTCGGCGAAAACTGCCAACCGACTCTTGCCCCTGTTCCTGGTCATCGGTGTCGGTTCAGTTCTGTATTGGCAATGGACGGAATCGATTGCCGCGGGCGACCTGCGGCCGTATGCCATCGTGCAGTTCCTGCCGATGCTCGCAATTCCGTCCATTCTTGTCGTGAGCAAGCGCGAAAACGAAATCGGTCGCTACATCTGGCTCATGATTGGTTTCTACATTATCGCGAAGCTGTTCGAACATTTCGATTCGAACGTATACGACACAATTCATGTCGTGAGTGGGCATACGATCAAACACCTCACTGCGGCTGTGGGTCCGGGATTTCTCGCGCTGGGCCTCGGTTGTCGTCTCCACAAACGTCCCGTAAGATGCGCGCCATGACTAATGCGACACGTATCGACGGAAAGGCAAAAGCGGCCGAATTATCCGCAGTAATCTCGGCAGAAACCGAGAAGCTGCTCCAGGAGCACAACCTGAAGCCGGGACTGGCCGTTGTAATTGTCGGCGAAGATCCTGCAAGCCAAGTGTATGTGCGTAATAAAAAACGCATGGCCGAAGCCTGTGGTTTTCATTCTGAGCAACACACGCTGGCCGGAAATGCGAACCAGGATGAGGTACTCAAACTGATCGCCGACCTCAACGATGACACGGCGATCCACGGCATCCTCGTGCAACTGCCGTTACCGGGCCATCTCGACGAACATGCGATTACACAATCGATTTTGCCGAGCAAAGACGTCGACGGTTTTCATTACATAAACATAGGCAAACTAACGGCCGGTGATACGGCTGACGCATTCGTCCCCTGCACACCCGCGGGTTGCATGCTCATGATTGAAGATCACCTTGGCAGCGACCTCTCGGGTAAGAACGCCGTCGTGATCGGTCGCTCCAATATCGTCGGCAAACCGATGGCAAGTCTGCTGCTCGCGGCCAATGCGACCGTTACGATCACGCACAGCCGTACCAATGACCTGCCTGGCGTCGTCGCCGCAGCAGACATTGTTGTCGCTGCTGTCGGCCGACCCAATATGGTCAAGGGTAACTGGATCAAACCCGGCGCGGTCGTAATCGATGTCGGCATCAATCGAATCGATGTCGAAGTCGATGGCGAAACCAAATCGAAATTAACCGGCGACGTGGATTACGACGCAGTGTCGAAGATCGCCGCCGCCGTCACGCCCGTGCCCGGCGGTGTCGGCCCGATGACGATCATCATGCTGATGTCGAATACCTTGCGATCTGCGAAATTATCCCTGGCGACCGGGGTCTCTATCGGCTCGAGCTGAAATCTGAATATGCGACATGTTTTTAGGCTGGATACCTGCTCGCCCGACTTTAACGGATAATAAGTAGAGGCTTTAACTGCCCGGAGTGAAGGGCGTTTAAACGTTCGGTGCGTGCTGCTGCGAACCCCGACCCGGTACGTCCGGCCTTGCTTGTCGACGAAGTAGCACACCTTCACCTCACCTTCGATTCTGTCGCGTCTCGCATTTTCGGGGTATTGCGGCGCAACTGTTACATGAGGCACGCGATGGCTCGATTCATCGATTATTTGTGCAACAGCGTTTTCTTCAGCCTGCAAACAAGCTGCAGGCAGCAATAACAACAGCAATGCCGAATCAGGTCTCATCACGATCGGGTCCTTGCCGATCGTCAATAACAATATTGGGTGCCACGGGCTGAGTCTCGTCGAGCAACATGCCCTTGACGACATGCAGACTCCACGCGTTTGGCTTCAGTTCCTGGCCGCGAGCGATATCAGCTTCTGCCTCTTCGAAACGCTTCAGTTTCACATAGGCCAGGGCGCGATTGCTGTATGCGCGCCAGTTGCGCTCATTTTCATCTAACGCGATATCGCAGTACGTCAGCGCCGTATCGAACTGCTCCAGCAGCACGTAACCAGCACAAAGATTTGAGAGTGCAGCCTGCCGCTCGCGCCGCCCCTGCGCCACGGCAAGTCCCAGGCGTGTCAGCCTTACGCCCTCTTCAGCTTTACCGAGTAGTAGCGCCTGGGCTCCGTCCGCCAAATTCGGATTTGTCGGGCCGATGACGGTCTTCGCCCGGGCTGATACTTCCGCACGCGACGGAGTTAGTGTCGCAATGCCAATCAGAAACAGAACAATGAGTGAGATTCGTATTGCGCTGTGCATGACACTATATCTACGCGAGGTTTTTCTTAAAAAAAGCGATCGTACGCTGCCAGGCGAGATCGGCCGCCGCCTTGTCGAATCGTGGCGTCGTATCATTGTGGAATCCATGGTTCGCGTCCGTGTACATGAACTCCTCGAACTCACAGTCTGCTGCCTTGAGTGCTGCCTCAAAATCCGGCCAGCCTGCATTGACACGCTCATCGAGCGCAGCATGATGAATCATCAGTGGTGTTTCTATGAAAACAGCATCGTCGGGGGACGGGTGTCTACCGTAGAAAGCGACTGCCGCATTGAGGCCCGACACACGAACTGCGAGGTACATGGACACGCCGCCGCCAAAGCAAAAACCGACCGAGCCAACCTTGCCCGAGCAATCGGGATGCGATTGCAAGTACGATACCGCGGCGACGAAGTCCTCCCGCATTTCTCCGCGGTCGCGTTGCTGCATGAGTGTGCGACCGTCGTCGTCGTTACCCGGATAGCCGCCGAGCGGCGTTAACGCATCGGGTGCGAAGCCGATAAATCCTGCAACCGCAAGTCGCCGCGCAACATCCTCTATGTAGGGATTCAGACCTCGATTCTCGTGAATCACAACGACTGCAGGGAGCTTGTGATCGAAGATTGCCGGCCTGGCGAAATAGCCCCGCATAACGCCCGCACCGTCGGGTGATGCGTATTTCTTGTAAGCGACGACTATCGATTTATCGTCCGGGTCGACTTGCTGCGCAAGCGCGTAGTCCGGTGTCAGGCTCGCGAGAATCGCGCCGGCCGATGCGCCCACGGTCGCGATGGCGGCGGCACGGTCAAGAAATTGCCGACGGGAAATCTTGCCGTGGACCAGGCCATCGAACAATTTAAGAATTTCAGGATCGTAGTCCGAGGCTTTCTTCATTCTGCTCTCCTAGCCCGCGATGTAATGTTCGAGTTGCTCGATCTCTTCCTGCTGGTCCGAAATAATCGCCTGCACCAGATCACCAATCGAAATCATGCCGACGAGCTCGCCGTCATCAACGACCGGCAAATGTCGACACCTTTTTTTGGTCATTATTGCCATGCATTTGTTGACTGTCATATCACTTGACACTGTAATCACATCGACAGTCATAATGTCGGCGACCTGTGTCGTCTTGGACGAACGCCCTTTGATA
The DNA here is from genome assembly GCA_022564475.1 of Pseudomonadota bacterium. Lineage (GTDB taxonomy): Bacteria > Pseudomonadota > Gammaproteobacteria > Steroidobacterales > Woeseiaceae > UBA1847. The sequence continues at coordinate 13,379 of JADFLJ010000021.1, forward strand.
ATGACTTTGCGCGCGTAGTCGCGCTCGGTAACGATGCCCTTCAACTCCTCGTTTTCGGTCACGACGAGCGAGCCAATGCCCTTGTCGGCCATGAGTTTGATCGCGTCCAGAACAGACGCATCAGGCTGAATGGAAATAAGGTCTCTGCCCTTGTTCTCGAGCAGATGCTGAACCAGTTTCATGCCCCCTCCCTTGGTCGCACCTTCGGAAATGGGCGACGACTGGCTACATTCTAGCTCGTGGGGAGGAAGGCTGCCACGCCGGGTGGCTTCAGGTGTCTAATTCAACGGTTCCGCGGACGTCAGAGATGGACACGCCACCGCTGCCGTCCTCTACGATAATGAGATCATTCTCAACATCATCGACGTTGATCGAGCCGGAGCCATCATCGATCGTCACGCTGCCATTCACAGCTTCGACCTTGATGCTGCCGGAGCCATCGACGATGACCACATCGCCATTCGCGTTACGAATATCGATTGACCCTGAACCATCGTCAATATCGACTGCGCCGACGTTGTAGATCCTGATTGAGCCGGATCCGTCGTTGATCGCAATGTCTGCTTGGACGTCCTCGACAAGGATCGAGCCAGAACCATCATCGATGCGCAAAGCGATTCCTGTCGGCATTATGATCTCAAGCATGACCGAACCGTTGGTGCCGCCCCACATTCCGTTGTTGAAAAAGGATTTGAGTATGGCCCGGTCGCCCTTTTGATCCAGCGTCAGAGTCAGACGTTTTGCGATCGCCTCACGCGCCTTTTCCTCGTCGCCCGTATTGACCTGAATCGTCGCCGTCACCTCGATCGACTTCGCGCCTGCGTCACCGTTTACGGTCATGCTGCCGGCGCCGGCATCAATAACGAATTCGCTGACACCGCTCGCGTCGACCTCGAGCTTTCGGACTTCCTCGTAATCCGACCAGCTTGCGTGTGCCAGGCTGGCCGAAAACATTGCCATAACAATAAAACCGCGCATTTCAATCCCCTTCCGCGTGTTGTTTGCTGCGTTACCTGATTTAGACGCTTGTCAGAGCCGTTTGGTTGCAACACCGAGGTGAAAGTCGCCGCTCAATCGAGTCCGTCCAGCAACGCCGCGGCCGTCGCCCAACGGCCGGCAAGCAGCACGCCATGTACGCGGCGGCTGTTGTCGATATTTATCAATGGATTCGCGTCCAGCAACACGAGATCTCCGATCCTGCCCACCTCAACGGTGCCGGTATTGAGGCCAAAGAAACGCGCCGGAGCGCTTGTCCCGGTCTGCAGCGCCGCATAGGGCGTCAGCCCGGCTGCGACGAGAAACCTCAGTTCATGGTGCAGGGAAAAACCCGGGACATTAAAAATCTGTGGCGCATCCGAGCCCAGCAATAGCGAAGCACCCGCCTCGTGCAACGCCAGGATCAATTTACGGCGAATATCGATTGCCTGTGCTGCAACAAGCGGATCGAAGCCGCGCTCAGACAGCGTTCTCTCTTTCGCGTCCTGCCACTGACGCACCGTCGCTTCCGGCACGTAGCGCATTTCGAACCGGGTGGCGAGATCGGCGGGCGCTACGTCGTTGACGACGTGTTCAAACAGGGATTCAGTCGGCACATTGGCAACACCAGCCGCGAGCGTTGCCGCGACGACCTCGGCGATACGCCCTTCGATGACCTGATCGGCAAGCATGACGCCAAAAAAACCGCCATAACCGCCGGATGTATCCGTGTTTGACGGCAACAGCGATGCCATGTAGCCATCCAGGTGGTCGATTGTTGCCATTCCTTTGTTCAGCGCGCCCGCGATACCCACGGCAACCGGCACATGCCCGGCAAACGGAATACCGAGCTCATTCGCCGTGTCGGCGATGGCGTCAAACTCTTCCCGGCTAAGTCCCGGATGAATTTTCAGGAAGTCATATCCTGCAGCCTGTTGCTCGCGCACCATGCTCGCGGCGTGATCAGCACCGTTAACGGAGTTCCCATTAAAAGACGGCCCTGACGTAATCAGTCGCGGCCCGAATATTCTGCCCGCCGCGATGTCTTCTCTGAGCTTCAGGTGCGACGGCCGCCCCACCATCCCGCGAACAGTCGTTACACCGTTCGCGAGAAACAGGCTGCTCAGCCTGCGAATTTGTGCATCAGCCGTACTCGTCACGTGAGCGTGCATTTCGGTCAGACCGGGCATCAAATAACGATCGGTGCCGTCGACCAGCGTCGCACCCTCGGACACAGCGACCGCATCAACATCGCCAATCGCGGTAATGATGCCGTCTTCGATAACAACGGTCTGCCCGGCAAGCACGGTGTCCGACGTCATCGTAATGACATTCACGTTGACGATAGCCGTCGTATCGGCCAACGCCACCGACGATACGAACAGGAGGGCTAATAGCGAAAAAGGAGACTTCATTGGAATTCTCGATACCTCAGGAGATCACGGACAAGAGTGACTCGCGGCTGATGTTCGCGCCGCAAACGAGTATAACCACCTTGCGGCCCTTAAGATCCGCCGCATTCGCGAGCATCGCTGCAATCGCAACGGCGGCTGCCCCCTCAATGAGTTGATGCTGGCTGTCCATGAAGGTTCGCATGGCGGCCGCGATCTCAGGCTCATCGATTAGAACGTAGTCATCGACCAGCTCTTTGCACAGATCGAAGGTAATCGCTCCCGGCTCGATGCCGCCCGCCGTGCCGTCGGACAAGGTCGGAGCGCTCGGAAGCTGCAGAATTTCGCCCGCCTCGACCGAGTGCGCCATGACCGCCGATGCCGATGGCTGGCAGCCGATAATGCGCACGCTTTTGCTATGGCGACGCAGCACGCTGCCCACGCCGCTGATCAGGCCGCCGCCGCCGATCGCAATAAAAACCTCATCGACATCGGGCAGCTGCGCTGCTATTTCGACGCCACAGCTACCCTGACCCGCCATGACCTCTGCATCGTTATAAGGAGAGACATAGAACATGCTGTTTTGCCCGGCATAGTCGCGCGCGTGCAGTTCCGTATCGAGGCCGTCGGTGCCGAAGAAGCGAACATCGCCGCCATAGGAACGAATCGCATCCACTTTCACAGACGATGTTTGTTCAGGCACAAATATGACGCCGGCAATGTTCAGCTTCTGCATCGCGTAGGCGACCGCAGCCCCATGGTTACCACTGGACGCTGTAACGCAGCCCGCAGCGCGTTCCTCGGGCGTCAGTGTCATGAGGCGATTTGCAGCCCCGCGCAGTTTGAACGAGCCCGTGTGCTGCAGGTTTTCGAGCTTGAACCAGACATCGGCGCCCGTAGCCGCACTGAAGGCCGGGGAATAGTCCAGCGGTGTCTCGCGCACAAGACCGGCGATACGGGCCGCGGCGCGTTCGGATGATTCGGCTACATCGCTAACAGTCAGTGCCGGCATATTTTCTCCTATCAGGAATGCGACCAGACCTGACAGGTTAATCTATTTTGTGATTTTCCGGTGCAATCCCGCATTGTCGCCGGCGCGATGTGCTGCACTACTACATCTGGCTCTCGATCGGCAGGAGACTCATTAGCCGGGTCAGGCTACGACGCCAGATCGTTGTATGGGGTTCCTTGTTCGCGACTTGCTCCCCCGCGTTGGTTAAATACTTCCAGCGAATTCCACCACTTCGAGCAAGGCGAAGACTGTAGGTACGCTCCTGCAGTGATTTGCCAATACTGGCCGCCACCGATCCCGCGAGCTCGCGTGATTCAACCGCCATTCCCATTTCCGTATTTATGTACAGCGATCGTGGATCAAGGTTAAAGGAACCTACAAAAAGCGAAGCACCATCGACTACGGCCACCTTCGAGTGCAGTGTAATCTTCAGATCGGACGCACTGAATTGAGGTCGTAGCTCGTACAACTCGATACCTTGCCGCAACAAGGGCTTGCGATACCGGGCATAGACCGCATGCACACTCGTATGATTGGTCGATGCCAGCGAGTTTGTAATCACCACGACACGCACACCTTTGCTTACGAGCGCCGCCAGAAACGCCACGCCCTGACGCTGCGGCACGAAATAGGGCGAAACAATAATGACTTCGCGCGTCGCCGAGGAAACCATTCGCCGCAAGAAATTGGTCGTCTCGCCAACCTGGTTGCGCGTCAAACCACGCACCTTGTCCGGATGATCCAACACCAACTGCGCATCGGCCTCAATGAGTGGCAGTTCGCTGCTTAACAGTTGTTCCACTAAGTCATTATTAATGCTGCTCAGAAAAGGGCTGTTCTTGCGCTCCTCCAGATACATCATGCCCGCGTAGATGGTTTCATTGATCGGGGGATGCTCGATCGGCGGCTCGAAACTGTCAATGGCGATCGATTCAAGCATGTTCCAGTATTCGTCGAATCCCACAGAAACCTGATTCACGACCGGACCTATCGCGAGAAGATCTTCATCTATGAATTCGCTTTCGCTACTCGTTTGAAAATATTCATCGGCAAGGTTTCTGCCACCGACGATCGTCACCTGATTGTCGATCGTAAAAGACTTGTTGTGCATGCGCCGGTTGAGAATATTGAAGTTGGCGAGAAGACTGCGAAACCGCGACCGGCTCCTGGGGAACGGATTGAACACGCGCACTTCGATGTTCACGTGATCATTTATCGACACGAGCCCCGCATCGATCTCTTCGGTTAACGCATCGTCCATAAGCAATCGCACGCGAACACCGCGATTGGCAGCATCGATCAGCCGCAGGCCGATCAGATTTCCGCTCAGATCGTCGCGAATCAGGTAACTCTGAATATCGATACAAATTTCGGCAGCATCGATCAGCCCAAGTCGCATCGATAGTGCATCCAGACCGAGGTCAAGACGGTATACACCGCACTTCTCAGGTCGTCCGCGCAACCATGATGAGACAAGCCTGCCAAGCCGGGAGTCTGCAGTATTATCTTTTTTCCAGGACTCGCGCCGCGCAGGAAGATTGAGATACTTACGGTATTTTTCCGGTACCCGTCGTCCAACAAGTGTCTTTAGCATTCCCATGCATTGCCTGCCGTGTTATCGACTACAACGGGAGAATTATTAGTTTGTTCATCGTTTTCCCTTGAACAGTTGCGCTGCCGGATTTCGGCCCGTCGTTGGTTTTTCCTGATTTATGTTGAATCGAATTACTCGATAATCGTTCCCCGAAATTATCTTGTCAACGCGGTGAGCCTGGAGCTCTGACTTTCGCATGCTCGTCGCGTCTGTTTAACAATAAAAATATTGCTTGTTGCGCCGCGTTGACAGCGCTCGGCGGCGTGTGCAAATATGCCTGTACGTTAGATAAAGGCACACCTGTCGAAAGGCAGGGCCGCAAAACTTCCGGTCTAAGGGCGTTTTCTCAAACGAAAACTCTATGACAGCGGGGTCACCGGAGACGAATATGTCAGCAGTACAGTTGAAAAATACCGGGCGTTACAGAATTCGGCCGCCCGCCCAACCCGCCGAAATTTCTGCCTCCAATATAAAGACTGTACTCCAGACCATGGATCGCGATGCCAACATCGCCTTGCCCATTCGGCCGCAAGGCGCGGGGACCGCTGCCACCGGGTGTAACGAAAGCAACTCTGGAACGGTGTTGCGACTGTCCGGACTTGATCGAATCATCAAGATAGACAAGCTTAACAATACCGTTACAGCCCAAGCCGGCGTGCGACTGTACGCATTGGCTGAGGCGCTGGCTGAACAAGGCCTTGAGCTCATTGGCAGTCATGAAATGACGGGGCGAACTCTGGGTGGTGCTATTGCTGCACCCTGCCTCGGCGCCAATATCGGCAACGCTTCCGGCTCATTCTCAAGTGAGGTCATTAGCCTCAAGCTGGTCACAGGGGCCGGCAAGCCAATGACGGTTCATGCCGACCAGAAAAACCTCATGCGGGCCATGCGCTCAAGCTATGGTTTGCTCGGCGTCATCGTCGAGGCGACAATCAGAGTGCAGGACATCATGACGTTTACGGTCAGTCACCGACGCCTCGACACTGAGGCCTTCTGCGACGTAGTGGACACGCTTTCAAATTCCGATGTTGGCTTTCGATTTTGTTTGATGCCCTATCGCAACCGCGTTTATCTTGACCTGCGACGCTACGCTGCCACAACGGGCAACACCTACAGCGCACCCTGGAAAATCAAGGATTGGGGCGAAAGCACAGTTCTGCCGCATATCTGCAAAACACTGAACCGACTGCTGCCTTTGCAATCCGTCCGTTATCGCCTGATCGACAGTGTGAGCGAAGTGACACAGGGAATCGTCAACAGCCGTTTCGTTCGAAATGGCACGAATGCCAGCTCCGGTACGCGCAGTCATACGACAAGCAGCGCGCGCCGGGTTCATTATTCGACCTGGTGTTTCCCGGCAACGGGTTTTTCGTTTGTCGTCCGCGCGTTTCAGGACTTTTGCCATCAGACATTCGAGCGCTCCGGCTATCGTTGTGACTTGCCTGTCGTTGGCTACCGCATCTGCAAAGACACGAGCGCGTTATTATCGCCGTCGTTCGACGAGCCGATGATCGTCTTGCAAGCGGCATCGACTCAGCAACAGGGTTGGGAGGACTTCGTCATCGATCTCGCCGATTTCGCCGAGCATTGGGCCGGCACACCTATTTTCAGCCAGACCCGATCGCTGCGTGCCGACTACGCCAAAACCGTGTACGCCGACCGCCTGGACTTCTTTCGCCGCATTCGCCGCCAGCTGGACCCGGAAGACCGGCTGCTGACCCCGTTCATGGCTCAGTACTTTCAATAACATATCAAATTGATATATCAATTTGCTGGACTTTATATATCGGAGTGATAGTATGCATCGCCCCGATATATGCGCCCGCGGGCGCCCAGTGAATCACTATGGATGTAAAAACCGTTTGTCTCGGCATGCTCGACGATGGCGAAGCCTCTGGCTATGACCTCAAGAAGCATTTCGAGTCGACCTTCGCGCATTTCTTTGCTGCGGGTTACGGGTCGATTTACCCGGCCCTGTCATCGCTGGCCGAAGCGGGGCTCGTCGACTGCGAGGAAATTCCTCAGGAAGGCAAACCCGATCGCAAGGTTTACCGAATCACAGATGCCGGTCACCAGCACTTGCTGGACGCACTAAAGCAGCCCGCACCCTCGCACAAAGTTCGCTCAGAGTTTCTTGCGACGATGTGTTTCGCACATCTGATGACGCCAGAACAGATTGAAACCGTACTCGAGAGTCGTGTTAAAGACATTGATCGCTACATGTCCATGTTTCACGAATTCGAAACAACCGGCATGGAAGAATGGCCCGGCGGGATGCGCTTTGTTTGCGGCTTTGGCAAGGCAATGACCGAAGCGATGCGAAAGTACATTGAAGAAAACAAACACATGTTGACACAACAAACGGCAGCAAGTCGGTCGGCTGCCGGATGACGGCGACGAACAGATCAGGAAATCAGAAAATGGAAGTGGGCTTTTTTCAAAAACACGGGTCATGGTTTCTATCGGCAAGTATTGCAGTGCTTGTCGGGCTTTGGATGTTGTCGGGCCAGTTGGATAACGGTGATACGCAGGAACGGAACACGCAGCGCAGCACGACCAGTCCCACAATCAAGCGCAGCAGCGTACGCGTACGCACTCAATCGGCCGAGGAAGTTCAACGCACGATTGTTGTAAACGGCAAGACTGCGCCGGCACGCGTTGTCGAGTTATCAGCGGAAACGGATGGGCGTGTCGAATTCATTGGTGCCGAACGCGGCAGAAATATTTCGCGAGGCGAATTAATCGTTCGGCTCGACGAGCGCGATCGCAGCGCACGCCTTTCACAGGCCAAGGCGACAGTGAAGCAGCGTGAAGTCGAGTTCGAGGCACGCGAAAGATTAAAAACGGAAAGCTATGTGTCCGAGGCACAATTACAGGAAGCCGTCGCCGCCCTGGAAGCAGCCAGGACCGAGTTGACGCGGGCACAACTGGACCTGACTTACATGATGATCCGGGCACCGTTTGACGGCGCATTGCAATCGCGCATCGTTGAGGTTGGCGATTTTGTTAAACGCGGCGATCCCATCGCAACGTTTGTGGATAATCGCACGATCATTGTTACTGCCAACCTGTCCGAATTCGACGTACGCTATGTCAATGTTGACGACCTGGCAGAAGCAAGACTCGCCACGGGCGGGACTGTACGCGGCAGGATTCGTTACGTGGCGCCGGTTGCTCACGAGGCAACACGCACGTTCACAGTTGAACTCGAAGTGGATAATAGCGACGGCCGGCTGCGCCCAGGCGGCACCGCCGAGTTGCGAATTCCGGCGGAAAGCTTGCTTGCGCATCGCGTATCGCCATCTCTTTTGACGCTTGACGACGCCGGCAATGTCGGCATCAAGATCATCAACGATCAGGGTAAGGTCGAATTTGTTGTCGCGGACATCGCACTTTCGTCGGCCGATGGCGTCTGGATAGCGGGCCTGCCTCCAACAGTGACGATTATCACAGTTGGCCAGGGCTTTGTTGCGACTGGATCCGTCGTCAACGCAATCCCCGAAGAGGACGTCAACACGGCTGTCGCCATCAAGTCCAGCGAAGAGTAAGGGCCGTGCAGATTATCGAAACAGCGATAGCGCGATCGCGAACGGTTCTTCTGTCGTTGCTCATTGTCCTGATCGGCGGTGTTGTCACTTACATGACGATTCCGAAAGAAGCGGAACCGGATGTCCAGATACCGATTTTTTACGTCAGCATCACACTCGAGGGCATTTCGCCTGAAGACTCCGAGCGACTGCTGGTGCGGCCGATGGAACAGGAATTGCGAACCATCGAAGGCATAAAGGAGATGACCGCCAATGCCTACGAGGGTGGCGCCAATGTTCAGTTGGAATTTTTTGCCGGCATCGATATCGACAAGGCTTTGCAGGACGTCCGCGAAAAAGTCGACAAGGCGAAAGCGAAAATCCCGAGTGACGCAGAGGAGCCTACGGTCACCGAGGTCAAGATGTCTCGTTTCGACCCGATGCTCGTTCTCAATCTTGCCGGCGGCGTCTCCGAACGAACGCTGACCACGATCGCCAAAGACCTAAAGGAAAAACTTGAGGGCCTGAGCGGTGTGCTCGAGGTCAACCTCGTCGGTGTTCGCGAAGAACTCATGGAAGTCGTCATTGATCCGCTGGCCATGGAAAGTTACGGCCTGGATCAGGCCCAGATCATCAAGTTTATCAGCTTGAATAATCGCCTCGTTGCCGCCGGCTCGCTGCAGAGTTCGGAGGGTCGCTTTCCGATAAAAGTACCCGGTGTCATCGAGTCAGCAGAAGATGTACTCAACATGCCCATTAAGGCCGTGGGTGATCGTATTGTTCATTTCAAAGACATCGCGAAGGTGCGCCGCACGTTCAAGGATGCCGAGAGTTATGCGCGCCTGAACGGTGAGAAAGCATTGGCGATTGAGATCGTGCAACGAGCTGGCGCCAATGTCATCGACACCGTTGACGCTGTTTTCGACGTCATCGCGGCAGAGCGTGAGTACTGGCCTGCCGAAGTAAGCATTGTCGCGTCACGCAATAAAGCCAACGACGTAAACGATATGCTGTCAGAACTCCAGAACAGCGTGCTTATTTCTGTGCTGCTGGTGTTCATCATTATTATCGGCATCCTGGGAATTCGCTCCGCGTTGCTGGTCGGAGTCGCTGTTCCCGGCAGTTTCCTGATGGGCATTCTGCTGATCGGCAGCTTCGGAATCACCATAAACATGATGGTGCTGTTCGCACTGATCATGGCCGTTGGCATGCTCGTGGACGGTGCGATCGTCGTGACCGAAATGGCGGACCGACGCATGGCCGAAGGCGAGTCACGTAAGGATGCCTATACGCGCGCCGCAATTCGCATGTCGTGGCC
>JADFLJ010000163.1 GCA_022564475.1 Pseudomonadota bacterium
ATCAAGGCGGAGTTGATTGATGATGAGGTAATTCGAGCGGACCTGGTTTCCAGCATTGATAAGATGAACAAAATGATTTCTTCAGCGCTTGAATATATTCGGGGTGAAGCGCTATCGGAGCCGCATAGAACTGTCGATTTAAGCGTGCTTTTGGCGAGCGAATGCTTCGACTTCGAAGAGACTGACCAACGAGCCGAATTTGTCGGTGAGTTGGGAGTGAAGTACTTTTGTCGGCCAGATGCGCTCGCGCGTGCGGTGCGTAACCTGATTGAAAACGCCAATAAATACGGAGACGGTGCTCGAGTCGACTTACAAACAGGCTCTGAATTTCTCGAGATAATTGTGTCCGATAACGGCCCCGGAATTCCTGCAGACCAGATCGGGGCTGTCCTGGAGCCGTTTTGCCGACTATCCAAAGCTCGGGAAAGCGATCTGGGTGGTTTCGGACTGGGACTTACGATCGTAGCCGCCATCGCAAAAGTGCATAACGGAGAATTGGAATTGGGTCCAAACGAGCCGTCAGGCCTCGTGGCGACGATTCGGTTACCGGCGACGAGTCCTACTCGACGTACTGTGTGAGAATCGTGTGACCTGGTTACGCATGGGTGTGCTAAGTACTGCATTTGCAACAGGCGCCGTGCCATTTAATATTAATTAACTCAATTACTTACAATTGAATATCCGATCTCCGAAGACTCCGGCCTCACTTAAGCGATTATTTGTTCCCATAGATGCCTGAATCGAGAAAACGAGCGTGCGTGAGTTTTGCGTGAACTAGTTGTGCATTGTCCTGCATTGTTCTGTAAATTCGGCAACGGACGCCCCGGTAACTCTTTGCAATATAAAGCCTTGGACGATCCTACCCGCGACTGAAAATCCGCGTGTCGGTGGTTCATCCGAGGCGCATAGCGCCGACAGACGCACGCAGTGCGAGCTGGCGTAGCCAGCGTTCCATTGACTGCGAATCAGCTGATGCTGATTCTTGCCCTTCGGGCAGACTCACTGTGTTCGTCTGTCCTGATTCGCTTCGCGAATCGGTCCGCCCCTGGCCACCACTTTCTCATCCCATAAAGTCCGATAAGGTCTTGGCTCTTGCGCAAGCGCTTGAATCAAGGTTAATTATTGTCTTATGACGTTCACGGACATCCGATTAGGCGGCCCTTTCCGGTCCGCTAGCGCCCCGTAGAGTGAGATATTCCCGCTCGGGAAGAAATACCTAATAAATTCCCGGCTGGCAAAGAATACTCCCGAACGGGAATATTTTATTGTCAGGTGCCCGAAATCCCGATAATATTACCGAACGGTAATAAGGAAGGGTTGATCAATGCTACAAACACCGGAAGAGCTGGGCAGGTTTGTCAAAAAAGAGCGCAAGGCGATGGGTCTCACGCAGGCCGAACTCGCCCTGACGTCGGGCACCGGCAAGCGCTTTATCAGCGAGCTGGAAAACGGCAAATCCACCTGCCAAATCGGCAAGACTCTGACTGTCTTAAAGACGCTCGGTCTGCGCCTCACTCTGTCCTCGTCCCATAGTCCCGGGGGAGGATAAGTATGGCCCGCAACCTCAACGTCTATTATGACCGGGCGCTCGTCGGCCAGCTGATACAGGATGACGGCGGACAAATGACTTTCCAGTATGACAAGGATTGGCTCACCAAGCCCGAGCCGATTCCGTTGTCCCGCTCGTTGCCACTGCGCGAAGAGCTATTCACGCAGAAAGACTGCCGCGCATTTTTCGGCGGGACGTTACCTGAGGAGGGCAACCGCAAGGTAATCGCGCGCATTCTTGGCATCAGTGACACGAATGATTTTGCGATGCTGGAACAAATCGGCGGTGAATGCGCCGGGGCGATCTCATTCCTGCCGGAAGATGAAGAGATACCCGAAAATGATGATCGCTACAGGGAGCTTGCCGACGACGAACTGGCAAGAATCCTGCGCGAGCTGCCGCGCAGGCCACTCATGGCTGGAGAAGACGGTATTCGCCTGTCACTTGCAGGCGCGCAGGACAAGATTGCTGTTCGAGTCGACGATGCGAAAATCTCCATTCCGCGCGGCAGCGCTCCGAGTACCCACGTTCTCAAGCCGGCAATCGATACTTACGAGGGCGTCGTATTCAACGAAGCGTTCTGCATGACGTTGGCGAACGCATGTGACCTGAATGCTGCGCCAATTGAAATCGGGGAAGTTGAAGATATCGACTATCTCCTTGTTCAGCGATATGACCGTTTCCAGGACAATGAGGGGAATATCCAGCGCCTTCATCAGGAAGATTTTTGCCAGGCACTCGGCATTCCCTCGGAGATTAAATATCAATCCGAAGGTGGGCCAAGGCTAGCCGATAGTTTCACACTGATACGAGACGCATCCAGCGCCCCGGCGCTCGATCTGATCGCGTTGCTCGATGCCGTCATCTTCAATCTGCTGATTGGCAATCACGATGCGCACGCAAAGAATTTCTCGCTGCTCTACATGCCCGATCGGTCAATTCGTCTTGCACCACTTTACGATCTTGTCTGTACCGTCTATTACCCTGAACTGACTGATAAAATGGCAATGAAGATTGGCGGCGAGGCCAAATCGGCGCTGATCCATCCCGGGCAAATTGAGTGCTTCGCCGCCGATGCCGGTCTTGCTGCGGCGCAGACGCGCGCGCGCGTTGCGGTGCTGGCCGACAGGCTTCTTGGCGAGATCCCTGGCATTGAAAAGCCGAGCGCAGTCTCCGAGGATGTCGCTGCTCTAATAACGGAGCGTTGCAACGACTATAGATCACGTTTCAGTGCGGTTTCAACCGATCGATGCAACACCTAGTCTTTAAGTATAGCGAGGAGGATGTTGTATATGCAGCAGCGACCGAGAAGATATTTCACTGAGGCTGATGTCTGCATCCAATCCCAAATCAGGTTCGATTTCTTCCTGTACTGAGCTTTTCGTCGATGCAGCCATAATTTCCTGGGCCCCGGAAAGGGTGGGCGGTTCGCCAACAGGCGCCAGGAAAGCCAGGCTTTCGATACGGGGGAGGAACTGGCGCCGGTCAGCGAGTTCGGCAAAGTCGGCTAAATATAACTGCTCTATCCCCTAGTTGCCTGGCGGACGAAAAAGGTTACATATTGGCCGTGCCCACAATCGATATCAGGTTGCCGACAAACGTATCAGTTGCTCAACATCGTTGAGCCTGGCGAGACTAACAAGGTCGCCTGGCGCGTTCCTGTATGACAGGCGTTTTCCATTGGCATTGCACCATCCGGACCACTCCAGCAACAATGCCATGCCTGCTGAGCCGACACAGTCCGATCGAGCAAGGTCGATCGAGACGTCGTCATGTGGACTGAACTTGTTCTGGCCATCAGCGAGAGCTTCAGTTACGTTCGACAAATCGAGTCGGCCGTGGAGCTCGAATGCTCCGCCGCCCAGGTCGCTCAGAGAATAGTCAGTCATTCGACTCGGTCTTCGCATTAAGCATGAATTTGCCGATCAGATTCTCCAGCAAAATAGCCGATTGAGTAAACTCGATTTCACCCTGATCGCGCAGGACCTCCTCATCACCACCCGGTTCGAGTTCAATGTATTTACCACCAAGAAGCCCCGCGGTCGCGATGCTGGCATAGGTATCGATTGGCAACTGGTCATACTTCGAGTCGATTCGAATTTCGACAGTAGCCCGATAGTCGATCGGATCCACTGTGATTTGTGAGACACGCCCAATGGTCACTCCGGCAAGTGCAACGGGCGCCCGCGTCTTGAGGTCGCCGATGTGATCGAACCGAGCCTGCAAGGTGTAGGTCTCACCGGTTGAGAAACCACTCGAGCCGAGAGTCTGCGCAGTCAGGAACATCACTGAGCCCAGGCCCAGGAGAATAAAGAGGCCAACGCTGATGTCAATGGCGTGTGTGTTACTTGTCATGTCAACCTCCTGGCATCATCATGCCGGTCAAAATAAAGTCGAAAAGCAAGACCCATACTGACGTGATAACCACAGTACGTGTCGCGGCCCGGCTTACGCCGGCGGCAGTAGGATCGGCGTGGAAGCCCTCATAGACGCACATAAGGCTTGCTGAAATACCGAAAACGAGACTCTTGAGCAGACCGCTGCCAACGTCCTCATACAGGTCGACGCGTTCTTGAATGTGTGACCAGAATGCACCGGGATCCACTCCAAGTTGATGCACGCCGATGAGATAGGCACCAAGCACACCCATGGTGCAGAATATTGCGACGAGCAATGGCAGTGAGATCACGCCGGCGATAAAACGCGGCACAATAAGTCTCTGGATTGGGTCGACTGCCATGAGTTCCATCGCCGCGATCTGATTGGTGGCACGCATTAGGCCAACTTCGGCCGCAACGGCGCTTCCAGCACGCCCCACAAACAACAACGTCGCGACCACCGGACCCAGTTCGCGCACCAGCGCTTCTGTCGCGAACGCACCCAAGGAATCAACCTGCCCGAATTCCACGAGCGTGCTATACGATTGCAAGGCCAACATCGTGCCGACGAAAAAACCGCCGAACATGATCAGCACCAGCGACAGTGCGCCAATCGAGTAAATCTGCTCAGTGATTAGTCGCGGTCTGAGAATGGCCTTCGGCAGGTACGGCAACAAGCGCAGTGAAAACATTTGGAAGCCACCGAAGGTGGCTGCAAATTGACTGAAACTGGTCCAGCAAGCTCGTATTAAATGAGTCATACGGCTGACATGGCCCGCAGTTGGTCCGCGTAACTTTCACCGGGATAATGAAACGGCACCGGACCATCGGCCAGCCCTTGCATGAACTGTCTCACAATGGACGACTTGTTCTGCTGCATGTCGGCGGGTGACCCATGTGCAACAATTTTTCCCTCTGAGATCAGAAAGATCAGGTCAGCAAGCATCTCGGCTTCGGCAACGTCATGCGTGATGACAATGCTGGTGATGCCGAGAATATCATTCGTCTGTCGAATTAGCCGCAGGATCACACCCACGGCAATCGGATCCAGTCCCGTGAAAGGTTCGTCATAGATGATGAGTTTCGGGTCCATCACAAGCGCGCGTGCAAGTCCGACACGGCGCGCCATTCCACCCGACAATTCTGACGGCAGCCGCTGCCACGCGGCCCGCAAACCGACGGAGTGCAGCCGCATCAACACGATCTGCCGAATGAGTTGTTCCGGGAGGCGCGTATGCTCGCGGAGGGGAAACGCTACATTCTCGAACACGTTCAGATTGGTCAGTAGTGCGCCGTCCTGGAACAGCACTCCAATCTGTCGTCGCATGGCGTAAAGTCGCCGCCGGGAGCAG
>JADFLJ010000164.1 GCA_022564475.1 Pseudomonadota bacterium
CACCGGTGAAGTCGATATTGGCGACGAGCCGGCCGGCGTGCGCCTGCTGACACCGACGCGCATATACGTAAAAGCGATACTTGCGCTAATACAGGCGCTACCCGTTAAGGGCCTCGCGCACATCACCGGCGGCGGGCTGACCGAAAATATTCCGCGCATGCTCGACGACTCACTGCACGCCGAGATCGATACCGGCAGTTGGCAACAAGGTGAGGTCTTTGACTGGCTGGCCACCAACGGCAATATCGACGTCGACGAAATGCGCCGCACGTTCAACTGCGGTGTCGGCATGGTTGTTGTCGTGGCCAATGGCGATGTCGATGCGGCGCTGAGCGACTTGTCCGCCAGCGGTGAAACCGCTTGGCAGATCGGCCAAATAGCAGCGGGTGCCGGCGAGGTTAATTATTTTTGAAAGCTGCAATCCTGGTCTCCGGTTCCGGCAGTAACCTGCAGTCCTTTATCGACCAGGTCGCCGGCAATCGTATCGATCTAGAAATCGCTGTCGTGCTGGCCAACCGCAGCGACGCCTGGGGCCTGGTGCGCGCAAAAAAATCCGGCATCGATACAGCCTGCATCGAACATGCGAATTTCGCGGATCGCGAATCCTTTGATCGAGCCATCGCGAACGAACTCGATCGATTCGCGCCCGAGCTCATCATTCTGGCCGGTTTCATGCGTATCCTGAGCCCGTGGTTCGTAAAACATTTCGAGGGCAAGATACTCAACATCCACCCGGCGCTATTACCGCTGTACACGGGGCTCCACACGCATGAGCGCGTGCTCAAAGCGGGCGATTCACATCATGGCAGCACGGTTCACTTCGTCACCGAGGAACTGGACGGCGGCCCGCGAATTCTGGCGGGCCGTATCGCGATCCGCGCGGATGACACGGCGGACACGCTGAGGTCCCGGGTGCAGGCCGTGGAACATCAGATCTACCCGCAGGCGGCGCAGCTCTTCGCACAAGGGCGCGTCACCTACAGGGACGGCAACGCCTGGCTGGACGGGAAAATCATGGCAGACCCGCTAATCCTTAATTTCTGACAGCTAGCCGATTTGGGTGTGCTTGGTTGCGTAGCATTAAGGGCGCGTAGCGCACAGCAAGCAAAGCAAGCACGCGCAAGTCAGCGAGCCTTAAGCCTTCGGCAAGGTTACGCCCGTCTGCCCCTGATATTTGCCGCCCCGATCCGCGTAGGAAATCTCGCACTCTTCGTCAGACTCCAGGAACAGCATCTGCGCCACACCTTCGTTCGCATAGATCTTCGCGGGCAATGGCGTCGTGTTGGAAAACTCCAGCGTCACATGCCCTTCCCACTCTG
This sequence comes from Pseudomonadota bacterium, assembly GCA_022564475.1. Lineage (GTDB taxonomy): Bacteria > Pseudomonadota > Gammaproteobacteria > Steroidobacterales > Woeseiaceae > UBA1847. The sequence continues at coordinate 1,320 of JADFLJ010000164.1, forward strand.
GCTCCAGCGGCGTGACGTTCACAATAATGCCGCAACGCGCATAGGTGGATTTGCCAAGGCAGATCGTGAGCACATTTCTCGGGATGCGAAAATATTCCACGGTACGGGCGAGCACGAAGGAGTTTGGCGGAATGACACAGACGTCACTCTTTAGATCGACAAAGCTGCTTGCATCGAAAGCCTTCGGGTCGACCACGGCCGAATTGATATTCGTGAAGACCTTGAATTCATCCGCACAGCGCACGTCGTAGCCGTAGCTCGACGTGCCGTAGGACACAATACGCTCGCCATTCGACTCTCTGACCTGGCCTGGCTCAAACGGCTCGATCATGCCGTGTGACTCGGCCATCTGGCGAATCCAGCGGTCTGACTTGATACTCACTAGCTTTGCTCGACGACGATTTTCGGGAACTTGCTACTGTAATCCTTGCCCATGACGGCCAGCATCGACGACATACGGCGTGCCGCGGCACGATACGAGTCCGCATTGGCCGAATCAGGATCCGACGCAACGGTCGGATGACCCGCATCGGCCTGCTCGCGAATTTTCGCATCCAGCGGCAACTGCCCCAGCAACTCCACGTCGAAATCCTCAGCCATGCGCGCCGCGCCACCCTCGCCGAAGATGGATTCAGCGTGACCGCAGGACGAGCAAACGTGCGTACTCATATTCTCAATGACGCCGAGTATGGGAATCGAGACCTTCTTGAACATTGCGAGTCCCTTGCGCGCGTCGATCGCGGCAATGTCCTGCGGGGTCGTCACGATGACTGCACCGGCAACCGGTACTTGTTGCGACAGGGTCAGCTGTATGTCGCCCGTGCCGGGCGGCATATCGACGATCAGATAGTCCAGGTCGCGCCACAAGGTCTGGTGCAACAACTGATTCAACGCCGAGGTGACCATGGGGCCGCGCCAAACCATTGGCTGATCCGGGTCGATGAGAAAGCCAATCGACATCACCTGCAAGCCCATTGCCTCGAGCGGCACCATGGACTTACCGTCTTCGCTGACCGGCTGTTCGCCGACAAGGCCCATCATGTGGGGTTGGCTGGGACCGTAAATATCGGCGTCGAGCAGGCCAACCCTGGCACCATCTGCTACCAGCGCAAGAGCAATATTCGCAGCAACCGTGGATTTGCCGACGCCGCCCTTACCCGATGCAATCGCAATGACGTTGCGAATGTTATCCAGGCGCTTCAAATTACGCTGCACGCTGTGCGCAGCGATCGCTGTCGATAAGTTGACCGTGACGTCGTCAATTCCACTTTCTGCCCGCAGCGCGTCGCCGATATGCCTGGCAATCTCGTCAAACGCGCGCTCGGCCGGGTAGCCGAGCTCTATGTTTACCGACAGTTCTGCCTCTGAGACCTGCAAATCCCGAAATCGACCAACTTCGCCCAGGGTTCTCTGTATCTCGGGTAATTCGAGGCTTTTGAGGAATTCGCTCACATCTGTTTCTGTTGACAGCGTCACAGTTCGTGTACTCGCATTAGGTAAAATTCTCTGGTGCGCTTTGGCAGCAGATTGCCGGGGTGCACATTGTAGCGAAGCCGACACGGGAACCAAGCGATAAATACGGTCCGTGTCGATTATGCCGGAACCGTTGAAAACAAAGGGTTCCGGAAGCTGACGCAGGCGATGCGTGTGTCATAATGGCGCATTGGGGTTTTCACGGAAACGTTGCCGAGCCTGGTTTTGAAACCCGGCTCGATTCGTAGCCTTGGCTTAGACGAGAAGATTGTTTTTGCAAAGACTGTCGATACAGATTTTGTCGCATGCAGGGAAGCTGGCCTTCGGCCTCTCCTGCGATGCTGTAACTGCGCCCAATGCAGCATGATGGCCGCAATCGGGAATAGGCCATGCTGAGTTTTCTGGGAAACTTTCGCGCTGACCAGCAAATCACTCAACTGATGTCGGAGGCGGATCCCACATCGAAAAATGCGCTGAACCTCGTCGAACGGCTGAAAAAAGCCGGCCCGAAGGCTATTCCGAAACTCATCGACGCACTTGCCCTGTCTGACAAGTCACACACAATGATGTTTGTGGACATCCTGACTGCGCTCGTGAATGACAAGACGCTGACACAATTCAAAGAGGGCCTGGCCGACGGCAACGAACGCGTCGTAAAAGGCACTGCATGGGCGCTGTCGGGATCCACTGATTACAACCCAAACGCACTGCTGGAGTTTTTCGATGACGGGGAAGTATCAAAACCTGCGCTGATCGAAATACTGAAGGTCCATAAAGAGGACCTGAGCGTTCATGATCTCATGCAACTTGCTTATAAACTGGACGTCAAGGAAAAGGCTGCTGTATTCAAGATTATTGAAGAAACCGTTCGGCCCGAAATGGTTCCGGACCTGGTCGCTCGCATGGGCGGCAAGGATCCAATCATCAAGATTCATCTGATCGGCCTGCTCAAGCGTTTCGACAATACGACCATTACCAATGCGCTTGAAGATCAGCTCAAGGATACGAACAAAATGGTGCGCAGCGCGGCACTGAGTGCGTTGGCCAACCGGCCAGGCAACGTCAATATAGAAGCCGTTAGCAAGCTGCTCGTCGACCCTGACCTGGATGTGCAAGGCAAAGCCGTCGATATGATGATTCACATCAACCATCCCGACACCGTTAAATATCTGGCCGATGCCTTAAAAGACGAATCGGAATATTCGCGCCGAGCGGCCGTCGAAGTCCTCAATGCGATCGGAACCGTCGATTCCGTTAAGCAGCTGCTCGACGTTCTCAAGGATGACGACTGGTGGGTTCGCTCGCGCGCCGGCGATGCGCTTGCAGAAATCGGTGGGCCCAAGGTCGTTGAGTCTGTCGTTGCTCTGATTAGCGACAAGGACAAGGAAATTCGTCGCACGGCGATCGAAATTCTCAATGCGACCAAGGATGAGGCTGCTGTCGATCACCTTATCAAGGCGACCGGTGATGCCGACTGGTGGGTGCGGGAGCGTGCTGTGGATGCCTTGTCAAAAATTGGCGGATCAAAAGCATTGCCGACCCTTGAGGCCATGCTCGGTAAAAATCCCAGGACAGACGTCGTCGTGGTCCGTGCGCTCGCGAAGATTGGTAACTACGATCACATTAAGAAAATCGTGCCGATGCTTAAACGGCCGGAGCGTGATCTCCAGATCGAAGCGATCAAGGCGCTGTCCAGCCTCGCGGACGAATCGCATGTAGACACAATCCGTGGCGTGCTGACGAAGATCAAGCAGTCCGAAGACGCAACGATTATCAATATCGCGGACGGCGCCTTGAAAGACCTCGACGCGCGATTCTCCAAGACCGTACTCGCGGAAAATGCGCGAGCCGAGAAGATTGGCGAAAACACGATGACGCTTCTCGTCGACAATCAAGACCTCGAAAAATTACTCGCCGAAGCAAAAGAAGCGAGCAAGGTTGCGAGTCTCGATTCAAGCACGCAAATCGAGACGCTGACAGATGCACCGGCATCCGCGCCCGCCGCGCCCGCCGCGCCGATGGCGAGTGCAGTACTGGACATCACCAAACTGAAACCCGGTGATGTTATCGAGGGCCGCTACAAGTACATCGAGAAAATCGGCAAGGGCGCGTTCGGTACCGTGCTCCTCATGGAAGACGAGGTTGTTGATGAGCAATTGATTCTCAAATTCCTGAATCCGAACGTGTCGTCCGACGAGGAAATGATGAAGCGCTTTGTGCATGAGTTACGTTACTCGCGCAAGATCACGCATCACAATATCATTCGCATTTATGACTTCCTGCACCTGCAGGGAGCCTATGCGATCTCAATGGAATACTTCCCGTCGCACATCTTGTCCGGTGAAATTCCTGAAGGTGGAGCGATGGCGCTCAAGAAGTGTCTTAAGTATTCGCGTGACATCGCGACCGGCATGGCCGTTGCACACCAGGCTGGCGTCATTCACCGTGACCTCAAGCCCGCCAACATTCTCGTCACCGAGGCCGGTG
>JADFLJ010000165.1 GCA_022564475.1 Pseudomonadota bacterium
GCCGTTTGGCCCTGGACAGAGCATTTCGCCACCTTACATCGTCGCCCTGATGACCGATCTCATTGCACCCGTTCGTGATTTTACGGTGTTGGAAATCGGCACCGGCTCCGGTTACCAGGCGGCGATTCTCGCGAAACTCGTAACGCATGTTTACAGCATTGAAATTATCGAAGCGCTCGCCGACGAGGCCAAAGATCGCCTGGCAGCTCTCGGCTATGACAATGTCACAACCAAGCTCGGCGACGGATACTACGGCTGGGAGGAGCATGCACCTTTCGATGCGATTATCGTGACGGCGGCCGCGAGTCACGTTCCGCCGCCGCTGGTCCGGCAGCTTAAGCCCGGTGGTCGCATGATTATCCCGGTCGGCGGGCAATTCATGGTCCAGCAGTTGCTGTTGATCGAAAAAACCGATGACGACGAGGTCATTACCCGCCAAATCGCCGCAGTTCGCTTCGTTCCTCTGACGCGCGAGCGCTAAGCGACGCCACCGTGCGCCGGCTGTTTTTCGCAACCCTGCTCATCTCCACGGCGGCCATCGCGTACGAAGTCCTGTTGATGCGCATGCTGTCGATCGTGCAGTGGCATCATTTCGCTTATATGATCATCAGCCTGGCGCTTTTGGGCTATGGCGCCAGCGGCACCTTTATCGCTATAGCCAAGCGCTGGCTCCAGCCGCGATTCGAATTGTTTTTCAGTGTTGGCGGGCTGTTGTTCAGTGCAACGATGATTGCGAGTTTTATACTCGCACAGCGAGTGCCGTTCAACGCGCTGGACATCGTCTGGAACCCCCGGCAGTTCTTTTACCTCGCCATCACGTATCTCATATTTTCCGTGCCGTTCTTTTTTGCCGCCTGCTGTATCGGTCTCGCTTTCACCTGCCGCCGGTCCTGTATCAGCCGCATCTACTTCTTCGACTTGCTGGGCGCAGGAATCGGCGCCATGTCTATCGTAGGCTTGCTTTTCCTTCTCTCGGTGCAACAGACACTGGTCATGCTGGCCTGTCTCGGGCTGACGGCATCGGCGTTGATGGGCATGGCCTCAAGCGCGCGCAAGCCGCTCATCGCCGTGCAACTTGCGTGTCTGGCCACCCTGCTCTTCGGCCTGCCGCAGGGCTGGCTCGAGTTGCGGATCTCCGAGTACAAAGGCTTGAGCCAGGCCATGCAGGTCGTCGGTAGCAGAGTCCTGACCGTGTCATCGAGTCCATTGGGACTGTTGACAGTAGTCGAGAGCCCGCGGGTCCCTTTTCGTTACGCGCCGGGCTTGAGTATCAACACCCGTTTCGAGCCGCCGGAGCAACTCGCCGTTTTTACCGACGGCGACAGCATGACTGCGATCACGCGTTTCGACGGGAATCTCGATGCCCTCGGCTACATGGGCGATGTCACAACTGCGTTGCCATATGCATTACTGCATGAGCCTCATGTGCTGATCCTGGGCGCCGGTGGCGGTGCCGATGTGCTGCTGGCGCTGTACAACGGCGCTAGCAAAATCGATGCGGTGGAACTCAACCCGCAGATGACAAAGCTCGTAACAGACACATACGCCGACTTCGCCGGGCACCTGTACGACGATGACCGGATTACCGTTCATAGCCAGGAGGCGCGCGGTTTCGTGGCACGCAGCAAGGTTCAGTACGACCTCATCCAGGTCGCGTTGCTGGATTCGTTCGCAGCCTCCGGCTCGGGCATGCAGGCGCTCAACGAAAGCTATCTCTACACGGTCGAAGCCATCCAGGAATACCTGCAGCATATCGCGCCGGGCGGCATGCTTGCCATCACGCGCTGGCTGAAGCTGCCGCCGCGAGACAACCTGAAGCTCGTCGCCACTGTCGTGCAAGCGTTGCAAGAGATTGGCGTTGCCGAACCCCGGCGGCAGCTGGCCATGATTCGGAGCTGGAACACGAGTACGCTGCTGGTCAAACAAGGCGAATTCTCGGGTGATGACATCGCGGTGATTATTGAGTTCGCCCGCGCACGCTCCTTCGACACGGCTTTCTATCCCTCAATGCCCCCAGGCGCCGCCAATCGCTTTAATCGCCTCGACCAGGCCTTTCTTTTTGACGGTATCACCGCGCTTCTCGGCGAGGATGCGGACGATTTCGTCGCGCGTTACAAATTTGACATCACACCCGCGACAGATGACAAACCCTACTTCTTTCACTTCTTTAAATGGAACGCCCTGCCCGAAGTCATGGCGCTGCGCAAACGCGGTGGGGCAAGCCTGATCGAATGGAGTTACCTGATTCTAATCGCCACGATCGCTCAGGCCACGGTTGCCGGTGTTTTTCTGATACTGCTGCCTTTGTCCCTGACCAAACGCAGCTGGCCTCCCGGCACAGTCACTCGCACGGGCGGTTATTTCTTCTTGCTCGGTCTTGCGTTCCTCTTCATTGAGATGGCCTTCATTCAAAAGTTTATCCTGTTCCTCAGTCACCCGCTGTACGCCGTTGCCGTGGTGCTCAGCGGCTTCCTGGTATTCGCCGGATTTGGCAGCGCGTATTCTGATCGTCTGGTGCAACGCCTCAAGCAGAATAAAATATCGCCTGTGAGTATCGTGGTCGCCGGTATATCGGTCTTCACTATTTTGTATGTAGCTCTGCTGCCAATGCTCTTCCAACAACTGATGGGGCTCGCCGACAGTACCAAGATAGTACTTTCGATTATTCTGATCGCGCCGCTCGCGTTCTGCATGGGCATGCCGTTTCCGATCGGGCTGACTCGGGTCGCGAACAGCGCCCCCGATTTCATTCCATGGGCCTGGGGAATCAACGGTTTCGCCTCGGTGATAAGCGCTTCCCTGGCGACGCTGCTTGCAATCGAGTTTGGTTTTACAACGGTCGTGCTGTTCGCACTTGGTTTTTACGCAGGCGCGGCGGCAATCATTCGCAACACGCTGGAATAACTGGTAGCTGTCGTTCCTGAGGATCGTGGCAAGCACTTCGGGCGGAGGCTGCTTTACGACGACAAGGGTGATCATCCGATCAAGAACAACATGCTGCACGAGCCTGAGATTAGTCTGTTTCGCAATTTCCTGAAGGATGTCCTGCAAGGCCACGTTATCCGCATTCAAGCTAATCAGGTAGTCATCGGACTCAAACACGACTTCCCAGGCTGCAACCGGAACACCTGCCGGGTTGGGTAACACACCGTCAACGACAAGTTGCTCCAGGCCCTCGGAGCATTCTCCCAGGTCCTCGCCGGACATCCAGGATATTTCGCCTTCATCGTATGCCAAATCCGTGGGCGCTGCGGGAAGGTCGAACATCAGCTCCGTGTGACCCAATGAGATTTCCCATTTCTCACCAATACCCAGGAAGTGATAGCTACCCTCGGACCAGCGCTCGAGAAATTCGGCGAGTGTTACGAAGTCCTCATCGTCGTTGTCCGGGTCATCGTCCGTGGTTGGATCGAAGCAAAGCGGTTCTGCGCTTTCAGCGAACGTTTCGGTGAGAAACTGATGCCTTAGCTCTCGTCGCGTGCGGTACTTGAAGATCTGCCTGTGATGGGGATTAAACAACGCCGCGCGTATCAGGTCGTCGCCATCCATCAGGAAGTGAAACCCGATATCCCCGTCAGTGGCGTTTATTTCTATCAGCACCTTGCACTCCCCGAAGTCTCCACAGGGTTCGGTTGCGTTCGCGACACCAAAACCGAGGCTGAATAACACGGCAGTACTTAATGCCAACAAACGTTTTGACATAAATTTTGCGGTTTCATCTGATTTTCCTCCCGCCAAACTCTATAAGTTGAGAATGCAGCCGGTCACCGCCGCAGTTTTATTGATTGCCCCTCTTTTGACAGTCGCAGACCGAAAAATCGGTCGCGGACAGGTGCGTGACTCCAGGGCGAACGGCGGTGGTAGCATGGAAAAACGTGGCGCAACTTTGATCTGTGCCGGGAACCAATTATGCAACTCAGCGATTGCGACCGAAATTACTTCGCGCTGATTGCAGCAGCGGCATTGATGTGCGCCTGTACGCCGTCAGGCCCACCGACCGACTCCACAAACAGTGCCGAGTTACAAATGGACTCGCTGGTGACAACGGAACAGTTTGCTGCGGCCATGGGCGCGCTGGGAGTTGGCGATGGTTCCCGGGTTGTCCTGTACTCCGCGAACAACCCGGACTGGGCCGCCAGGGTCTGGTGGATGCTACGTTGGGCTGGTTTTGACCAGGTCGCGCTGCTGGATGGCGGGCTGAAGGCCTGGATAGCTGTTAGCCAGCCGCTATCGACTGAACCGGCCACCCGGCCTGCGAAACAGTTTACTGCCACCGCCCGGCCGGAAATGATTGCGGACCGGGACCAGGTGCTGGCCGCCACCGAAAATTACAACATCAGCCTCATCGACGCGCTGCCCGATGCCCATTTTCGGGGCGGGTTCTCCATGTACGCCCGGCCCGGCCATATCCTCGACGGCACGAACATGCCGTCCTCCGATCTTCTCGATGCGGCGGCTCGGCTTCACGGACGTCGCCGTGTATATGGGCTCGCTCCAGGAATGGGCTGCCGATCCCGCCAATCCCATGAGCGTCGACGCCCAATGAGTGGCAATTCAGCCAATTAGAAGGCGGGACAATTACGACGTACCTGTAATCGATGCATGCTTCCTCTCGCTTGCAATTCACTCAGAAGTCCAATTCTGCCTCAAGTGAATCAGCCTCGTCCTCGAAAGATTTTTTCTCTGCGGGCACCACTTAACCTGATTCTATGTTTTTTGAGTCTGCAACAAGCTTTTAATATGCTCGGGCCGCTTTCAGCTTCAGCAACTCTACTTAGTTCGTTTTATTTTGAGGACGCTATCCGTCAACAGGTCGAAATTATCTGAACGACAACCCAGGTTCCGGTCCTGCCCAAAAATTACAGCCCTGTTCAGGGTGAAAACGCTTGTGTCCCCCCCAGAGGCTGGAAGGAATGGATCGTTACCGCGTACTCCAAACAGATCAAAGTCAATATCCACGGTTCCGTCGACTACGTCCATAAACCTGATCCGGATAGTGCTATCCGGATTTTCAGTCACATTCCGACCCGTATTGACTATCTTCCAGTCATCTCTTCCTACAAAAACGCTGTTGATCGGATCGGATAACAACCTTGGATCGGATAACTTCGGCGGCACACACGCGTCGAACACGGCATCCCACGCGAGTTGATCAAGGCTACCGTCGGGAAGGCGACGATCCATTTTGAGGGGAGAATTACTATGGTAAGAAGTTTCTTTCTTGTTGGGAGTGACCTCCACGGGGCCGAATATAAAGCCCCCAATGGTTA
>JADFLJ010000166.1 GCA_022564475.1 Pseudomonadota bacterium
TGATCTGTCTGTCATAGATCGCCTGATACACGGATCCCTTTTTCCGGCCCCGCCAGACAAATCCGCAGAAGATGAACAAAACACAGGCACCGGCGGAACCACTCAGGAAGAGCCCGATGCCGTAATCTCTTGGCAACTGGTTGTACTGCTCCGAGTCCGCGTACTCCAGGAATGCGACTAACGCCACAATTTCATTTTCAGTGAGCGACTGATCTTTGTAGGCAACCTGCATGACCGGAAATGGCGCCCGGCCCAGGATAGCTTTGACACCGGCGCGACCCATTCTGGAAAATACCCTCGTTAGCTCTGTTGCCAGAATGCCGCCGCCGATGACGGCATCATTCCTGACATCATGACAAGCGTTACAGGCTGGACCGCCGTTGATGAGCCGCAGAGTGCCTTGAAACAGCTCTTGTCCAGCCAGGATATCTTCTTCGGACGCAGGCTCTTCGACCGTTACGGCCTCACTTGCACTGGCATCAACGCTCGATGCGTCAGCTGAACTTTGAGACTTTATGTAGGCGAGTACCTGCCTGATCTGCTCTTCAGATGCGACGGTATCAGGCATCAGCATGCTGCTGTATTCCTCAAAGAGGGTGACAGCTTCAGCATCCCCGGCGTCTATCATCGATTGTGATGATTTTACGAATTTCTCAAGCCATTCCTGGGATCGTTTTTCGTGTACACCGGCGAGGTCTGGACCGATCAACCGGCCACCGCCAATCGTGTGGCAAGCAAAACAGGTTGTATTGAACACTTGCTCGCCGGAGTCTTGTGTCCAGCCTTTTTCGGAATAACTAATGCTTACGACAACAGCGAGAACCCCCATGAAAAGGGTGTGCCTGCTTCGTTGATGGTCGCTTGCCATTTTTTACCCGCCTGTCAATATGCTTTGGAACGGGAGTTGGATCCACTCCTGTAGAATTGTACGCATGTGTAATAAGCCGGAAATACGTATTATCCGCAATCGTTGTTGGCCGACATTTTTGATCGAGCGCAGCTGAAAAATACTGCGCGAGGCAAATGTTATAAAGAACTTGGACCCGTTTTTTCTGTACTTCGAAAGCACTCACGACCAGGTCGCGTATCAATCCGTAACATGACTCACAGAAACAACTGAAATCTGATAAATGGGATTCATCCGGACAGACACCCGTCGCATCATTCAGCTGGCCGATCGTTATCTGGTAATCGGCCAGCCGCTGTATGTGCGCCGCTGCTCTTCGGGAGGCAGGGGCCGAAGGCTCATACCGAGACCGGCACCGCCGGTCAACAGACGCCGCAGGCGAGGCAGCGCAGCTGCCATTCCATCTTCCCACCCCGACCACTGTTTCCCTGTAACATTCATGCAGTTACTGTCAACTCGGGCATGTGAGGCCGTTGCAACGTCGGTCGACTGATCATGAAAAACGAAAACAACAAGCCAGAACCTGAGCACTCGAAAGTCAATCCGATGCTGGAGCCCCGGTATGCCGAGATTGCCACGTTCATGAGGGCACCGCTGGCCGAGTCACTTGACGATCTGGATATCGCACTCGTGGGTGTGCCAACGGATCTCGGCGTCACGAATCGCGCCGGAGCCAGGCATGGGCCCCGCGAGATTCGCAACGCATCGAGCCTCATGCGAACCAGCAACCTGGCCATGGGGATCAATCCTTATGAGCTGTGTCGCATTGCCGATGTCGGCGATGTGCGATTTTCCAATCGCTATGAGCTTGAGATTCAGGTCAGGGAAATCGAGTCTTTCTTTCGGCAACTGACTGCTGCCGGCGTGCTGCCGGTGACAGCCGGCGGTGATCATTCGATTACCTATCCGATTTTCAAAGCAATTGCAGCAGATGCGCCCATTGGCATGGTGCATATAGACGCCCACACGGATACCTGGGGCGAAATCTGGGGTTCCAAGTTTCATCATGGCGCGCCGTTTCGACTGGCCGTTGAGGATGGTCTTCTTGACCCCAAGCGGACCATTCAGATCGGTATTCGTGGCGGACAAAATTTCCTGGATGGCATCGAGTTTTCACAATCCAGCGGCATGCGGGTAGTGTTCATCGAAGAGTTTGCCGAGCGCGGTGTTAATGCGATTGTTGAAGAAGCTCGTCGGGTCGTGGGTGATGGACCAACCTACATTTCCTTCGATGTGGATGGCCTTGACCCGGTTTACGCTCCGGGTACGGGCACTCCGGAGATTGGCGGCATCACAACGCTGGAGGCGCAACAGCTGCTCAGAGGACTCCGTGGTTTAAACCTTATCGGTGGTGATGTGGTTGAGGTTGCACCGCCGTTGGATCCAAGCGGTAATACAGCCCTGGTAGGCGCCTCGCTGATGTTCGATATTTTGTGCCTGGTGGCTGACAGTCTGTGCAGCCGACGTAAATAATCGGCAGCATCGCTAGCACATGGGTTCGTCTGCCGAGCCGTGTATTAACCAGCACGGCTGCTTAACATATCCGTCCCCGGAAACGGAATTAGAGCCGCCATTGCAATCTAGCTGAACAACTCCGTGAAACTCGATTCAGGATACTCGGAAATGGTATCGGCCAGGGTCTGCATTTCGACGTGCCGGTCGTAAAGATGGGGCTCGGGCCTGCGCATATGATACTGCCTGAATCGCCAAAACGACGTGGCTACAGCAGCATATACCGTGAAGGCTTTCAAACATTCTCGTTCGACTGACTGAAGAGTCACAATGTTCTGGTAACCGCGGATAAATCGTCGCGCTTTTTTGAAACAGATAGCTTGACGATCTCGGCATGTGCCGACGATTGCCATGCCCAGATCGAAGCTGCGGTAATAGTAACAAGCTTCTTCGAAATCAATGATTGCCATGAGTTGATCACCTTGAACAATCAGGTTGTCGAAGAAGACGTCACCGTGAATAAGTGTCATTGGCAAATTCTGAGGAATCCGTTTTTGCAAGTAAGCATTCTTCTCCGACAACCAGTTGATATAAGTATGATCAAGATTTGAATCTATCACCTCGGGGAAATAGCTACGTCCATAGGGAAAGGATTCAGGCAGGTAAGACGGCGCGGAGATCTCATGCAAGCGGGCCATTTCCTCGCCCAACTGATCCAGTAAGTTCCCGCTTAAGTTGGCAGTTATTTCTCCGTCGACGTGACGCTTCAACATGACAGGTTTTTGATCGTGCAGAATTACATCAGGCCCTTCGAGTGGCATGACAACTCTCGACGTGCGAATCCCGTGGTCGGTCAAATGGACCAACAGACTTACAAGGTCAGTTGCCTGCTTTAATGACTTTTGATCGCAAAGCGTAAGAACATACTTTCCCGAGTTTGTCTCAACGCAGTAGTTGCTGTTCTCGTTTCCGCCGTCCATGACCGAGAAACCTGTGATGTCATCAATTCCAAACTGACGAGCCAGGCTTTCGATCGCAGCCCTGTCCAGACGAGCATAAAGTGCCAACTTGACAGCCGCCTAATTGGGCTTGGGCGACTTCACGAAATCAATGAGGAGGACATCTCTGTGCCCGCCACCATCATGTTTGCCGGTGACAATCGGGGAGACGCTGTGCCATATCGAACGGTCAAAATAGTATGAGTCGAAATAAGATTCCTGCTTCCAAACGGCTTGGGGATTGTCCATCGGATCCTGACCATTGCCGTAAAAGTAATTGACGCCGCCACCAATGTTGTGGCGAGAAATCAAATGTTGCGAAGTATAATATTCGTCGTCACGGTGAATGCCCTCAGGCGTGGGATTTCCCGGCACTCCAAGCGTGGCAATTATCCGGATCTGATGAACGCCGATTAGCCAGTCGTCCTCAATGCATTTGTTCGAAGTCAGCTGAGCAACGTCAAACAGTATTAATTCATGCAGAAACCTATTTTCAAGGGTGTTGGCACCCAGTGGCGCGAAGTGTCGTTGCTGGCCACCATTGAGAGGGTTAATTTCAATACTTTGATAGAAGGACGCACCGGGAATGTGGGTCAACTGACCGGTCGTACCGGACAGCCGGTACAGCCCGTATCGCCGCGATCGGTAACTTCCGCCATTGGCCATGTAGGGATCTGGCTCAAGACGCTCCCAATCCCGCCTGAAGAGTGTACTAGACTCATTCAAATCTGGAGAAAACGAGAAATCATGGGAAGGAACCAGTGCGTAATGGTTTTGCTCAATACTGCTGCCTATATCGGCATCAACGGTGATCACTCTCTTTTTATATCTCCTAAAAGGGCTAGCATTATACATAGGTGCAAGCGTCCAGTCCGATCCGATATCCCCAGCGAATCAATACTTTGGCTGGTGTAAGGTTTTGAATCGCTGTTAGTTTTCCAGACCCCTTTCAGCCATACAAAATGGCAGTTAGAGAGGTGAATATGAGCAGCAAGAGATACACAGAAGAATGCAAAATTGAAGCGCTACGGCAGGTTATTGAACGCCGTCATTGAACCACTCCGGCTTTCCCGGAGGCCTTTGAGGCAGCTTCGCTGTGAGGCTGACCAGTGTCCAGAAACCCGGGTCAGTCCACTCTCAAAGAATAGAGTCTCCGGGAAAACCGGGGCAGTTCACCCATTATCTACCGACGGCAGACGCAGCAAGATCCTCTAGCGCTCGCACACCCGAAACCTGACCGTCAAATTCGCACATTGCATCAGTAAGGCAAGTCCACATATACAGAACGGTCGAGCTGTCGCCCAACAAGTAATAACAGAGCGTGCCATTTATGTCGTGCCGCACAATGACGGCGCTGGTTCTCGCAACAGATGTTTGAGCGACTGCGTGATCGGCAAAATAATCGGGCGACAAATCCACGCTACAGAGTTTCGCGAATGTCGCTGGACTAGACGTACCTGTCAGTGCGAACCAGTAATGACTGTCCTGCCGCCGCACGGCATAGCATCGGTATGTCGATTCACGCAAATCCGTCATCGCGCCCAGCGACGGATCCAGCGGATTCGATAACAGCATCAGCTCGGCCGGAGACAAACGAGCAATCAGCACTCCATCGTGCTGCACGTAGGCGCGATTGGATGCTACGCCGATCTCGTAGCGCTGCGATTTGATCCACGGCGACAAAGCCTTGCCCTTGATGCCGGCACGCGGCAGCTGCGACAGGTCGATTAGAGAAAGCGCTGAACTCTTTGCCATCGAAGATTGACGCATGATCGGCATTCTAAAGCGCCTGTCTCAGGTTTTCGGGATCGTAAAATGGTGTTCGCACAATTTGCGCAGTTACCTCCAGGTCATTATCGAGCTTGATTCGAAATTTGCTACCGGG
>JADFLJ010000167.1 GCA_022564475.1 Pseudomonadota bacterium
GTCCTTTGGACGGCTCACTTTGTTTGCACCGGCTGAGCCATCTCTTTTGACGGACCGGTTTGCACCTGCCAGTCCGGCAGATGAGCTACGACGAATTCGGGCACACTATTGCGATATCGAATAACACCATTGACATCGACGATGAGTTCGGTGGGAACAGCCGTTACCTGATAACGCTCGGTAATCAGCTCATCGAAATCAAATACCATTGAATAATTGGTGTTGTAACGCTCTACGAATGACCGCATCTTTTCTGGAGAATCATTCCAACTTGTATTGATCGCGATGATTTCGATTTTGTCCCCGAATTGCTCCTGTAATTTCCTGTATCGGGTGGTCTTTCTAATGCAATACGTACACCAGGTATTCCAAAAAACCAGGTAGACGGGCTTTTGCCCGCGAAACTCTGACAGCCGCTTTAGGTTGCCGTCCAGAGTCACAATTTCGATATTCGGAGCAAGATCACCAACGTCGGCGGCCTTTGCCGGTGTCATTAAGACCAGCAAGGCCGTCATGACGAGCAACACAAATAGATTTGATGTTTTCGTTTTCGCCAGTATCTTCATACAAACAATGACCGCCACCGGGCCGTCATTGTTTCGTCTTTTGCGGCAACCCAGGGTTCGGATTATACGTATGCCGAATTGCTCGCTTACGAGATTGGTGGCCAGGGGCGGCATGGACTCGCTGCGTGCGCCCGTCGAAATATCGCGTAACGTGCCGTCATATTGTTCGCGATAGTCCGGTCTTATTGGATATGTCGGAATACTCCAATCATTCATGATCGACTGGGTCCAACGAAAATTGACGGAGCTTTTGGTCAGTTACCTCAATAGTTCGACGGGCAATTACGAACCATTTTCGATTAGCTCGCCCGAAACGCTTGAATTGGTGTTGCAACCGGCCGATGTCTTACTCGTGGAAGGCAATCAGCGCTTCAGCACGGCTGTCAAGTATCTCACCCAGTCAACCTGGTCGCATGCGGCACTCTATGTTGGTCACGCCAGGAATCTTGAGAATCTAGCTGACGGCACTCCCGCGCTAATCGAGGCAGATCTGAAAAACGGCATGATTGCGTCGCCGTTGTCAAAGTACGAGGAATTCAATACGCGGATTTGCCGCCCTGTTGGCCTCGATGCGGACGAACTGCAGCGGGTAGTGGAGTTCATGGTCGACAGTATAGGTATGAGTTACGACTTGAAAAACGTTGTCGATTTGGCGCGATACCTGATTCCCACACCACCGGTTCCGAATCGTTGGCGCCGCGGCATGTTGGCCTTGGGCAGTGGCGATCCAACACGTGTTATTTGTTCGACCCGAATTGCCGAAGCCTTCCAATCTGTTGCCTATCCGATCTTGCCGCGAATTGAGCGAATGACGGAGGCAGAGTGTGAACAATGCAGTGACAGCGTGCGGGAGATCCTGCACATTCGACATCACAGTCTTTTTACACCGCGCGATTTTGACGTATCACCCTATTTCCAAATCATAAAACCTACAATTCATCGCGGGTTCGATCACCGGCAGCTCGACTGGGATGACGCGCCTCACGAATCCTGAGCATGTTGTCACTCTTATCCAGTAATAAGTACAGTCGGTCTGCGGTCTTAATGAGCATGTGCTATTCGCAAGGGCTGAAAATGCCGTTATCTCGAAGACTCCTGATTGCGTTCATCCTTTCTTCCATGGTGCCGGCCACAACAATTGCGACGGAAGTGCAATTCGCGGCCGATTGGACACTTTCAACACCCAACGGGCAGGCAATCAACTTGGCGGATGAGGCCGAAAAGCAAACAATCGTCCTGTTTTTTTGGGCGACTTGGTGTCCCTACTGCAAAGCACTGATGCCGCAGCTTCAGAGCATTCGTATCGAATACGGGGACAGCGTCAAAATTCTTGCCATCAATATATTTGAGGACGCCGATCCAGTCGCATTCATAAACGATGCCGGATATGACTTTACACTTCTGCTCGAGGGCGATGCGGTTGCCGAGAATTACGGAATCTTTGGGACGCCTGGTCTGTTTGTCATCGATGCGAATCGCAGGATCGACGTTGACATACGTACACTGCCATCGTTAAACCCACCCAATAATGGCAAGAAAAAAAGTCATGCAAAGAGGGCCGATTATCTGGCCCCATACTGGGCTGCCGAAGTGCGAAAAAGCATCGATCGAATTGAGAGTGCTGGCCGATGAACGCAAACGCACGCGATGAAAACAACGGCCGACGTGTGCGCATAAAACACCGTGGGACCAACACCCTGCTGGCGGACGGCCCCCTTGGTTGGGGTATAACGCCTTTCGAGGGGAATCTCTACATAGGGAAAAAATACTTGTTGACTGATCGCTTCAAAGCAAATTTTATCCCGGGTCTCTGCATATACAAGTTTCTCTACGTCGGCATGGACCTGCGACTCAACGACGAAAACAAGATTAAGAATATCGGGTGGATGTATTGGCTGCCGAATCCCCTGCTGCCTTTTATCTGGTTTCGTGTTGCGGTGCCTCGGACACACCCGGAACTCGACATCGAAGAGTACTGATAAATGCAATGCTACATGCACAGAGAAGCGAGCGCGATAGCCATCTGCAGATATTGTGGTAAGGCTACCTGCCCCGATTGTTGTGAAGATACGGGTCAGGGAATCGCTTGCAGTGCAGATTGTGAAGCGGAACTGTTGGCAGCAGACAAGCTAAAGAACAAACAAAAACAAAGTTACGGCTTAGGGCCAAAACCACCGATACCTGCCTCAGTGTCGACCTACTTTTTCTTCGGCCTGATCCTGGCACTGGTTGGCACATATCTGACAGTCACCAGACCGGACACGGATTTCCTCACGTTTTCAATGGCGGCGATATTCTTCGTGATGTCCGCTGGTTCTTACAAACGTTATCGGGACGGTTGCGTCGAATGTGGATCCATCCACACATACAAAAATTTGTAGATGCACAACCCAGGCAGGAAACTGCCTCGAAAGCCGTTCGTTTTTATCAATACCATGTGGCTCGTATACCGACATTGTAGAGCATTGGTGATACGGTAACGGCCACCAAGAGAAAAGTGACGACAATGACAATGACGTCACCTGTCGCCAGGCCGAAGTACGGTGCCAGAATCACCGTAGGCAACAACGCCTCGGGAAGCTGATCCAACACCGGTGCCCGACTGCTGGATGGAAGTCTTATTCGCCGCTTCAGAAAACTGGATAGCAAATCGCCAAGCATTGCGTAAGCGCCAACGAGAATGCCGCAAAGCCCTGGGTGACCAATCATTAGCGCCGCAATCGCCGTGAATACGATCGCAGCTACAATGCCGCGAATCGTTTTGCTGTCTCCAAAGACGCGCTGACCGTCCGCAAGTATGAATCTGCCATCGAGCGGATAATCGAACCTGTTCCGCATTGCATAAGTGACGAGAATGGGCGCAGCGTTCGCCACAATGATTAGAAAAATGAGGTCGGGAATATTCACATCCGGTTACTGCTATCGCCCAAAAAAAAGGGATGCGCCAACGGTCACTGCTTTGGCTGGCACCGTGGACACGCGTCTTAATGATCGTGCGTATACGATAGTTGCCGCAGGACACGAAATAGTTACGCTCGCGCACATGGACATGCCGAGGGCGTGTACGGTTCTGGTGGTCTTGCAGGGAAACGAGCTATTTGGTTTTCTGATGAGCGAGCGCGGCATTTATCAGTTCCTCGGGCACTGACGACGGCACAGGCTCGTCCGGATCATCGTATGCCATCTGCCCCAGCGCGATTGTGCGCTGATAGTCGCGGACAAAGTCTGCACATTCCCTGCACATTTTCACGTGTAACCAGCACATAAATTTTTGCCACACGGGCAGGTCTTGATCGAGATAATCGACCATGAAGTCATCAAATTCTTTACATGTCAGCATGATAATTCAAGCGCTCCATTTCTGACTCTAACAGTGATTTCAGAGCCGACCGAGCCCTGTGTAGTCGTGTTTTTGCAGCGTTCATACTGATGCCCAGTATAGTCGCGCTCTCCTTTGTCGAGTAACCGTCTATATCTCGCAACAGCAAGATTACTCGGTACGAATCCGGCAACTTGTTGATTTCGCCACGCACAATTTCTTTCAGGAGTGCGGCATCGATTGAATCGGCGACAGGCGACGACTGGTTCGAGGTAAACGAATGAACCCTCGCGCCGTTCTCGTCGAAAACGGGTAACAAGTGTTCGATACATTCCTCCCGCCGGCGTCCTCGCGCCCTGATCCTCATCAGGCATTGATTAACGGTTACGCCTCGGATCCATGTGCCGATCGTAGAGCGCTGCTCGAATTTCTCAACACTCTCAAATACAGCCAGGAAGGTGTCCTGGAAGCAGTCGGCGGCATCCGCATCCGATCGCAGGTATCGCTTCGCTGTCGCCAGCACCTGTGGTCCGAAGCGACGCACAAGCTCCTCGTAGCAGGCGTCTTCGCCTGCACGAAGACAATCGAGAAGCTCCTTGTCATGTTTGTCCAGATACGGCGCACGCGCCGCATCAGTCAATGTCCGAGTTTTGGTGTCGCTGGCAATACCGGGCGTCAATGTCATGTAATTACCTCCGCAGTAACTCAGACCGGCTCACTGCGCTTTTTGTTTCGAAGATGAGGAAGCGGCGCTTTGTAACCTTTTGCCTGCGAACGGCAACCAACTCCGGGCCAGCAGAACAAATTCGGGCGTCGTTCCGGCTGCCTGGCTGAAATCGTACTGGATCTTAATATTGCGGGAGCGCTGGTAATGACTAACACGACAAGAGGAATTGGGGCTGGTTTGCTAGCAACAATGGTGCTGTCAATGATCATGGTGGCAAAGGTCATGATGGGCCTGATTGCGCCCGTAATGACGCTGATGCTGCACGTGATCTACGGCGCTGTCCTTGGCTTCGTGTACGGCAAGCTGGGGAGCAAGACCACGGCCCCTGAAGAAGCATAGCCGCCGTATCGGTTCGGATCCAAGTCAAGCAGTTACTACTATGACACTACTAAGCCACAAAGCGCCTGCCAATCTGATCGAAATTCAGGACGTCAGGTATTGCCGCGGCAAACGGGCTATTTTTGATGGTCTGAATCTGAGCATACCGCGCGGCACAGTCTGCGCGATCATGGGCCCGAGCGGCACCGGTAAGACGACCTTGCCAAATTTGATCACGGGGCAGCTGCGACCCGATGCCGGTGCAGTCCTGTTGGAGGGCCGCG
>JADFLJ010000168.1 GCA_022564475.1 Pseudomonadota bacterium
AGGCCCATACAGCGAGACCTGCTCGATCATTTCGGTGGTTTACTGGAGCAACGCGCCGGGGTCGTCGCCGCATTCGAAGAGTGGCAAAGTCTTGCCCGGAAATTGCAAACCCTCACGGACGCCGATGCCGATCGTGCATCGCGCCTCGACATGCTGAGCTTTCAGTTACAGGAATTACGCTCCCTGGATCTCGGCGAAAACGAAACAGTGGAGCTCACCGCAGAGCGGCAACGCCTGGCCAACAGCGGACGACTCGCCGAGGGTGCGGCTACAGCACTCGCAAGCCTGTTTGACGATGACGGCGCGAACGCCAACAGCCTGCTCGCCGAGGCCGCAAGATCGATTGAGGGCCTCGTCGAATTCGATGCTGAGTTGCGCACGGTTGTGGAGATGCTCGACGGCGCGGCGATCCAGATTGCCGAGGCCGCTGACACACTGCGCCGCTACGGCGAAGCGATCGATATGAACCCGGCCAGGCGTGACTGGGTCGAGGAACGCCTGGATGCGATTCAAACGCTGTCGCGCAAACATCGAGTATCGGCAGACAAACTTCGCGAGCAGCAGGCATCGCTGGAGCGCGAGTTTGACGAACTTAGCCATGCAGACGAACGTGGGCGCGAACTTGAGCAAGCCGCAGCAACTGCGCAGGCGCACTACCTGAATTTGGCGAATGCTCTCTCCATAGAACGGCATGCAGCAGCGGACCGACTGTCGGCGGCTGTCACCGAGGCAATGCACAGCCTGGGCATGCCGGGCGGTGAGTTCGAAGTGCACCTCGAAACGATACGCGAGACGGATGCACGTGCGCATGGCCTGGACGCTATCGAGTTTCGACTTTGCGCAAATCCGGGTCAGCCGATGTTGCCTTTGTCCAAAGTGGCATCCGGTGGCGAGCTGTCACGCATGAGTCTTGCGATTCAAGTCATCGCAAGCGACGGCAGCGCGATTCCGACGATGGTGTTTGATGAGGTCGACAGTGGCGTCGGCGGCGGCATCGCCGAAATGGTGGGCCGCAGGCTAGCTGAGCTGGGTATGTCTCGTCAGGTGCTTTGCGTTACTCATTTGCCGCAGGTTGCGAGCCTGGCGTCTCATCATTTCAGGGTATCGAAAGTAACGGATGGCAAAGCGACCCGCACGTCAGTGCAGCCGCTGAACAAGAAAGCGCGTATCGAGGAACTTGCAAGAATGCTGGGCGGTGTCGAAATTACGACGAAAACACTGGCGCATGCTGCCGAGATGCTGGCCGGCAGGCCCAAGAAACGCGCCTAGCCAAATAAACGCCACCTCAATCCGAATTCGCGCCCGCGATCTTTTTCACATACAGCACGAGGCTGTGATCCAGCAGCTCATAGCCATGCTGCGCGGCCACCTCTGCCTGCAGCCGTTCAATTTCATCGCTGACGAACTCCACAACCTCACCCGAATCCACACAAACCATATGGTCATGATGTTTGCCGTCGTCGATCTCGAAGACAGAATGACCGCCTTCAAAATTATGCCGCGTTACGAGCCCCGCCGATTCAAACTGGGTCAATACGCGATAGACCGTCGCAAGCCCGATGTCCTCATTGGCGTTCAATAATTCCTTGTAGATATCCTCGGCACTTTTATGCCGTTGTCGGTTTCCCTCAAGAATCTCGAGAATCTTGAGTCGCGGCAACGTAATTTTGAGACCTGCCTTGCGTAATTCCTGACGTTGTTCCATCAAGCGCCTCGCTCAAATAAGGTTTTAGGTCACGGCTACCGTGACGTGGGCCAAGAAGGTATGATGCGCGCCTATTATAGAGCTTTGATAGTCCCGTACCCAACAAATGCGTCAAATTCCATTACTCGTTTTACTTCTGATCTCGCTGGTCTTCTCCAGTGGCTGCATTTATCGCGCCAACATGTCTCAGGGCAATTTGATCAAGCAGGAAGATCTCGACCAGGTCGAAATCGGCATGACCCATAATCAGGTCCGCTTTCTGCTGGGTACACCAATGATCAATGATCCGTTCCATGTGGACCGCTGGGACTATGTTTATTACCTGAGGATCGGTCGGGAAGACGCCGGATTCAAACGCTGGGTCACCGTCCTCTTCGAAGAAGGCGAGGTCATCGAGATTCGTAAGGAACAGGAACTCGATCCCAATCTCTAGGCGAGCATCGCAAGCGCTAGTCGTCTGCTCCCTGATTCATCGTTCGGCCCTGCTCGGCCAGCATCCTGCGCGACTCGCGCGGATCCATTCGTAGCGGCCTGTAAATCTCGATGCGATCGCCAGCACAAAGTTTATGACTGCGATCAACCGGACGCCCCCATACGCCAACACGCGCCTTGTCCAGGCCGTGATCCGGAAACACACTGTAAATAGCCGACTCTGAGATGGCCTCTTCGACAGAACTGCCCTCTTCGATACTCAGTTCAATGAGTTCCTGCCGCTCTGCCGTCGCGTAAACCAACTCGATCTTAATATGGTGGCCGGACACTCACCTGCTCCCATAGACTATTGCGGCACGTTGAGTAAACGCATCAACCAGGGAGTTGCAGGACCCTTCAAAAAACGAGCCGAACAACGTATCGGTTACGAGATTATTGAATTCGAAGTCGAGTTCAAGCGACACTTTGCAGCCGCTGTCACCAAGTTGTTGAAAGGTCCAACCGCCGGCCAGGTGTTTGAACGGGCCGCCGATCAAGGACAGTCCGATCGCCTCGTTCTGCCGCAGAGAATTGCGCGTTGTGAAGGATTTGCTAATGCCGCCACGGCGCAGCTCGAGCGTCGCCTCGACCATTGCGGCGTCTCGCTTGTGTACAACGGCGGACTCGCACCAGGGCAGGAATTCAGGGTAAGTCTCGATATCATCGACCAGCACAAACATCTCGCTCGCCGAGAAAGGCACGATCGCACTGCGACTTACCTTGCGCACAAATCAGGTCTCGCTATGAACCCAGCAGCCTCCCAATGGCAGGTCGCAGGGTATTGATAAGAACAATCAGGATACCAATGGGCGTGATAAATCTCGCCAAAATTCGCCAGGCCTTATACGTCACGCCGGCACCGCCTAATTCCTCGGCCGTCGAATTGCGGCACATCACCCAGCCCGCGAACACCGTTATCAGCAGCGCACCGACCGGCAACAGGATATTGCTCGACAGGTAATTTACATTGTCGTAGATCGTGCCGGCCATGAATTGGACGTCTTCGAGCACATTGAATGACAATGCGGAGCCGAGACCAAGAACCCAGATGGCGCCACCGACTGATAAAGCGGCTTGCGATCGAGTTCTGTGGAACTGCTCAACGAGCCACGCGACAGCCGGTTCCATCAGACCAATGGCCGATGTCCATGCGGCGAACGCCAGCAGAATAAAAAAGACAGTGGAGAAAAAGCTGCCACCTGCCATGTGTCCAAACGCAAGCGGCAGGGTTTCGAAGACGAGACCGGGACCGGATGCCGGATCCAGTCCGTTCGCAAATACCAGAGGGAAAATAATCAGCCCGGCGAGGATGGCGATGACGGTGTCCGCAATCACGACGACGGCGGATGCACCCGTGATTGACGTTTCTTCCGGGAGATACGCACCGTAAGCCATGATGGCGCCCATGCCGATGCTCAACGTAAAAAGCGCCTGGCCCAGCGCAATCAGGACGCCGCCCCAGCTTAGCTTGTCCCATGACGGCGTGAACATGAAGCGCACGCCCTCTGCGAAATATCCTGAATTTATCGCGAACGCGAGCAACACAAGCATCAACAGCACCAGCGCCGGCACCAGGAACCTGACGGCTTGTTCCAGCCCACGTTCAACGCCGCGGGCAACAACAAACGTCGTCATACCCATGAAAATCGTGTGACAGGCCGCGACCATTAGCCAATTGGATTTGAAGGCGGAGTGATCGGCCGCCACGGCAGCGGCGTCGAGCCCTGTGAACACACCACCGATGCTTTTAATTACGTAGGCCAGAGTCCAGCCCCCGATTACGCTGTAGTAGGAGAGAATCAGGATACCGGCAAGCACGCCCATGGCACCGACCCACTGCCAGTGTCGCGAACTGCCCTCTTCCTTGCCGAGCAATGACATCGTCGCGATCGGATTGCGTCGACCGCGACGACCGATCAGTATTTCCGACATCATCACCGGCATGCCGATCGCAACGACACAAATCAGATAAACGAGGACGAACGCACCGCCACCGTTTTCGCCGACGATGTAGGGAAATTTCCAGATATTGCCGAGGCCGACGGCAGAACCCGTGACCGCAAGAATGAATGCCATTCGCGACGACCACGTGCCGTGTAACGAGGTCCTCTTACCCTCATTACTCGCATGATTGCTTAGCATTAATATTATCTCGGATCTGCGAAAAGCGCGATTCTTATACAATTTCCTGAGCCTGACAATATAAGCCTATAATCGCCGGCCGTTCAGAGGTGCTCCAGACAGGATTCATGAGCAAGAAAAACACCAAAAAGCCCGCCAGCAAGCTTATCGCCGTCAATCGGCGCGCCCGGCACGACTATTTCATCGAAAGCAGGTTCGAAGCCGGTCTCGTGCTCGAGGGTTGGGAGGTAAAGAGTCTGCGGGCCGGAAATGCGCAGCTAACGGAGGCTTATGTCAATGTCAAAAACGGCGAGGCCTGGCTGACGGGTGCACATTTTGCGCCGCTCAAGACGGCTTCGACACACGTCAGTCCGAATCCGACCCGGGCGCGAAAGCTGTTGTTGCATCGCCTCGAACTCGATCGCCTCATTGGCCAGGTAGAACGAAAAGGTCTTACGCTGGTGCCGCTGGACCTGCATTGGAGTAAAGGTCGCGCGAAACTCGACCTCGGACTGGCCAAGGGAAAGAAGCAGCACGACAAACGCGCCGCTAACAAGGAACGCGACTGGCAACGACAAAAGGCTCGCATCCTGAAAGGCTGATACAATGGACGCACACCGGGGGTGACATGGCTTCGACGTGGGTCGCGAACCTTTGAGTGCATGCCGAGGAACAGACTACCTCGTAAATCCAGCTGTAAAAACTATAGTTGCCAACAACGACAACTACGCACTAGCTGCTTAAACACCAGCCTAGCGCCCTCTGGCCGGATTGTGCTCGTGCATCCGGGTCCCAGGGGTCGATTTCACGAGACCGCGGAAGAGGCTTGTTCAGGGTCGCAACCGTTAAAACCTTACTGAACTGGCTGTGAGTTTTCCCTGCCCGTCGGGTAGCACGCAGTGA
>JADFLJ010000169.1 GCA_022564475.1 Pseudomonadota bacterium
GCGCGACGGCCCCGGTCGGCATGCACATCGCTAACGGCATGTACGGTCTGATCCTGGTCGAGCCGCCGGAAGGACTGCCGCCGGTCGACAAGGAATTCTACGTGATGCAAGGCGAGTTCTACACGGTCGGCAAATACCGTGAAAAAGGTCATCAGCCCTTCGACATGCAAAAAGCGATCGACGAGAACGCGACCTACGTCCTGTTCAACGGATCAGAGGGCGCCCTGATCGGCGACAACGCTCTCAAAGCCAGCGTTGGGGATACTGTTCGCTTGTTTGTCGGCAACGGTGGTCCGAACCTGGTTTCAAGTTTTCACGTAATCGGGGAAATATTCGACAAAGTGTTCACAGAGGGTGGCACCCGATACCAGGAAAACGTCCAAACAACGCTGGTACCAGCCGGCGGTTCCGCGGTGACTGAGTTCCGTGTGGAAGTTCCCGGAACCCTGATCATCGTTGACCACTCCATTTTCAGAGCCTTTAATAAGGGTGCACTCGGAATGATCAAAGTCGATGGAGAGGACAACCTGGCGGTCTACTCGGGTAAGGAGGTCGACGCCGTCTATCTTGGCGACAAGGTCCGGGCTGAAGAGTTATCGCTCGTCAGCGATGTCACTCAGGCAGATCTAACGGGATCGGCGACGAAGGAACAAAGAGTCAATGCGGGCCGTGTCTTGTACAACGGAACGTGCTCGGTCTGTCACCAACAAGACGGCAAGGGACTTGCCGGTGTATTTCCACCGCTTGCAAATTCCGACTACCTGATGGCCGATACACGCCGTGCGATCGAGGTCGTCCTCAATGGTTTGACCGGACCGGTCACGGTCAATGGCAATGACTTCAATTCAGTCATGCCGCCCATGAGTCAGTTGAATGATGACGAAATCGCCAACATCCTGACCTTCGCGCTCAATAGTTGGGGCAATGAAAATGGAGAGGTCACCTCTGGCGACGTTACGGAGGTTCGCGCAGCCACTGAAAGACCGCAAGGCGCCGCGCACTGAAGACGATGCGTAATCTAATCTACACAATAGCAGTTTTGGCCGTACTCGCGGGGTTTGCGCAACTAGCGCAGGCCAGCGAGTTCGTCCAGATTTCAGGAGGCGAATTCAGATCGGTTATTCCGGAGGCGGAAGGTGACAATCTTATTGCCGTTGACGACTTTTTGGTACAGGACACGCCCGTAACGAATGCAGAGTTTTTGCGTTTCGTACTGCATCGCCCGGAATGGCAGCGCGGCACCGCAGTGTCGCTGTTCGTCGATGATCAATATCTCGCAACATGGGACGGACCGATCTCGTTGGCACCGGAGTCGGGCCCACAACAGCCAGTGACGCAGGTGAGTTGGTTCGCAGCCAATGCGTATTGCGAATCACAGAATGCGCGGTTGCCAAGCTGGTACGAGTGGGAATATCTTGCCGCCGCGAACGACGACATGGCTGATGCAAGACATCTCGCCGAATGGCGCCAGGGTATCCTGTCGTGGTACTCACAGACCGGCGGCGATCAAATCGCTGACGTTCGCAGCGAGCCCGCGAATTACTACCAGGTTTTCGACACCCACAAACTGGTGTGGGAATGGGTTGATGATTTCAATGCTTTCCTCGTGAGTGGCGATAACCGCGAGCAAGGCGGCGCGGATCAATTGCAGTTTTGCGGCGCTGGGGCCATCAGCATGGAAGAGAAAGAAAACTATGCGATATTGATGCGAGTTGCGATGCTCAGTTCCCTCGAGGCACGGTACACGACACGCAATCTCGGGTTTCGCTGCGCGCGGCAGGGAGAGGTCAGGCAATGAAGAACAGGACGTGGATTTCAGGACTCGCATCGATCATAACGCTGAGTACATTGCTGGTAGTCGCACCGGTTACCCTGTCGGCGAACGACAATTCACTGCCACCGCAGTCTGTCTACAATTTGCAGGTAGCCGTCGAAGATCAACTCGGAGAGATCACCGGGCTTGACCGCTACAAGGGTCAACCGGTCCTGCTCACGATGTTCTACACCAGCTGCCCGCACGTGTGTCCGATGCTCATCAGCACCATTAAGCTAACGGAATCAAAACTCTCGGTTGAAGAGCGCGCCCGACTTCGCGTACTGACCATCAGCATCGATCCGGAACGCGACACGCCGGAGAACCTGCATCAGGTATTTCAGCGTCACTCTGTCGACAGCGGCCGTTGGTCGATGGTACGGCCGAAGCCAGGCGACGTGCGCAAGATTGCAGGTGTTCTCGGCATTAAGTACAAGCAACTTCCGGATGGTGAGTTCAGTCACACGACCCGGATAATCCTGCTCGATCGTGACGGGATACAGGTTGCCAGTACAGATCAGCTAGGCCGTCCCGATGCGGTGTTTCTCGAAGCAATAAGGACAAGTCTGCAGTAGCAATCAACAGAGCGCCCTGCTCATAGCGGTATTAGCTGTTTGCTCAGGCCGACTGACAGGATATAGGCAAACACGCTAATCGCGGCTACGAAACTGACAGTCTGGCGCCTGGAACCGGGCAACGAGCGCATGCAGATCGCCCCCAACACGATGTATACGAGCAGAGCCACGATTTTTGCCAGTAACCACGGCGTCGAGAACGGGTTCAGACCAAGCAGGATCAACATGCCGATCGCGCAGGACAGCAGCACTGTGTCATTGACATGCGGCAGCACTTTGAGCGCTTTGGGCAAAGGCCGGCCAGGCCGCAAACTCAATCTGGCGTATCTGTAAATAAAAAGCGATCCGGAGATCACAACACAGGCAACGTGGCCCAGCTTGAGCAGGTTGTAAAAAGTCATTTATTCATAATTTCAAACCACTGGTGGCTACTAAGTATAACTCCCAATACTCGTGTTAGCGGCGTTAGTTAAGATTACTGCTCTGTTCGAATTACGTTGTTTACCGGCTAACAGTTATGTCAATTTTAAAATTCGATCCCGACCTGATACGTCGACACAATGTAAATGGGCCTCGTTATACATCCTATCCAACGGCAGACCAGTTTCGCGACGGCGAATGGACAGAGGCGTATAGACAATCAATAGCTACAACAGATATCAGCTCCCTTTCCGTGTATGTACACATCCCGTTTTGTTCAACAATTTGTTACTACTGTGCCTGCAACAAAATCAGTACGGGGAACCTGAAGCGTGCGGACTCATATGTCCAACGGTTGTTGCGGGAAATGCAACTGCACAGCAACCTGATCGATGTCCCACACCGCGTTGAACAACTGCACTTCGGTGGCGGCACGCCAACGTTTCTCAATGACGAACAGTTTGAGAGGATTTTTGCCGGGCTGCACAAGTACTTTGAGTTGGAGGAGGGCGGTAGTCAGGACTTCTCGATCGAAATAGACCCACGCAAACTGCCAGCGAGTCGCATAGGCAATCTTGCCAAGCTCGGCATTAATCGAGTCAGCATTGGCGTACAGGACTTCGATCCAATGGTCCAGATCGCCGTTAACCGCATTCAATCCGTGGACGAAACACGGTCCATTGTCGATGCTGCACGCGATAACGGTATTCGATCCATAAATATCGACCTGATAAACGGTCTGCCAAAACAAACAGTCGACGGATTTACGCGCACGCTCGAACAGGTCATTGATCTGCAACCGGATCGTTTGTCACTCTATAGCTACGCTCACCTACCGCAACGATTCAAGACGCAACGACAAATTAATACAGATGATCTTCCTAATGCAGAATTAAAACTGAAACTGCTTGGTATGGCCGTCAACATGCTGGCCGATGCCGGCTATGAATACGTTGGCATGGATCATTTTGCCAAATCGTCCGATTCATTGATTCAAGCGCAAAAAGACGGCAGCTTGCACCGCAATTTTCAGGGCTACACCACCCACGGACATTGCGAGCTGATAGGTCTTGGTGTCAGTTCCATTGGCAATATTGGTCAAGTCTATGTGCAAAACAGCAAGGCTTTGCCGGAGTATTATCAGTCAATCGACGCCGGCAAGCTGGCAATTGCGCGTGGTTTCACATCGGATGATCGCGACGTTATTGTCAGCCAGGTTATTCAGGATCTCATGTGCAAGTTTGAAGTCCTGACGCGAGACTTCGAAATAAGGACCGGCTTTGGCTTCCGCGATTATTTCAGCGACCAATGGCCACGCTTGATCCGGTTTGAGAATGATGGATTACTGGAACTGGGCGCTGCTCGGATCAAGGTTACCGACAAAGGGCGGTTCCTGGTCCGGAATATTTGCATGGTTTTCGACGACTACCTGAGCCGGGATACGCAGAAGTTTTCGAAAGCCATTTAGCTTGCATCCGTATTGAAGCAACCTATCTGCTAGTCTGGCGGCTAACCGTAGAACCATGAGGGTTGTCTGAACGGGAAGCGCCGCTTCGCCGGATCATATATTGATCGAGCTGCTCGCGGAATTCGAGGCAGCGGCGTGAGACGAATAAAATCAACAAAGCGTAGGTGGACTATGATTGCAAGAGCATTGTGCACAGCGGCTATTTTGTTAATGGTTGGAATGGGGTGTGCTTAAACTCAGAACGAAGCCGCGGTTGATAATCGTCCGAATATTCTGTTAATCGTCGCCGATGATCTGGGCTACGCAGATCTTGGTATCTATGGCGGCGATATCGACACGCCGAATATTGATGCGTTGGCACGCAGCGGTGTGTTGTTCACTCAGTTTCATACTGCGCCGCTCTGTGCGCCGACGCGCGCAATGCTGCTAAGCGGCAACAATAATCACGTGGCAGGCATGGCCAGCCAGAGCAGGACCGGATTGAATGGTCAGCCAATGCGCGGCTACGAAAACCATTTGTCGGATCGCATTGTGCCGTTCCCGAAACTGCTCAAGGATTCCGGTTACCGAACGATGATCGTGGGCAAGTGGCATCTGGGAGTGGAGTCTGATAATAGCCCCGTCAACGCCGGGTTCGAATTCGCCTATAACCTGCTGGAGGGCGGGGGCACGCATTTCGACTCGAAGGGTTTTCTGGAAGGCGGCATGCATTATCAGGAAGGTACAGAGCGGATTGAGTACCCCGACGGCCGATATTCAACAGACTTGTACACGGAAAAGTTGATCGGTTTCCTCGATAGCACTAAAGATGACGATCGGCCCTTTTTCGCGTTCGCTGCCTACACGTCGCCGCATTGGCCGTTGCAGGTGCCAGAC
>JADFLJ010000170.1 GCA_022564475.1 Pseudomonadota bacterium
ATGCCCGGGGCAAATACGACACGGACACGAACATATTTCAAGCGTACAAAATAGGCGTCTATCTTCTGGAGCCCTAGCCCCCGCTATCACGCTCCTGGCTAAGCCCTGCTACCAACCGGTGGCGGGGCTTTTTTTTGGCAGGCTATAGACCGCGTTGCAAAATACTCGCGTATCGCCGCTTGTGGGCCTTAGCTCAGATGTCCAACCTTGACATAAATCAGCGCGCCGTCTGCGCGTGTAAATGGCTCGTGCGTGCTCTGATGCGGATTGCGAATCCAGGTGCCCGCGGGGTACTCGCCGTACTCGTCGAAGAACGTGCCTTCTATGACGAAAATCTCCTCGCCACCCCAGTGTTTGTGTTCGTTAAACCGCGTGTGCGGCGCCCACTTCACGAGTGCAACGTGCTCGTGCTTATACTGGTGCAAGTTCATAACCTGGAGACCGGGAATCACGCCTGCTGACCACTCGCGAGTTTTTGTATCCACAACGAACTGTGCATCGTCGTCCGCTTCGAATTGCTGCAGCTTGACGAAGATCGTGCAGCCTTGTTCACCAATCTTCGGCGTGTGCGCAGTGCCGATCGGATTGCGAACATAGGAACCGACGGGGTAGGTGCGATGTTCATCGGCAAACTCGCCGGCCAAAACGTAGAACTCTTCTCCGCCGTTGTGCACGTGTTTTGAGAAGGCGCTGTTGGCTGCGTAGCGAACCAGTGACGTTGCCCGCGCGACTTCTTCACCTACCCGATCCAGCATCATGCGCTCGACGCCGGGCATCGGTGAGGCTACCCATTCGTAGTCATCGGGTCGTATGACTGCGGGCTGCGAAAAATCTGCATTGAGTCTCATGAGGTATTTATGCGGCCGCTACCAGCCGACTGGCGTGAGCTCACCCGTAATCGACCAGCCGTTTTTGCCTGCAAGCATGATCAGTGCGTCAACACGATTGTCCGGTGACGGGTGCGTAGACAAGTAGCTCATGAGCTTCAGAAAGTCGCCATCGTATTCGTCGATGCGTTCAAAGAAGCGCCACGAAGCGGCAACATGATTAAACTCCTTATGCACAATACCGAGCCCAAACTCATCCGCAGACGCTTCCTGGCTGCGACTGAAGCCTCGTAAGGCCAAATCCGCAATCGATGCGCCGTAGTTCGACCCAGCACCGCTGCCACTAATTGCAACGAACAATATACCGAGAACCACGCCGCGCCCGAGTGCACGCATGTGATCACGATTTTTGAAGTGTCCCAGTTCGTGGCCAATGATGAACGCAAGTTCATTCTCGGTTTTGACGGCGTCGAGCAATCCAGCCGTTAGCACGATCAGACCGCCGGGCAAGGCCATGGCATTCATGAATTCGGAGTCGTCTATCGCAATGCGAAATGTGTAGGGCGAGTCGGGATAGTGTCGGGACAAGCGTTTTAGAATCGCATCGACAGCTTGCGACCGCTCATCACCTTCCGCAACCACCACGATGTCAGTCGGCATCCAGTCTTCGAACAAGGCGACTTCTTTTTCTGCCGGTATGAAGTAGATAGCGATCTCGACCAGAAAGATCAAGGTGACTGCAATCACAGCGAATATGAGGCCGATCCCGACAATCAACGTACCCGCCTCGACCAGCGGGTGTTCCTTACTGACGTTGATGCCCTCCTCGGGGCTGCGCGGGATAAATCTCATCTGTAAATGCTAGCGTCGATTCAACGTGATGGCTGTGCCGAACGCCAGCATCTCAACGCCCGCAATGCCTTTGCCATTGCCCCTGGCATTTGCAAGGCGGGACGTCTCGAGTCGCACATTGATCACCGCATCATAGCCACCTTTTTTCGCGCGCTCGATCATGCGCAACATTGCCTCACGCCGTGCGCGCTCCAGCAGCGGCTCGTAGGTCTTGATACGACCACCAACGAGCCCGCGGAGCCCGGCGATAATGCGTTTGAAATAGTCCAGCGACACAACAATACTGCCGGTGACCATTTCCACACGACCCACTTGCCAATCTGACGGCAGCGTTTGCATCGTCGTCACGGGAAAGCCGTGCAACGCCTTTTCACGACTGATAATTTGACGAAAGTGTTTCCTTTCGATGGAATTTCCGACGAAGTAGGCGACGATCAGAATGAATAGCGGCAGGCCAAAATTCAGGGCGAGGCCGATTTTCTCCATATTGCCCATGCTTATTCGACCTTTACGGCGGTTCCGTATGCAAACAGCTCAGCGGCGCCTTGCGCAATAGAGCTCGTGGCAAATCGCACATTGACGACCGCATTCGCGCCCATGGATTTCGCCTGCTCGACCATGCGCTCGGTCCCCTCTCGCCGCGAGTCCTGCAACAGTTCCGTGTAGCCTTTTAGCTCACCGCCTATAACGTTTTTCAGGCCCGCCATGATGTCGCGTCCGATGTGTTTCGCACGCACGGTATTGCCCGTCACGACGCCGTAAAACTCGACGATGGTCTTGCCGGGAATGGTTTCTACGTTACTGAGCGTGATGCCCTGATCTGATCCGATATCCATGGGTTCTCCTTTCCGGAAATTGATGCTGTCCCCAGTCTAGCATCCCGAATCATACGAATTTGCGGTGCCGATTAGGTAGACTCCAAGTTCTGTAGCATCGGAATTAGCTGTTGTCCCACTCGAATGCATTGCCGTCGGGTTTCTACCCGCCAGCAGAAGAACGGCTCAACATTCTGTCCCATGCAACGGGGCTGGTATTGAGTGTCATTGGCACGGTCTTGCTGATCGTGCGAGCAGCGCAACTGGGTACGGCGCTGCACATTGTGAGCTTCGCAATATTCGGTGCGAGTCTGATACTGCTCTACCTGTCCTCAACGGTTTATCACAGCACCACGCTGCCCTCGCGTCGAGCCAAATTACGAACTGTTGATCATGCTGCAATCTATGTTCTGATCGCGGGCTCCTACACACCCTTCGCACTCGTCATTCTTCCCGGCAAGATCGGCTGGACGCTGTTTGGCGTGAGCTGGGGCATGGCAGCCACGGGCATTGTCCTGAAACTCTTTTACACGGGCCGATTCAATCATCTGTCGACGCTGATGTATGTGTTCATGGGCTGGCTTATTATTTTCGCGATCAAGCCGTTGATTGCCGCCTTCGCCGGGCCGGGTTTGTTCTGGCTGTTCGCGGGCGGTATCTCTTATACCGTGGGAGCGATTGCCTACAGTTTTAAGAAACTACCGTTCGGCCACACGGTATTTCACTTTTTTGTGCTGGGTGGCAGTGCCTGCCACTTTGTCGCCGCCTATTTCTACGTGCTGCCGAGTGCATAGCAACCGGGAACCAGTGTTACCGCCGGCTGTCCACGTCGCCAGGTTCTAATTCCGCAAACACACTAGGTGGCGCCGTCAGCCGCCTCATTTCGCAGCAAGGCAAACCAGACGCTGTTGAAATTCCAGTCAGCAACTTTTTCCATCAGTTCGTCCGCCTCATCGCTTCGACCGACACCCTCCAGTGCTGTTGCGAGCATGAAGATGTTTTTGACGTCACCGGTACCGGAGCTGGTGCTGAGATTGGCCTGACGATAGTGCGCGATCGCACTTTGATAATCGTCCTGCATGAGCGCTATCAGACCCAGCAGCTCGTGATAGCGTTCGAGTTTTCGCGGATTGGTGTCGGCGGCAGCCAGGGATGCAAACTCTTCGGCCTGTGCTTGCGCCTCTTCGTAGTCGCCCTGCCGTGCCGCAAGCTTGCCTTTCCAGAATGCCGCCGTTATTTCCTGCTGGCGGGCAAAATTGTCGTCACCGGAATTGCTGCCTGCTGCAACAAGCGACGCAACCAGTTCATCGACGGCGCTCGCGGCATCGTCAAGCATTTTGCTGTTGAAACAGATATCCGCGATGTTCATCAGCAAAAAATCACGCGAGCTGACTTTCTGGTCGGCCGGCATGTCCAGTGTATCCAGGCGAACCAGTTCGCCCTTAAGTTCAACAACAGCCGCCCGGTTGTCACCGGCGTGAATATTGACGAAGGCGCGATAGTTCGCCAAATACGATTTGTTGCCTTCCTGCCCTGCGGCTATGCCCGTGTCGTAGTCCGCGCGCGCTTCATCGTAATTGCCAAGAAAGGAATTGACATGGCCACGCTTGGTTGCCGCGATCGCGTTAGCCGGGTCGAGATCCAATGCAGCGGAATAATCGTTTCGCGCGGCTTCCAGATCACCCTTTGCACGATGTACGTCGCCGATATTGACGCGAATATTATCTTCGTCCGGCTCGAGCTCTGCGGCACGATTAAAGTACGTCTCGGCCTTGTCGAAATCTCTCGGGTTGTTATAAAGATGTGAAAAGCCGAGATTGTTGTAAGCAAACGCCTGGTCGGCAGCCAACTCGACAACTTTTTCACCGGCAGCGCGCGCATCGTCGTGCTGGTTCTGCGCCGCCAGCAGACCCGAATAGACAAGCCAGGCACGCGGTGCGTCGGGGTAGGTATCGACAAGCTCCCTGCCAAGCCGCAATCCCTCCTCCGAGTCATTGGTGACAAAACTCATATTAATCTGCGCCCAGAGCCGCTCGCCCGCCGTTGCCTTGTCCGACAATTCCGTTGCTTTCGTGGTTGCCTGTACAAACTGTGGGTCAGATAAAGCGGTATTGCCCAGCATGATCCAGCCGCCGACGAAATCCGGATTTTCCTCCGTTAACTGGCGTGCTGCCTGGTTGGCCTGGATGAAGTCGCCTTTGTCCGCAAGCTTGCGGACTATCTTGTACTGCGACATCGCAGCCTCACCGGCCTCAGACAACGGAATCCCGCCGTCATTGGCCGCCATGTGCATCGATTCGGCGTCAGCCGCCGTCGTCGCAAATTCTACAGAAGAGTCCTGCTTTGAGCAGGCGCACAAAAAGATGACTGCCGCCAAGCATGTCAAAAGTCCTGAATTCTTCATTTCGCTCCCCCAAACTCGAACAATTCCGCCGATCGGATGTCTGTCCGTATGGACTAAGTCTAGTAGGAATCCTGGCTTTCGCCATACAGAATACGGCCACCCGGGGTGGCTTCAATCAATTATCACAACAAGGCAGCTTAGGTCTTACCGATCGCCGACAACGCGTAGGGCCCGCCTCTCTCGACGCCGCGCCGATAGGCCGGTCGCGCCCGCATTCGCTCGAGGAATCCGGAGATATTCGGATAATTCGA
>JADFLJ010000171.1 GCA_022564475.1 Pseudomonadota bacterium
TCCAGGAAGTGGGGCTTCCCACCTGGCAGGTCGATTCCTTGAATCCCAAGGCGCCGGGCAACATCATCGAAACGCCCGACGGTGACTACAAGATCATCGACCTGGAATCCGGCGTGGCCTCGCCGATGATGCCGATCGGCCAGTGGATCGACGCGATCAAGGCCGGGATGATCCCTGTGTTTGACGATGTGTTCATCGCCAAGATGCGAACGTACATCGAGAAGCACGCCAGCGAGATCGAAGCTGCCGTGGGGCCGGATTGCCTTCGCGAACTGCAAGCCGCTGTCGACGAAGTGACTGGCAGCTCGTCACAACAAGCGGCACTGCTGGCCGTCGGAATCGACGCCCGCAACAGGAGTCAGGACCTTAAGGCGCTGCCCGATCTGATAAAGAATTTTCGCAAACGAGATATCGCGACCGATGTTCTGTTTTTGCAAGCGGATGACGAGGTATTGCTGAAGCGTTACAGTGAGTCCCGTCGTCGTCACCCGCTCGCCGAGCAAGGCTCGGCATTACTCGCCGCGATCGAGGAAGAACGCGAAATGCTCGCAGAGGTCACGAATTCGGCCGACTTGATCATCGATACCAGCCAAACGAGTGTTTATGAGCTCTCAGATACGATTCGGGAACGTGTCGATGCGCGTGCAACTGACTCAATGTCAGTCCTCATTGAGTCCTTCGGCTTCAAGAACGGCATCCCGGCAGACGCCGACTTCGTTTTCGATTTGCGTTGCCTGCCCAACCCTTACTGGACCGTTGAGCTTCGAGGCCTGACCGGACGCGACAGCGAGGTTCAGGAGTTTCTGGACACCCACGAACGCTTTGTTGCCATGCACGACGACATACTTGGATTTCTCGGCCGCTGGATTCCCGAATTCAGGAAGGCTCACCGCGGTTATTTGACCGTAGCGATTGGTTGCACGGGTGGACAGCATCGCTCTGTTTATATGGTGGATAAACTGGCGGCATCGCTTGCTGACCGCGACGAGGTCGTCACGACCCGCCACAACGTATTAAATATCAAGTAACCGCACTCAAATCCTGTTTCACCGAACTCGGTGCAAATAAGCGGGGAACGTCGGCGCCGCTGACAAAATCGAGAAGTTCGGATTCAACGTTCATCGCATCGCGGTAGCCGAGGTCGATCATTTCGCGCGTGAAATTCTGCTCGAACAACAGGTAACTAATCAGTCGATTTTCGCGCGGCTGCTTGCCGCCGATACCTCGCAGCAAGATGCGTAATGCCAACGGCAATTCCTGATGATGGCGGTGCGCGATGTCACGCACATCCTCGCTGGGCACGATAATCATCGTATCGATGGCCTGCAATCCCAGCATTGTGCCCGTCCGATGTTCTTCAGGGACAGAATCGATTAGCTGATTGATGCGCGTCATGCGCTCGAGATCCGAATAAAGACCGTCCATGAACAATGTGTCGAGCATATAGCCTGCGATCTGCGCAATACTCGGGGAGTCGAGTTTCGTACCTGGCGCCGGCGCTTTATCCGCGATCTCGTTTCGCACACCCAGAACAAGAATGCGATCGGCGCCCAGATGAATCGCGGGACTGAGCGGCGTCGCCTGCCGCATCGCGCCGTCACCAAAATACTCGCCACCCATTCGGACAGGCGGAAATATCATGGGTACAGCGATACTGGCCATGACATGATCGAGATGCAGATCCTCGCGCACGCCGACCCGCCGCGTTCGCGTCCAATTCTTGCAGTCGGGCGTGGCTTGAAAAAACGTATGCGATTGCGCAGTGCTGTAGCCGGCCGCCGTCACGGCGATGGCATCAAGCCAGCCATGATCCAGCGCATTCTGAATTCGTGGAAATCGCACGTTGCGACTGAGAAGCGCGCGCAACGGCGAATTATCAAGCAATGATGACGGCATGTTGATCAGGCCGCCCGTGACGATCGCGCCGAGCCAGCGCAAACTGCTCTTGAGCATCGTCAGATAATCGGTTTTGTAGACATCGTGGCAACGAAAATTGCCCCAGACATCTTCCAGCTCGGCAACCGCATGCCTGAAGCGACGCGCCTTCGCCGCGAGTACGATCGCCGTTATTGCGCCCGCCGAGGTCCCGCTGATAATCTGGAACGGATTGACGGCTCCCTTGGGCAGCAGCTCAGAAATCGCCTTCAGCACCCCAACCTGGAACGCCCCTCGAGCACCGCCACCCGGCAGCACCAATGCGGTCTTGATTGATTGATCGTTTGTACTCATGAGTCGGAGATATCTCTATAGTTTTCCAGCACTTTATGCCGGTATGCGATTCGTATTATAGTGTCTAATACGCCCTCCACGACAAGCGAATCGAAGCCAATGAATCTCACAGCCGTCACCCGCCTTTTTCCGGCCACTCTGGCCCTGTTCTGCCTGCTGTCGACCGGCGCCGCCGGCGCATCGGATGAGGTTGTCGTTGGCCAGCCTGCCCCTGAATTCGAGCTTTCGGATCAGGACGGTCAACTGCACTCACTCGAGGATTACCGTGATCGCTGGGTCGTGCTGTATTTTTATCCCAAAGATGAGACACCCGGCTGCACCACAGAGGCCTGCGAGTTTCGCGACAATATTTTTGCTTATCGCAAAATGAACGTGCAAATTCTCGGCGTGAGTC
Organism: Pseudomonadota bacterium; assembly: GCA_022564475.1. Taxonomy (GTDB): domain Bacteria; phylum Pseudomonadota; class Gammaproteobacteria; order Steroidobacterales; family Woeseiaceae; genus UBA1847. The sequence goes on from JADFLJ010000171.1 coordinate 2,624, forward strand.
TTGACGATGTCGAGTCTCACAAAAAATTCGCTGAAAACCACGGCCTGCCCTTCCCGCTGCTGGCCGACCCGGAGGGCACGGCTTCCGAAGCATACGGCGTGAAAACAAAATTCGCGGGCATGACACTCGCGAAACGCCAGACTTTCATAATTGATCCTGACGGCAATCTCGCGAAGCACTATGAGAAAGTCAAACCGGCGACTCATGCGGAAGAGGTCCTGGCCGATCTGGAATTGCTCATCGCAGGGACTTAATACCCTCATCGAGCCCCGCGATACTGAGCGGGTACATTCGATCATCCATGAGTTCGCGCGTCATCTTGATCGAGGGCGTGTAGTCCCAACGCGCCCGCGGTTCCGGATTCAGCCAGATCGCTTTCGGATAGGTATTCAACAAGCGCTTGATCCAGACCGCGCCGGGTTCTTCGTTCCAGTGCTCGACACTGCCACCCGCATAAACAATTTCATAGGGGCTCATTGTCGCATCACCGACGATTACGAGCTTGTAGTCTGAACTGTATTTATGAGTGAGCTCCAGCAAGGATGTCTTCTCCGAATGTCGCCGCCGATTGTCCTTCCACAGGGACTCATAGATGAAATTGTGGAAATAAAAATATTCGAGATGCTTGAACTCGCTGCGGGCCGCGGAAAATAATTCCTCGCAAATTCGGACGTGATCATCCATCGAGCCGCCGATATCCAGACATAGAAGCACTTTGACCGCGTTGTGCTTCTCCGGGATCATGCGAATATCGAGCATGCCGCCATTACGCGCTGTCTTGTCGATCGTATCGTCCAGGTCCAGCTGATCCGCGGCGCCTTCACGAGCAAATTTTCGCAGGCGTCGTAGCGCAACTTTGATGTTGCGCGTACCGAGCTCGAGTGAGTCATCGAGGTTACGATACTGGCGCTTGTCCCAGACTTTCACGGCACTGCGATTGCGCGACCCGGCCTGTCCCATGCGGATGCCTTCAGGATTGAAGCCGTAGGCGCCGAACGGCGACGTGCCGCCCGTCCCTATCCACTTGTTGCCACCCTCGTGTCGCTCATCCTGCTCGGCGAGACGTTCCTGCAGTGCCTTCATGAGCTCCTCAAAACCGCCCATCGCCTCTATCTGTGCGCGTTCCTCGTCGGTCAACATGAGCTCGGTTTGAGCGCGCAACCACTCGTCCGGAATTTCCTCAAAAAGATCCGCGAGTGAGTCCTCCAGGCCTTTGAAATAGACTCCGAAAATTCGATCAAACTTGTCGAGCTGCGACTCTTCCTTGACGAGCGTTGCACGCGCCAGGTAGTAGAAGTTTTCAACGCTATGGCCGGCGACACCCTTCTTCATCGCCTCGAGCAAGACCAGCAATTCGGTGATTGAGGTTTTCATGCCGCCATCGCGAAGCATGAAAAAGAACGGAATCAACATACCTGTTTACCGCGGTCCGCCGCTCTTGCGGTCGAGAAAAACGAGACGCTCAAATAAGTGCACATCCTGTTCGTTCTTCAACAGAGCCCCGTACAACGGCGGAATGGCCTTGCGCGAGTTTTCTGCGTGCAGTGCTTCGGGCGGTATGTCCTCCGCAAGCAGCAGCTTGATCCAATCGAGCAATTCGGAGGTCGACGGTTTTTTCTTAAGGCCCGGAACATCGCGCATTTTGAAAAAGCAATTCAGTGCCTCACTTAAGAGATTCTTTTTCAGCTTCGGAAAATGCACGTTGACGATTTGTTCCATCGTTTCTCTGTCCGGAAAGCGGATGTAGTGAAAAAAGCAACGCCGGAGAAACGCATCGGGTAATTCTTTTTCATTATTGCTGGTGATGATAATGATGGGTCGATGCCTCGCACGAACGATTTCCTTGGTCTCATAGACAAAGAATTCCATGCGATCGAGTTCCAGCAACAGGTCGTTCGGAAACTCGATGTCCGCCTTGTCGATCTCATCGATCAGCAACACCACCTGCCGCTCTGCTTCAAATGCCTCCCAGAGCTTGCCGCGCAGGATGTAGTTTGAAATATCGTTTACGCGCTCATCACCGAGTTGCGAATCCCGGAGGCGCGCAACTGCATCGTATTCGTACAAGCCCTGTTGCGCCTTTGTCGTCGACTTTATGTGCCATTCAAGCAAGGGCATGCCGAGCGAGCTCGCGACTTCGGCCGCAAGCTGTGTCTTGCCGGTGCCGGGCTCGCCTTTGATGAGAATGGGTCTTTCCAGCGTCACGGCCGCATTGACGGCCATTTTGAGGTCGTCGGTCGCTATGTAGGTACTGGTCCCGGTGAAGTGATTCTCTTTCATAATTGCTCGCTGGCCTTAATGCCCGGCATCCATACTACCGCCTGTCGGCATCAGGGTCAGCGTGTACACCGGATCTCCGGGCAAAAACGGGCTTGGGCGACCGTGCAGCCAGTCCTCATGGCCTTTGCGGTAAAAATCCGACATCGGATGCCCGCTCTGCCCTGTTGGCATGTGCATCAAGCCATGTTCCTCGT
>JADFLJ010000022.1 GCA_022564475.1 Pseudomonadota bacterium
CATCGGCGACCTGATGACAGCCGGCGAGGTGGCGACACTCGAACCGGGCAAATTCAATATTGTGCTTGGCGTTGAGCTCGCCAGGCACCTCGGCGTTGCAATAGGTGACAAAGTGAGCGTCATCTTACCGATCGGGATGGTCACGCCGGCTGGCGTTTTTCCGAGAATGAAGCGTTTTGTCGTAAGCGGTTTATACCGTGTCGGTATGTATGAATTCGACCGGCGACTTGCGTTCATTAATCTCGGCGATGCGCAAAAGTTCTACCGCCGCAATCATTCGGTGACGGGTGTGCGTCTCGCGGTCAGGGAAATCTTCGACGCGCCGCAAATTGTTCGTGATATCGCCATTGAATACGGCCAATACGTGCTGATCAGCGATTGGACGAAACGCAACGTCAACTTTTTTCGGTCCATTCAAATTACGAAATCGATACTGTTTGTTATCTTGTTACTAGTGGTGGCCGTCGCCGCATTCAACATTGTTTCAACACTGGTCATGGTCGTGAAAGACAAGCAATCTGACATCGCGATCCTGAGAACGATCGGTGCAAAACCGGCGAGTATCGTGCGCATATTCATGACGCAGGGTATGGTCATCGGCGTCGTGGGAACGCTTGCGGGCGTGGGTCTCGGTGTTTTGCTGGCGATGAACCTCGAGAGCATCGTCGGTTTCCTTGAGTCGGTGTTTGGCATTAAATTTCTCGCGGCCGATGTTTATTTCATCAGCGACCTGCCGTCAGAGGTCCGCATGAAGGACGTGCTGCAAATATCGTCCATCGCATTGGCTCTGGCATTGATTTCAACACTTTATCCGGCATGGATGGCAGCAAGAACGGCGCCAGCGGAGGCACTGCGTTATGAATGAAACACGTGAACCGGTTCTCGAATGTCGCGGTATCGGGCGGCGATTTACCGAGGGCGATTCCGTATTGGAGGTATTGAGTGGCGTCGATCTGAAGATCGCGCCTGCCGAACGAGTGGCCATTATTGGTGCGTCCGGCTCCGGCAAGACGACATTGTTGCAAATATTGGGCGGTCTCGACGATCCGGACGATGGTGAGGTTTTTGTCGGCGGCGAAGCGATGCATGGCGGCAACGAGATCTCTCGCAGCGAATTACGCAATCGCTATATTGGATTCGTGTATCAGTTCCATCATTTGCTGCCCGAGTTCACGGCGCAAGAGAATGTGGCGATGCCGCTGCTAATTCGTCGCATGCCAAAGGCAGAGGCACTCGCAGAGGCGCAGGCCTTGCTCGAGCGGGTAGGCCTCGGTGAACGTTTAACGCACAAGCCCGGGCAATTGTCCGGTGGTGAGCGCCAGCGTGCCGCCGTAGCGCGTGCGCTGATCACGAAACCCAGGCTGGTGTTAGCCGACGAGCCGACGGGCAACCTCGATGCGGGCAACGGCGAGCATGTCCTGAGCCTGATGCTCGAACTCAATCGGGAATTCAACACCAGCCTCGTGATCGTGACACACGATCATTCGATTGCGCATCGCATGGACAGGATCGTGGTGCTCGAGAACAAACACCTGACGGACTGGACGAGAGCAAACTCAGACTGAATGATCGCGTTCGCTGCGCTTGCGCGACTTGTAGCTGTGCAATGAGTTACGCCACAGTAAATCGACGACAAAGTAAGCAACGGTGGCCAAGGTCGTTCCCAACAGCAGGCAACCCAGCATCAACGGCTGCCATATCGCCACGAATGTGTGCGTGAGCCAATTCAATGAAAATTCAAAGTCGAACGGCACCGGGGGCGTGTTCAGTATCGTCCGGCCCAGCCGGTAAGCAGCGTAGAACATCGGATAAATCGTTAGAGGATTGCTGACAAACGAAGCAATAACCGCGACAGGAATATTGATTCTCAAGGTCAGGGCCATGAGTACGGCCATCGCTATGTGACCAGGGAACGGCAGGAAGGCGATAAACAGGCCAATGGCAAAAGCCGGTACGGCCGTGCGGCGGCGAATTCCCCATAAGCGATTGTCGTGCAGCAAATGGCGGACAGGCGCCAGCAGCCAGCTTTCACTGATTTGATGCCGTTTCACGGCGAATTTGCGAAAAAACCGTCTTGGCATTTCTGCCGCGTTCCCTTAGTAATAGAGCCTGTCGAATTCGGCCGACGTGTTCGCCAGCCTTGCAAATGCTCAGAACCTGCCTGTGTCTGTTGGCCGGCGCAATCGCGCCGCAGCTTAGCAGCTTTCCCACGAGTTTCGACCAGTTATTCCTGCTGTTAGTTGCCCTGGGTGCTGCACTTATATTGTTGTTGCCGAATGTGCGGCGGCGGGATGTCCTGTTGTTTCTGACCGGCGTCATTTTGTTTTGGGGCTCGGCACAGTCGATTATCGATGGGCGGCTGGATCGCGATTTCGAGGGCGACAGTATCCTGACCGAATTACGCATCACCGATTTTCCTCGCATGCGCGGTCAGTCCGCGGCAATCCTGGCAACGCCTGTCGATGATGTGAGGGTGCCGGAGCGCATTCGGCTCAGCTGGCAGGAGCCTCCCGTCACGCCGCAGATAGGCGACATCTGGCAATTGGAGATCAGGCTCAGGCGGCCTCGCGGCAATCTTAATCCAGGCTCGATGGACTTCGAGGCCTGGTTGTTTCGAGAGCGCATCGGCGCATCGGGTTACGTGGTCAGTGGCCGGCGCAGCATCTTGCTGGACTCCAATACATCTCGAGGAATCGAGCGTATACGATTGACTTTACATAAGAAAATAATAAAAATTCTTGGCGACAGTGGCTCAGTCGGCGTTGTATTGGCCGTTGCAATCGGTGCGCGTCAGCGGATTTCAAGCGCGGACTGGGAGCGTTATGCGCGCACAGGGACGAGCCACTTGATGGCAATTTCGGGTTTGCATGTCGGCCTTGCGGCGGTTGCCGCCTACCTGCTCGCGATCGGTTTGCTGGGATTGTTCGGACGCGGTAATCACCATTTTGTCGCGCTGATCGTGGCCCTGCTTGTCGCTGGAATGTATGTCGCCGTATCCGGTTTCGCCGTACCTGCGCGTCGCGCAATTTTGATGTTGGCCGTTGCTACGTTGATTGTGCTCTGGCGGCGAGAGGTCAGCGCTGCACGGGTTCTGGCTGCCGCGATCATCGCTATTGTGTGCAGCGACCCTGTCGCCACGATGGAGCCGGGGTTCAAGCTGTCTTTCGCCGCCGTCGCGATCCTGTTCTGGTTCGCGAAGCAGCGGCAGGCCTTTCCTGCGCAGCGTTGGCAGCGACCTGTCTACGCGATTCGCGGACTCGTACTCGTACAACTGATGCTGTTGATCAGCCTCATGCCGTTAACGATTATTTTGTTCGACCGCGTGTCTCTCGCGGCACCGCTGGTCAATCTTGTTGCCGTGCCCTTGTTCAGCGTCGTGACGGTGCCGTGCGTGCTGCTTGGGCTCGCGCTGCCGAACGCGTTGCATCCGCTGGCCGAATTCTGCCTGCGCGCAGCGGCCGTAAGCATCGACTGGCTGGAGCAACTCATCACACTGGCTGCGCGCTTGCCGTATGCATCCGTTCCGATCGCCTCGCTGGAAAATTTTGCCTGGCTGTTGCTGTGCGTGCCGCTGGTCTGGGCATTGTTGCCACCTGGCTGGCCTGCGCGTCGCACGGCCTGGCTAGGCGCGATTGCCCTGCTTTCCTGGCGGCCGCATGTCCCACCCGAAGGCTGTGTGGATATTCGTGCGCTCGATGTCGGGCAAGGGCTTGCACTTGTCCTGCAAACGCGGTCCAGGGTTCTGGTTTATGACACGGGTCCGTCCTGGCGGGGCGGCCGTAGCGCCGGTGAACGCATACTCGTGCCGTACCTGCGCAATCGTGGGCTTACGCGCGTCGACAAGCTGATTGTCTCGCATGCGGATCTGGATCACGCCGGTGGCGTGCAGGCGCTGCTCGCAGAGGTCCAGGTTGACGAGCTACTGGCGGGCGAGGACTTGCCGTGGATTAGCCGGCCGATCAGCCAGTGCAGCGAAGGCATGAACTGGTCCTGGAACGCTGTGAATTTTTCGATCCTGCAGCCACCGCGCGGCGCAAATCTGCAAGGCAATGCGGCGTCGTGTGTGTTGCTGATCGAAGCGGGCCAGCATCGGGCGTTGCTCAGTGGCGATATAGAAGCGCAGACTGAGGCGGCGCTCGTGCGGCAGCGTATTCTGCCCGAGGTCGATCTTGTGACGGTCCCGCATCACGGCAGCCGCACCTCATCGATCGGGCCGTTCGTGCGGGCGCTGACGCCCTCTGTTGCGCTCGTGTCAGCCGGCTATGGCAATCGCTGGGGTTTTCCCAAGGCGGACGTTGTCGCTCGTTGGCGCGCCAGCGGTGCAACGGTGCTGAATACGGCCGACAGCGGCTCGATTCGCGTCAGAATGTGTGTCCAGGGCGGACTCAGCGAGCCCTTTGAGTGGCGAATTGAGCGGCGTCGCTTATGGCATGAGGACGATTCATAGTATATTCCGTTTTTTCCCAGAGACCGTTTTTATGGTTGACATAGTCAAGTCCGGCGGTTGGCTCATGGCGCCGATTATTCTCTGCGCCATCATCGCGATGGGCATCATGCTGGAGCGTTTCTGGACGCTGCAACAAAAGCGCGTTATTCCCGAGGATCTGGCCAGCAAGGTGTGGGGCTGGGTGAAGAAAGACCAGCTTGATCAAAAGCAGATTCAGAGTCTGCATCAGGGTTCGCCGCTTGGACAAATACTGTCGGCGGGCCTCGTCAATCGTGATCAGGAACGCATCGTCATGAAAGACAGTATCGAGGATACGGGTCGTCACGTAGTGCACGAGCTTGGACGCTACCTGGAAACGCTGGGTACGGTCGCCGCGATTACACCACTACTCGGCTTGCTCGGCACCGTCATCGGCATGGTGAAAGTGTTCGCGGCGATAACCACCCACGGCGTCGGAAATCCAACCGTACTGGCTGGTGGTATCGCAGAGGCACTGATAACGACGGCGGCGGGCCTGACGGTCGCGATTCCGGCACTGATCGGCTATCGCTATTATCGCAGCCGCGTCGACACGCTGGTGATCGATATGGAGAAAGAGGCGATCAAACTTGTCGAGGCATTGCATCGTCGCAAGGAAAAGACCAAAGGATGAAACTCAGCCTGCGGCCACGAACGCAACCCGAGGTCAACATGACATCGCTCATCGATGTCGTCTTCCTGTTACTGATTTTCTTCATGGTATCGACGAGCTTCGTCAAGCAGTCGAAAATCACGATCAGCCTGCCCGAAGTTGAGGGCGCGCCGATCGTGGAAGAGTTGCCCCAGCAAATCGATATCATGATCACGGAGAACGGCACCGTGCTGATTAACGGTCGTGAGCTGATCAACAATCGCGCCGAGACGATTCGCAATGCGCTGCAAAAGACCTCCAACGGTGACAGTAGTTTGTCATTGACGATTAGCGCGGACGCGAACGCAAAGCATCAGCATGTTGTGACGGCAATGGACGTCGCGGGTCGCCTGGGCTTTTCGCACATCAATATCGCAACCGTTAACGAGTCCGCTGAAGAATAACGTGGGCAAAGATATCGATAACCGGACACGCGAGGTGTACGGCCGACTCTGGCGTTACGTCACTCCACACAAGCTGATCGGCATGGTTGCTGTTATCGGCATGACGGTGACCGCGATCATTGAGGGCGCCCTGGTACTGCTTCTCGAACCGCTCATGGACGAGGCGCTGGTCGCCCAAAACCTGACGACGGCAATGTGGTTACCGATCGCGTTTGTGACGATATTTGTATTGCGCGGCATTTCGGGATTTGCAACTGAGGCCTCACTGGGCTGGATTGGGCGCAGTGTGATCAGCTCGTTGCGACGCGATGTGTTTCGAAAATTCCTGACGCTGCCCACGAAATTTTTCGACCAGCAAACGACGGGGCCGTTGTTGTCGCGCATGACCTACAACGTCGAAATGGTCGCCGAGTCTGTGACGAGCGTAGTCACGATTGCTATTCGCGATGTATTGACGGTTTTTGCAGCGATTGGCGTCATGTTGTACCAAAGCCCGACCTTAACGGTCTTCGTCGCGTTTCTGTTTCCGGTTATCGCCGCAATCGTGCACTTTTTAGGCGTTGCGTTTCGCCGTTACAGCGACCGTATTCAGGATTCGGTCGGTGAGGTAACGCAGGTAACCGAAGAAATTATTCGTGGAAATCAGGTTGTGAAGGCTTTCGGCGGCTACGAATATGAGCAGAACAGGCTGGAAGAGGTTGATGAGCGCAACCGCAAGCAAAATCTCAAGCTGATTCGCGTGCGTTCGATGGGCGTCGCTGTCACACAGGTAATTTTCGGCGTTGGTGTTGCGGCCGTTATCTATGCGGCGAGCCGCGAATCGGTCGATGGCGATCTCACGCCCGGTCAATTCATCTCGTTTTTCAGTGCAATGATGTTGATGTTGCAGCCTGTGCGCAGAATCACCAACGTCAACGCAACCTTGCAACGCGGTGTCGCCGGGGCGGACAGCCTGTTCGAGATCATCGACGAAGATGACGAGATTGATACTGGAACTGTCCATGCGGATCGCGTCAACGGTAATGTTGAGTTTCGCAATGTGAGCTTTTCCTACGGCAAAGATGACAAAAAAGTTCTGCAGGATATATCGATCGTCGTGAAATCGGGTACGACACTGGCTCTGGTCGGCCATTCGGGTAGCGGCAAGTCGACGCTGGCCAGTTTGTTGCCGCGCTTCTACGACGTCGATTCAGGCGATATCCTGATCGATGGTACGTCCGTGTCCGATTACAGCCTGGCGAGCTTGCGCGACAATATCAGTTTCGTGACGCAGGATGTCGTTCTGTTTAACGACACGATCGGCAACAACCTCGCTTACGGGCAACTTAAGAATAAAACCGAAGAAGAATTCCTGGCAGCCGCGGAGGCAGCTCACGTAGTGGAATTTGTGAATGACTTGCCCGAAGGATTTGACACGATGGTCGGCGATCGCGGCGTCCTTTTATCCGGTGGGCAGCGTCAACGTATTGCCATCGGGCGTGCATTGCTCAAGAACGCGCCGGTCCTGATATTGGACGAGGCGACGTCGTCGCTGGATTCGCATTCTGAACGACGAATTCAGGAAGCGCTCAACGTACTCATGAAAGATCGCACGACGATCGTTATTGCGCATCGGCTGAGTACAGTCGAGCGCGCGGATCAGATCATCGTTCTGGATGCGGGCCGGATCGTTGAATCGGGTACGCATTCGGATCTGCTCGCGGCGAACGGTCATTACGCGGCGCTCTATCGGATTCAATTTAGCGACACTTAAGATCAGGTATGCAAAGCACAGTTTATCAGTGGTTCCATCGCGTCTGGTATGAAGGCGGCACCGGCTACTGGGTGTTGCTGCCGCTGAGCGCGCTGTACTGGCTCATCATCAAGCTGCGCCGCTTGCTTTACAGGAGCGGAGTGCTGACGTCCAAAAACGTCGGTGTACCCGTCATCATTGTCGGCAACATCACTGCCGGCGGCACTGGCAAGACGCCCGTGTCTGTGTGGCTTGCGAGGTCGCTTGCCGAGCGCGGATTCAGGCCGGGTATCGTCAGTCGTGGCTACGGCGGTAGCAAGTCCTCATCCCCCATGCGAGTTGATGCAGCGAGCGACCCGTCTGTCGTTGGCGATGAACCCGTATTGCTGGCGAAACGCAGCGCTTGTCCGATTGCCGTTGATCGTGATCGCGTGCGGGCGGCGGAAATGCTCGTCGAAGATGGAGTCGATCTGATCATCTCGGACGATGGCCTGCAGCATTACGGGCTCAAACGGTCCTATGAGATTTGTATCATCGACGGTGATCGCTGGCTGGGCAATCGATTCGTGCTGCCGGCGGGTCCGCTCAGAGAAACCGCGTCTCGATTATTCGGCGTTGATCAGATTCTCGTGAATGGGCGATTGCGTGACGAGTGTGAGACGGCGAAGGAACAAAACGCCATTGAGTTCGAACTTGTGGCCAGCGAAGTGTGTCGCTTGAATGCTTCTTTAACGCGTCCCATTGAGCGTTTCGCCAACATGACGGTACACGGCGTCGCTGCCATCGGCAATCCAACGCGATTTTTCGATTTGCTGCGCGCGCAGGGTATGCAGGTCATCGAGCATGCGTTTCCCGACCATGCAATTATCAGTTCCGGCAGCCTGAATTTCGACGACGATTTCGATATCCTGATGACCGAAAAAGACGCCGTGAAAATGGGTAGCGCACTCAGTGACCGGTTCTGGTATGTGCCGGTCGAACTGGAAATAGACCCGGTGCTTGCCGGGCCCTGGCTGGAGCAGATCGATTCGCGCATGAGGGATGAACAGGATCAGAAATGACTGAGTTTGTCGTTGTTATACCGGCACGTTATGCATCAGAACGATTGCCTGGCAAGCCGTTGCGCGACATCGCGGGCAAGCCAATGATCGAGCACGTTTACCAACGTGGACTTGAGAGTGATGCCAAAGAGGTTGTCATCGCGACAGATGACGAGCGCATTGCGGCAGCAGCGGAAGATTTCGGGGCGGTCGTGTGCATGACCGGGGACCAGCACCGGTCGGGCACCGAACGGATCGCCGAAGTCGCGGACATCATGGCGTGGGACGACGATACGGCCGTCATAAACCTACAGGGCGACGAACCGGCCATGCCACCTGCACTTATAAATCAATGTGCGGCGCTGCTGGATGATCCCGGTGTTGACATAGCGACGCTTGCATCGCCTATTTTGTCGCAGGAGGATTTTGCAGACCCGAACGTCGTTAAAGTCTTGTTGAACGATGCAGACGATGCGATCTATTTCAGCCGAGCTGCGATTCCATATGCGCGCAGCGAGAGCGAGACGCGCAAAGCAATGCACGCGGCGTTGCATCATCACGGTATCTACGCATATCGATGCGGTGTCCTCAGGCAGCTCGTGAATGTCGAGCCATCGCCGCTTGAACTTGCAGAGCATCTGGAGCAATTGCGCGCCCTGTCGCTCGGCATGCGTATCAGGGTAGGGCGCCCTGCGATCAGGCCGGGTCGTGGCGTGGATACCGAGGAAGATCTGGCTGCGGTTGAGAAAGAGTTCGTGACCGGGCAACGGTCCTAATCGAACAATTAATCGGCGAAAGTCGGGTTGCTCAATATCCGCACGGCTGCCTGCTGGCCCGTGACCGAGAATGCGATGTATTCATACTCGATGTTGCAGCGTGCGACGAATTCCTGAAAGCCCTTGAATTCATGTTGCTGCCAGCGGTGGAAATTGAAATACTCGTCAAACAGCACAATCGCACCGGGTTGCAGTCGATCACCCAGACCGTCAAAAATCGTGCAGGTTGACGAGTAGAGGTCACAGTCGACGTGCAGGAATGCGACAGGGCCGGGGTGCGCGGACAGAAAGTCCGGCAGTGTCGCGTCAAACAGGCCAATATGAAATTCAACATTGTCCGGGACCTTGGGCAATTTCTTCTGTGCGAAGGCGCCAATCGGATTTCCGTTCCAGTACTCTGGAATGCCCTCGAAGGAATCGAATCCGTGTACGGGTTCTGAAACTTTGGATCCGATCCAGCGAATGGACTTGCCGCGGCCAACACCGAATTCGAGGTAGAGTCCGTCTGCGGTTACCTGATCGAGCACGAAATTGACAAGCTGGGGATGTTTTTCGTAGTACGGTACGTCGATCATGTTCGCTTTGATGTAGTCCAGCGTTTCACGCTTGGCTTCCAGGTTCATATCGACGAGAAGGTTCGACGCATAATGCTTGAGCATGAATCGACGGAACAGGAACTCGCTCAAGGTTCGTTTGAATAAAGGCATAGGTTTGTTATCGCTGGCTCATCACTTGGGCGCAAAGATAACACGAAAAAAGTGGGGTCCAGGAGAGGTTTTGCTTGCGATCGGGTGACTGGAGACTGTGGCAGTGAAGGACTGTAATCAATGCGGCAAGTGTTGCACGCTGTATGGCCCCGACCTGACAGTCTCGGACAACGAGATAGACTGGTGGGAAAACCACGCGCCGAAAATCGCGCATTATGCTCGCGGTGGAAAAATCTGGATCAGCCCGGTGACCGGTAAACGAATGCTGCGATGTCCATGGTTGCGGAAACTGCCCGGACAAGACAAATACATATGTCGTATCTATTACAACCGTCCCGACGACTGCAAGCATTATCCCGTCACGATCGAGCAAATGCTGAACGACGAATGCGAGATGCTGGAACCGCGCGATCTTGCCGACCTGAAAAAAGCGCAACAGACGCTCGACTTACTGATGGCAGACAGCCGCCCTCCGATGAGTCGCTAAAGATCTACGCGAAGTAAGCGATAAGGGGTTTCCAATACTTGCGGATGGGTCAATCTCAGCGGCTGCGTCGGTGAACGTTGCAAATTTCTCAGACGACATGAGCGTGTCGTAAATTTCGGCGGGCGTGGCCCTGACGTCTATTTGCTGCTTAATCTCCATGATTTTCTCCATCTAAATTGGATCTGACCCCTTTTCCGCCTTTTTCGGGGGGGTGTAACCATTTTTCGTCAGCCGCAATCGGCGCGCCGAGCGTGTGCAAAAACGCTTCAAGGGCGCGCAGTTCCCAGCCGCGTAAATTGAGTTCCGTCGTTTCATTGTGGCCGATCATCGCGAGCGGTGCCTTATTGTAATGATCGAGGACAGCGGTGAGCGTTGCGGTTTGGCCCTTGCGCTGGAAGGGTGCGGTATTTTTCAGGTTGCGCAATGAGGGCGTGCGCGTCGCAGCGATGAGTTCGACGCCTGTTCTCACGTAGCGGAGTTCCGCGCAGGACGGCTCGGGGTCGTCATTGAACAAACCCAGGCAATTGAACGGATCGGCCAGCACTTCGCGCACGCCGTCTATGCGGCCGCGATCCGGTAGCTCACCCGGTGCGGAAAGCGGGCCGGTGTTGTGAAATTCGTTGTTGGTAAGCAAGGGGCCGTTGTGGCACTCGGTGCAGCGCGCTTCGCCAATAAACAAACCCAAGCCGCGAATTTCTTCTTTGCTGAAGAGTTCTTGATGCAGATGGTCGCCGCCTGCGAGTACGTGTTCGACGTATTGATCGAAGCGCGCTGCGCCCGGCAGCAGAAGGCGTTCGTAGGCCGCGATCGCCTTGCCGATATTCGCGAACGCACGATCGACTTCTTCCTGCACCATCAAGTTCGGCGCTGCGCCAAACAGTTCCTGATAGGCCTGTCGATAATCGGAGACCGATGCAATGATGCTCAGGACATGCAGGCGGCTGCTGCCGTGTTCGTTCGGGTCTTCGAGCGGAGCGAGTGCCTGCGCCCACTGGCTGTCCTTGCGACCGTCCCAGTACAACCATGGGCTGTAAGCCGTGCCGACGATGCTGGGTGTGTTGCGCCGTGACTCACCGAGCGCGATGCCTTTTGGCAGGCCGTCGGTGAAGTGTCGTATGGGTTGGTGACAGGTGGAGCAGGAAATCATGCCATTCGCACTGAGTCGTGCGTCGAAAAATAACTGCTGGCCGAAGGCGGCCGCAGCGGGATTGTCAGCGACCGCATTGCTAGTGTCCGGCGGCAGGTCTGGCAAGTTGCCAATCCAGAGCGAGGCGAGTTGCGATAATTCCTCGTCCGACCAGTCAGCCGGCGGAGCAAATCGCAGCCAGGCTTCGTAGGTCAGCAAGAGTGTGATGGCCGCGATTGCGACGACCATCCATGGCCGGATTCTTTGCGTAGCGGAGTTCATCAGAGGTCCAGTGGAATCATCACGCTGTCGTGCCGATCGCCGACGTCGATCTGGATGCGGATTTCCCAGTAACCGCGCATGTGAAAACGCATGCCTTCGACCTTGTAGTCGCCGTCTTTGTTTGTTGCGATCACCTGCGGTGCCGTGGGTAATCCGTGATTGTGTTCGGGCATACCGCCATTGACAGTAATCTCTGCATTCGTGATCGGATTACCGTTACTGTCTTCGACGTGCAGGATCCAGCTGTGAATCCGGTTGATCGTCAGCGGTTGCAGCTCACTGCGAAATGTCACGGTGAAGAAACCCGAGTCGGAGGCCCAGGATTCGTCCGCGTCTGCGATCGAATAAGGTGTGAACAGGGCAGCTGCGGCCAGTAGTAGCAGCGTGTTCGTCGATTGGCGCGCGCGACGGCTCATGAACCAGTAAATAGATTGCAGTGCGAACACTGCCGCGATGATCCAGGGCCAGTATCCGAGGCCCGTGTAGCCAACCTCGAATGGAAAAACGGCCGTGTAAACAACTTGTGTATCGGGCTGTCGGGCGGAAATGATACCAATGTACTCGCCGTCCTCCTCGAAGGATTGCAGCAACGTGTACACATCGGGGACAACGGTCGCGGGTTCGTATCGAATCGTGATCGCGTCCAGATCGGCAATCGCCTCAATGTCTGAGAGGCGAGCAAAGTTTCCCTTGCCGGTGACGTTACGGATGATTCGAAAGTCGATCTCGGCCGTGCTGAGTCCGTCATGCTGGTATTCCATGACGAACACACTGTCACCCCGAACCGGGATATCCTCGCAAAACTCCTGATGCTGGCGCTCTGCCGGTACATAGATCTTGAAGTGCGCTCTGAGGTAGCCGATTTTGATGACACAGAGGTCATCTTCTTCGACCACGCCACCGTGCCCGAATGCCACAGGTGATAAAACGAGAAAAAGCAGCAAGCCAAAGCGACGCATGGCGCTATTCTAGCCAAGCGACGTTGGCGGCGTTGCGTTTTTTGGCGTAAATTGCCGCGATGCTCGCAAGCAACAAGCCCCGTTTCTCTGCCAGTCGCCGACTTCTGTTGCTCGGCTGCGTCGCGTTCGCTTTTTTTCTGAATGCGTCGATACCCAGCGATGTCGCAGCGCATCCCGAGGATGAATTCTGCGTGCCCGGTGAAGGCAGTCTCGATCCGGAGCTGTGCGCAGCTTTATTGGCGCTGGATAGTGCGACTGGCAAGAATCTTGAGGAAAAGCCCATTCTCGATGCGTCCGGCGAGGTTCGCGGCTTTTGGTCGACGGCAGGTCTGTACGTGAAAATCGGTGTGCGGCACATCTTGCCCGCCGGCCAGGACCACATCCTGTTCGTCCTGGCGCTGTTTCTTTCGTCGACGCGACTGCGGGCGCTGGTCATTCAAATATCGACTTTTACAGTCGCCCATACAGCCAGCCTGGGCCTGGCTGCTGCCGGCGTAATTTCACCGGCCAGTGGCATCGTGGAGCCGCTCATCGCCGTCACGATCGCCTGGGTAGCGATCGAAAACCTGTTGCTTCCCGACATGCCGAAATGGCGGCCCGTGATCGTATTCATGTTCGGGCTGATACACGGTCTGGGATTCGCGGGATTCTTTGGCGAGCTGGGCTTGCCGCCCGGGCAGTTCTGGAGTGCGCTGATCGGATTCAACGTGGGTGTCGAACTCGGCCAGCTCAGCGTCATCGCCGTCGCGTTTGTACTGGCCTTGCTCCTGAGAAACGCTCTGGCCAAACGCGACAAGTCTGCGTTGTATCGCAAGTACGTGGTTATCCCGGGATCGACACTGATCGGATTGACCGGACTTTGGTGGGCCGTGTCGAGAACCTTCCTGTAGGAGCGGCTGTAGGAGCGGCTTTAGCCGCGACCATGGGCGCCGCGCTCGGGCCTGAAGGCCCTCCTACCTTAGCCGCGAACTTTGTCCGTGTAGGTATCTTTAATAATCATCCAGGTATTACCGGATTTCTGCAGCGCCATTTCGTGCACGGTCGCACGCAGGATCAACGTTACCGTTGCGGTCGTCTTGTCGACCTCTATGTCGCGGATTATTCGATTATGATAAATCCTGTTGGTGGCTGTTCCCTTGCCATCGGCTGTTTGTTGCACGAGTTGAGCATTGGAGATTCGTGCAATCTCAGCACCATCTGCAGCTTTGTATATGCTTAGAAAATCGTCAGTTAGCAGCAGCTCCATGATCTGGGAGTCTGCTCCGTACCAGGCATTCGTATATGCCTGTACCTGGTGATAAATAGCGAGTTCTTCGCCCTTCAGCTTCGCCAGCTTCCCGGATTCGTCGCTAAAAATATCGAGTGCCGTTTTCAATGCATGGTCGCTTGCGACTTGCAGGTCGGGCGTTACTCCGATCCCTTGCCAGTCCTTACCGGTTCGATGGTCGAACGTACGGCCAACACTCACAGATGCGCCCAGGGAATGGGGCAGTGCGAAGAAGTCATTCATGTAACCGCCGCCACCTGTCGTCTCGCCGATAAGCTCGGCGCGGCCGACGGCTTGCATGCCAAACGCGAAAGATTCCGCAGCGGAAAACGTCTTTTCGGAGATCAGAACGATAAGCGGTTTGTCGGCAAAAGAATTGCTGAGCTCATTGGGTATGGTCCAGCGCTCTACGAGGGGACGATTGCCTTGGGCGTCCACATGCAGCGATGAGCTCAACAGGTGCGTCGGTTCGGCAAAGAAAAAGCTGCTGAGGATCCTGACCATTTCTCCTTCGCCGCCACCACAGATTCGAAGATCAATTATGACGCCGTCGCTGTCGCTGAATGTGCTGAATACGCGGTTGATGAAATTGATCGATCGAGTTGAGGCGTCGAATCGCTCAAGTTCGAGGTACGCGATTTGATTCAGGCCATCACGGCTGATCTCAGAAACACGGCCCGCGCCGATCGATTTCAGCGAGCCTGCCGATGCGCGTTGCCTGGTTGTATGTTCGTTGGCAACATGCCCTGCTGGCTGGGCAGTTTCATCGTCGCTCTGCTCGCCGTAAAACATCTTCATGACCTGGTCGTACTTTTCCGGCGTTAATAAACGCAGGTGTTTGTCTGGATGTGTTTCCTGAATCAGTTTATTGGTCTGGCTGATGAATTCTTCGACACTAAGGGCCGCAGAGAAGTGGCCGTTGTCGACAGCATGATCCAGAGCCTCGACATAGGCTTTCGCGTTCCGCGGAACCACATAGTTTGCATTCAGAACGACTGAGAATTCCGACAGGATTTCCGCCTGCTGCTCAGCAGTTAAGGTCAGCTCTGGCGTCTCTGGGGCGCTGGCTGCAATCGCAGTATCAACGAGCAGGCCACACAACAACGTAGCTGCCAGGAATTTGAGTTGCTGATACATAGAATTAACAGCGGTCGAACCGAGGTTTTTCAATACCTCGGTTCGACCCCTCTTTATTTTAGTCGCTGATCGTTTGAGTCACGTCGAAGCCACGGCCTTTCAACAGCGGTTCGATGCTTGGATCCGCGCCGCGGAAGTTGCGGTACAACTCGTCAGCCTCTTTAAGGCCACCGGATTCATAAACCCATTTCTTCAGGCGGGCTGCCGTCTCAGGATCAAAGATATCCTCCGCTTCCTTGAAGGCGTTGAAGCCGTCGGCATCCAGAATCTCGGACCAGAGATAGGCGTAGTAACCGGCTGAGTAACCGCCCGCAAACGTGTGGGCGAAGTACTGCGATCGGTAGCGCGGCTCGATCTCGTCAATGAGCCCGTAGCCCTCAAGGACCTCGCGCTCGAAGGCATGTGCATCCGTGATTGCCGCTGCTTCAGCCGCGGTCAGCATATGCCAGCGCAGGTCGAGCAGGGACGCAGCGATGTATTCCGTCGTCGCAAATCCCTGATTGTGATTGGCAGCCGCCAGCATGCGCTCAACGAGTTCCTCAGGGATCACTTCGCCTGTCTCGTAGTGCCTGGCGTATAGCTCAAGCATTTCCGGTTCTGCCGTCCAGTGTTCCAGTAGTTGTGCCGGGAATTCCGTGTAATCACGCGGACCGTCGACACCCGAGAACGTCGGGTAGTCGATCTGCGTCATGAGACCATGCAATCCGTGGCCAAACTCGTGAAACAGCGTCTCGACTTCGGAGAAGCGCATCAATGTCGGCTCACCCTCGGGTGGCGTCGCCAGATTCAGGTTGTTGGTAATAATCGGTCGAATCGATTCACCGCCGATATTCGATGCTGAACGGTAGCTGTTCATCCAGGCGCCGCCGCGCTTGGAGTCGCGCGCGTACATGTCCATCATGAACACACCGAGGTGGGCGCCGTTTTCGTCTTTAACGTCGTAGGCTGTAACAACCTCGTTCCAGACGGGTACGTCGACGGCCTCGAAGGTCAGGCCAAACAAGCGATTCGCCATCTCGAATGCGCCGCCGCGAACGGCTTCCAGATCGAAGTAGGGCTTGAGCTCATTTTCGTCGAGGTCAAAGCGTGCTTTGCGTACTTTTTCCGAGTAGTGCCACCAGTCGTGCGCAGCAAACGTGAACTCGTCGCCAATCATCGCCTGCATGTCGGCACGTTCTTCTTTGGCACGCTCAAGGCCGGGCTGCCAGACTTGCAACAAGAAGTTTTCTGCAGCTTGCGGTGTCTTGGCCATGCGAGTTTCAAGCTGGTAGTGGGCGTGCGACTCGTAACCCCTTAGTTCAGCGCGCTGTGCACGCAAAATGGCAACTCGAATCAGCACTGGGCCGTTATCGTACTCACCCTGGGATGCGCGCAGGCGGTAGCCGTTGAACAGCTGCTCGCGCAATTCGCGATTCTCGGACTGCGTCATAAAGGTCTCGTAAACCGAGCGATTCAAACCGAGCACCCAGGCCTTTTTTTCTTCGTCCCGGATATTGGCTTTGAAATCATCCGCAAGGCCCGCTGTCTCTGCCGCATCTGTAATTTCAATCGTGAATGCCTTGGTTTCGGCCAGCAGGTTTTGCGCGAATTCTGTCGTGAGCTCGGAGAGCTCCGCGTTGATGTCCGCAATCTGCTCCTTAACCTGCGGAGAGAGCGCTGCGCCGGCGCGAATAAACTGGCGGTAGGTCAGTTCGAGCAGACGTGCTTCCTGTTCGCCAAGATCAAGCGAATCGCGTTGCTCATTAACGGCGGAAACACGTTGAAAAAGTGTTTCATTCAGCATGATTGCATCGCTTTCGCGTGACCACATCGGCCAGATTTCAATTTGTAGCTGACGCAGATTGTCGTTCAGTTCGGTGCCAGTGAGGCTCGAAAATGTGTACAGCATTTTCGTCATTGATTTGCCAGAGGTTTCCATCGCGAGAATCGTGTTCTCGAACGTAGGCTCATCGGGATTGTTGATAATGGCATCGAGATCAGCGCGCATTTCCAATACGGCTTTCTTGAATGCCGGCATGAAATGTTCGTCTTCGATCGTGTCAAAGGGCGGGATGCCGTAGGGCGTATCCCATTCCTCGCGAAACGGATTGCCGGACAGTTCGGCGTCGGTCACCACAATTTCGGTCATCTCGGCGACGTCTGCCGTCGCGTCAGCAGCGGTGTTCGGCTCGGATTCACCGCCGCCACACGCGGCCAGTAGTGCTGCGGCAAGACCGACAGCGAACAGATTTCTGATCATCATGTGTACTTTCCTGTGTTGAGTGCGCGCCCGGATACCCCAGGGCGAAACGCGAGGGCGTCAATGGTACTGTTTCTGCGCGGTCTCGCAAGACCGCGTTTTTTGACATCTACCTTATGACGCCAAATGTTCCTGCAAGTTCTGCCGATATTCGCGTCGGCCCCGGAAATCAGCCTGTTTTCAGCCGCTTTGTTGTTTTTTCGCTGCGTTTCCTGTGCAGAACCCGGATCAGATCGCCAAGCAGCAAACTGATGACCACCAGCATCAGTGGCTCCTGAATAAAGCGGTAGCGGTAGTTTTCGGCAAGTTCGAGGAAGGTTGCCAGTGCGTATATGTAGAGAATATTGAACAGCAAGTAGGCGAGGACAATGGCGCTGGCCCGGCGATCGGGCGCTGCATCGCGGTACATCATGAAAAGCCGGATCAGGCCGAACAGAATTACGAGCGGAAATGTGATCACCAGAATCAGACCCGTATTCACTTCAATGCGGTATTTGCCGGAGAATCCGTAGTGTGGCTGCTCGAGATGTTGTGGCAGGAAGTTGGCGCCATAGATCAGCGGATTGTAAAATCGTTCCATGGGCGAAGCGGCGACCCTGTTGTCCACGGTAAAATAGAGATTCATGCTGCCCGGCGAAAAAAACAAGCGGTTCGATATCAGGACGCCCGTGGCATAACTGGATGGAAAATGGCGAGCGACCTGAAGGGCGTCTCTTGTATAGAATTTGTTGATCTCAACCAGGCTGGCGTAATTGAAATTATGCGCGCCCGATGACTTGAGTTTGTTGTGCAACACAGGAATTGCTTTGGCCGGTACGTCCACGTCGTAAAACAATTGATCGCGATCTTCGTAACGAGAGATGAGCGCGTAATCTGACAGCGTTCCGTTTTCAACGAGTGGCGCAAGATCTTCCTTGGGCACGACAAGCGTCGTGATATTGCTGAGACCAAGTCCCATCCATGTGGATGCCGAGAAGGTCCCGAACAAGAAGTAATTCTTGCCATACCATCCTGTGACGAGCAGCAGTGGAACGACCGCGAAAAGCGCGATGCGTTTTGTCTGGCCTCGCATTACAAGAAATACGCCAGCCGTTATAACGACGACCCACGCGAGGTGGAACATGCTGCGTGTCAGGGCGATTGCAGCCAGGCAGGCGAAAAATGCAAAACCCCAGCGCGTTGACTCTGTTGTGGCAAAGCGCAGCAGGGCGAAAGCCGATAGCAGTAACAGCACCATGGTTGGGAACGTGTACATCAGCCAGTTTTCGTACAACACAAATGAGGGACTGACGACAAACAGCGCAGTGAGTATGAACGCCATTAGTCGCGAGCGGCCCAGCTTTAGCGTCAGGCCGAAAAGCGCCGTTGCTGCGAGGAATCCAAGCATGTGAAACGTCAATGAAAAAACGATTGTTGAACTGTCACCAAACAGCTTGAGTACGGTTCCCGTGAACAGATTAAGAATGGGTGGGTTCGCGTGGTAATACCACAGGCTTTCCAGCAATCGAGTCACAAGCAATTCGGTGTCGATGAATTGCATGTAGCTACCGAGCGTGCTCGCATCGAAATATACACCCGACACGTAGTACGCGAGTCTTGCGGCGGCAGTTATCGCCAGTACAGCCAGGATGTCTTTCTTGCTCAGGCCGTCAGTGGACGCCATGGAAAAGCCTTTTCGTTCTTCATATACTCAAGCGCTGCATTGTATAGGGTCTCGCCGTGTTGAAAAAAACAATTTGGAGTTTCGTGGCGCTCGTTACACTTGCCGGGATCGTATTGTTCGTCTTGTTGCAACGCGCCGATACGGAGTTTTTAGTGCTGGATGAGGAGGCGCGTGAACTCGCTCCAGGATTGTTCGTGGAGTTGTCGGGCGGATGGACGCATTACGATGTCGCGGGTCCTGAGTCGGGACAAGTCGTAATATTGGTGCACGGTTTCAGCGTGCCGTATTACATCTGGGACACGACCTTCGAGGCACTGGCTGATGCGGGATTTCGCGTCATCCGTTTTGATCTTTTTGGTCGCGGCTACTCCGATCGCCCGGCCACTGAATACAACGGCGCATTATTCGAGCGTCAGGTCGGCGATTTGATTGACGCACTTGAACTGGATCGTCCCGTCGATCTGATCGGTCTGTCCATGGGCGGTGCCGTGGTCATGCGTTTTGCGGCCAGGCAGTCGGAACTAGTCAGAAAAGTTGTACTCGTGGACCCCATGACCGAAGCCTCGTCGCCACCACGCTATCCAAAATGGATCGGATTCCCGCTGATCGCGCTGACACTCATCCCCGCCATGGCCGAAGGGCAGCTCACAGATTTTCTGCATCCTGAACAATATCCGACATGGGTAGAGCAATACCGGGTGCAGATGCAGTTCGAGGGTTTTCGTCGTGCGATCACGTCCACGATCTACGCGTTTGCCGCGGAGGACCACCTCTCCCATTACAGGCAGGTCCAGGAATCGGGATTGCCGGTGAAGCTGATCTGGGGAGTGCAGGATCAGACGCTGTCGATCGACGGCGCTAGAACCGTGCAGAGTGTGTTGGACGTCGACTTCCTGACCGTCGACAATGCCGGCCATCTTCCGCATGTCGAACAGGCAGGGATCGTTAATCCGGCAATTGTTGAATTTCTACAGAGTGATGCGCCCGCTGCCGCGACGAGCGGGGCGGGGTTGGTTGCGAACCTTGAGCTGGCAAGTTTTTGCAGTCGCCTGCCACGAGCGGCTTACAAGGATCTTGAGAAGAGCGACATCAGTAACGAATGGTTTGAAGTGTATGAAGTGGGCGCGGGT
This sequence comes from Pseudomonadota bacterium, assembly GCA_022564475.1. Classification (GTDB taxonomy): domain Bacteria; phylum Pseudomonadota; class Gammaproteobacteria; order Steroidobacterales; family Woeseiaceae; genus UBA1847. The sequence goes on from JADFLJ010000022.1 coordinate 20,067, forward strand.
ATCTGGGCGATCTACGAGCCCTTTCAATGGCAGGAAGTTATCTCCTATCTGATCATTGGAGACGATTCTGGGTTGTTATTCGATACGGGTAACGGCATCGGTGATATCAGGGCAATTGTCGATCAACTCACTGACAAACCTGTCCGCGTACTGAATTCCCACAGTCATTTCGACCACATCGGCGGCAACCACCAGTTCGAAAACATACTGTCTCCGTCCACGGCGTTCTCGATTGAAAATACGCTGGGCGATGACAGCGACGCGGTAAAGATGGAGGCCTCGGCAGAGGCCTTATGCGTTGATTTGCCTTCCGGCGTAACAGAGGCGAATCACCACATCGAACCGTACGCGATCACATCCAAGGTTTATGACGGTGACATGATCGACTTGGGGGGCAGGGAGCTTGAAGTTTTACTAATCCCTGGTCATACCGATGATTCGGTCGCCTTGTTTGACAAAGACGCAGGCTTGCTGTGGACCGGTGACAGTTTTTACGCGGGGTCAATCTGGTTGTTCTTCCCGGAAACCGATCTTGCCGGCTATGAGCAGTCGATCGATCGATTGGCCGAATTAGTGCCGGACCTAAAGGCCCTGTTACCCGCGCATAACACACCGATGATTGACCCGGCGAAGCTTCTGGAAACTCAAAGCGCGTTCAAACTCATCCTCGAAGGAAAAGCAGAAGCAATTCCGGACCGGGATGGACTGGTCATGTTCGAGTTTGATGGCTTCGGCTTCCTCATGCGCGAAGACTACACGACTGTTGCAGGCGACTGACTTATTGATATTTGTCGGCAGACTCCAACCAGGATTAAATCGTCGGGCCACGTTACGGACGTTGGCCTCGTACTAAGTCCCCAGGGCTCGCTCAGCATTTCGGTCGTAGATCCTGTGTAAACGATTTCAGGTTGTTGCGAGATGGTTCATTCTGGTAGCAATCCACTGAAATGTGCCGCCTGCGTTTATACGAATTCTGATTAGCTTGCGCAGCGTTGGCAGTTCCGCATCCAGCAGCCTGAAAATGCTGCTCGCGCCAGGATCATATGCGCAGGACGTATCGACCGTGTAGCCATCGAATATCGGTGCCGCGTCGAGTATGACTGTATTCATGAATCTTGATCAATGTTCGTGCCCCCGGATATTACAGTCTGATATTTATTCGTGTTTTGAACCCGGTATTTATCGCAGTTTGACTCCGACCAGCTGGAGCGTGGAAGTGTACAAGGCTTGCGGGTACAGTGCGCTTAGTTAAATCGCTCATCCAATCGCCTTATCAATTGCAACAAGAATTCAGGGAGACTGTAGTTGAACGCAACAATCGCCGCTTTATTAGCCTATGTGGTCTGGATGTTGGTACTGCTGGGAATGCTCGCCTACATAAGAACCAGCCTGACGCTGACGCGAAAACGACAGGCAAACAGTTTTGATCCGAGCGGCATCGATGTATCACCATTCTCAAACCGCCTGTGCCGTACAAATAAGGTTCGCATTCTTTGTCGTGCAGATCGGTATCGCAATCTGGTGGGTTGTACAGTTTATTAAACTCTGAGGAAGCAATGATGACGGATGAAAATATTCAGGTACGGCTCGCGGCGCGCCCTGTTGGTCTGCCTGCAGACAGTGACTGGGAAATTCGTCGTGAGGCAGTGCCGCAGGCGGAAGACGGCCAGTTCGTGGCGGAAGTGCTCTATGTCTCGCTCGACCCGGCCATGCGTGGCTGGATGAATGCGGCGAGATCCTATATCGCGCCGGTTGAAATTGGTGCCGTCATGCGCGCCGGCGGGATTGCGCGAATACGCGAATCGAGGTTGCCGGGCTTTGACGTCGGCGAGCATGTGTTTCTGATGACCGGGGTGCAGCAGTTCTGCGTCAGCGACGGCAAAGACGTGCAAAAAGTGAACCCCGATATCGCGCCATTGCCGACCTTCCTCAGTGTGCTGGGCATGACGGGGCTCACCGCGTATTTCGGTGTCCTGGAGGTTGGCGCCATCGAGGCCGGCGAAACCGTTGTAGTCTCAGGCGCGGCAGGCGCCGTTGGCAGTGTCGTGGGACAGATTGCGCGCATCCGCGACTGCCGGGTGGTTGGTATCGCCGGCGGCACACAGAAGTGCGATTACCTCGTGGATGAACTCGGATTCGATGCTGCGATCGACTATAAAAGCGAGGACTTGCGCGATTCGCTGCGCCAACACTGCCCGAAAGGCGTGGATGTGTTTTTCGACAATGTGGGCGGCGAGACGCTGAATACTGTCCTGCCGATGTTGCGCATGCACGGACGGGTCGTTATCTGCGGCGCCATTTCGCAATACAACAATACCGGGCCTGTGGCCGGCCCCAGCAATTACATGAGTTTGCTGGTGTCGCGCGCACGCATGGAGGGCTTCGTTGTATTTGTTTATGCAAAAAAGTATCCCGAAGCGATTGCAGCAAT
>JADFLJ010000172.1 GCA_022564475.1 Pseudomonadota bacterium
AAGGTGACGGTATCGGTGTCGATGTAACGCCTGTCATGCTCGACGTTGTAAACGCGGCGGTTGCCAAAGCCTACGGCGACGACCGCAAGATCAGCTGGATGCAGGTCTACGCAGGGCAAGCGGCCGTCGACCTTTATGGCGATGGGCAATTCCTGCCGGAAGAAACGCTGCACGCGATGCAACACTACGTCGTGTCGATCAAGGGTCCGTTGTCCACGCCAACGGGCGGCGGTATTCGTTCGCTGAACGTGGCCATTCGCCAGGCCATGGATTTGTATGCCTGCATTCGTCCGATCCGTTATTTCCCGGGTGTGCAGACGCCGATGCGACAGTCAGAGCTGGTGAACATGACGGTGTACCGTGAGAACACCGAGGACATCTATACGGGCATCGAATTTCCGGCGGGCTCGGAGGACGTGCAAAAACTGATTAATTTCCTGCAAACAGAGCTCGGTGTGACGGCGATTCGCTTTCCATCGAGTTCCGGAATCGGTATCAAGCCTGTTTCACGCGAAGGTTCGGAGCGCTTGATTCGAAAAGCCATACAGCATTGCATTGATCGTGATCGAAACTCTGTGACGCTGGTGCACAAAGGCAACATCATGAAGTTCACCGAGGGCGCGTTTTGCCAATGGGGCTACGACATGGCGCGTGCGGAATTTGGAGCAGTCGAGATTGGGGACGGACCCTGGCTTACGTTCAAGAATCCGAAGACCGGCAATCCGATCGTCATCAAAGATGTCATTGCTGATAATTTCCTGCAGCAAATTCTTCTGAAACCGGAAGACTACGATGTGATCGCGACGCTAAACCTCAACGGTGACTACATTTCCGATGCGCTGGCGGCGCAGGTCGGCGGCGTCGGCATTGCGCCGGGCGCCAACATCGGTAATGCCGTGGCGGTTTTTGAGGCGACGCACGGCACGGCACCGGGTTTTGCGGGCAAGGATCGCGTTAACCCGGGTTCACTAATCTTGTCGGCCGCGATGATGCTGCGTTATATCGGCTGGGACGACGCCGTTGAGTTGATTCTCAAAGGCGTCGCTAACACGATTGCGAACGGCGAACTGACCTTCGATCTGGCGAGATTGCGTGAGGCGATGCATCAGCCGACTCGCAGGGAAAAAGCGCATGGCAAGAAAGACGTGCAGCAGGAACTCGACCAATTGGTTCCGGGCGCGACACTGGTCGGAACACGCGGCTTCGGCGCAGCGATTATTCGCCACATGGACGATCCGGACAGCTAGCACTTGGACAAGCGCGTATTCGATCTGGATTGCCGCGAATGCCCACGGCTGGCGACGTTTCTTGACGACGTCAAGGGGCGCTACCCGGACTACTATTGTCGGCCTGTGCCGCCGTTTGGCGATCCGGATGCGTCATTACTGATCGTGGGGCTGGCGCCGGGCATGCACGGCGCGAATGCCACGGGACGCCCGTTTACGGGCGACCATGCGGGTATTCTGCTGTACCGGATGCTGCATGAGTACGGCTTCAGCACGCACGATGCATCGGTGTCCGCCGATGATGATTTGCGACTGCTAAATTGTCGCATCACGAACGCCGTTAAATGCCTGCCACCCGACAACAAGCCTGTGGGTGCGGAGATCAATACCTGCAATATCTTCCTCGCGAACGAACTGGACACGATGGCGAAGGGCTCTGTGGTGCTTGCGCTGGGTGGGATCGCGCATCGGGCGATTGTCAAAGCGCGGGGTTATCGACAGGCCGAATTCAAGTTCGCGCACGCAGCCTTGCATGACCTCGGTGACTTGCTGATGCTCGATTCCTACCATTGCAGTCGTTACAACACCAATACGAGACGCCTCACGACGGAAATGTTTGCTAGCGTTTTTTCGAAGGCAAAAGCACTATTGGCCAAGTGAGCGACGACCAGCAATTCGATTCGAAGTCTTTCCTGCGCAGCCTGATGCACAGGCCCGGCGTGTACAGCATGCTGAACGCGAAACACAAAGTGGTTTACGTCGGCAAAGCGCGCGATCTGAAGAAGCGCGTATCGAGTTACTTTCATCGCACGCACCAGGATTCGAAAACCGCGGCGATGATGCAGCAGGTGGCGCGCGTCGAAGTTACGCTTACGAATACCGAAGCCGAAGCACTGCTGCTCGAATACAATCTCATCAAGCGGCACCGGCCGCATTACAACATCATTCTGCGCGACGACAAGAGTTACCCCTACATATACGCATCGACAGAGCATCGTTTTCCGCGCTTGCGATTTCATCGCGGGCCGCGCAAGGGCAAGGGGCGTTACTTTGGTCCTTACCCAAGTGCTCGTGCGGTTCGTCAGACCTTGCAGGAGCTGCAAAAGCTTTTTCTGATTCGGCCCTGTAATGATAATTTTTTCAGGAACCGGACGCGGCCCTGTTTGCAGTACCAGATCAAGCGTTGCACGGCGCCCTGTGTCGACCTGATTAGCGCAGATCAGTACGCGCAGGACATCAATGCGGCCATTCAGTTTCTGGATGGCAAGAATCAGAGTGTCGTCGATTCGTTCGTTACACGCATGGAAGACGCGTCCGGTAACCAGCAATACGAACAGGCGGCGCGTTACCGCGATCAGATAGCGAAGCTTAAGTCCGTTGAGGCGCGACAACTCATCTCACGAAGTACGAACAAGGACCTCGACGTCATCGGCTTTGCCTCGAATGGTGCAATTCACTGTGTCACCATCCTGTTTATTCGCAATGGCGCGATTATTGGCAGTCGTGACCATTTCCCAAGATCGCCCGGGCAGACCGAGCGATGCGCGTTACTGAACGGATTTGTGGCCCAGTATTACCTGGGGCGCGATGCGCCACGCGAAATCATCGTTGAAGATGAGCTGGACGATGGCGCTGTGTTGCAGGTGACCCTCACGCAACGCTGCGAGCACAAGGTGGAAATTCGGCATCGCGTTAGAGGGGATCGACAGCGTTGGCTGAAGATGGCGAATACCAACGCTGCGCAGGGATTGAGTCTAAAGGTCGCGAGCAATGCAACGATTCGGCGGCAGTTCAAAGCGCTGGGCGAGGCGCTGGAATTTGACGGCGACCTGGAACGGCTGGAGTGTTTCGACGTTAGTCATACATCGGGAGAAGCGACGGTCGCCTCCTGCGTAGTATTCAACACAGCCGGACCCATGAAGAGCGATTACCGGCGCTTCAATCTGACGCCGGACACGGGCGGAGATGACTACGGTGCGATGCGAGAGGCACTTCGACGCAGGTACGCGCGCGTCAAGAAGGGCGAAGTGCCGATGCCGGATATTTTGTTCGTTGACGGCGGCAAGGGTCAGCTTGCTGAGGCAATCAAGGTCCTCAATGAGCTGGAGCTGAACTGGTTGCAAGTCGTGGCAGTGGCGAAAGGTCGAGCGCGCAGGGCGGGTGCAGAGCAGTTATACATTCCTGGCAAGAAGAGACCGCTGCAACTTCCGCCAGACTCAGCGGCATTACTCTTGATTCAGCAAATCAGAGATGAAGCGCATCGCTTTGCGATAACGGCGCACCGGCAGCGGCGCGCTAAAGCTCGCAGGACCTCGACGCTGGAGAAGATTTCGGGTCTTGGACCGAAGAAGCGCCGCGAACTGCTGCGCCAGTTTGGCGGACTCCAGGGCGTGGTTGCGGCGGGCGTGGACGATCTCGTAAAAGTACGCGGCATAGGTCGAACGCTGGCCGAAACCATATACAATGAGCTCCACCCGGATCAGCCGACCTGAGCGAACAGATCTTTGAAACTAAATCTTGCCAATATGCTAACCCTGTTTCGCATGGCCGCGATTCCGGTTATTGTCGTTTGTTTTTACGCCCCGATTCCGCACGCGCGACCAATCGCAGCGGTTATTTTTGGTATTGCAGCGGTGACGGATTTTATCGACGGGTGGGTTGCCCGGAAATTTCACCAGCAGTCGCGATTCGGCGAATTCCTGGATCCGGTGGCCGACAAGCTGATGGTATCGATTGTACTGGTCATGTTGGTGCAGGCGGAATCGGGCTGGTTTGAGGACATCATTGCGATGATCATCATCGGTCGTGAGATCACCGTATCGGCTTTGCGCGAGTGGATGGCGACGATCGGCGAGCGTGCGAATGTGAAGGTATCGATGGCCGGCAAAATCAAAACCACGCTGCAAATGTTCGGTATCGCGTTCATGGTGTACCAGAACGTCCTGTTCGGAATCGATATCTATGCCGTCGGATTCGCCTTGCTCATAGCCGCGGCCGTGATGACGATATGGTCAATGATCATTTACCTGCGGGCAGCCTGGCCGTTCATCATCAGCGACACCTGAGAATTGGCTTGACAGCGGGCGATTAGAGGCTAAAATCTCGGCCCTCTTGCGGGAATAGCTCAGTTGGTAGAGCGCAACCTTGCCAAGGTTGAGGTCGCCAGTTCGAACCTGGTTTCCCGCTCCATATTTCAACGACTTACGGGTTTTCGGTTGGTTTCATGTGAAAACTATGTGAAAAAACGTTTGTTGATTAGAACGACTTAAGGCTCCCTTCTGGGGGCCTTTTTCGTGTGCGTTTTGCAAGATGTTTTGCGCGGTGCTATAAGAATAGTCACGCAAGAGGTGAACTGACCTAATTAGGTGCATTAGCCTCCGTTGATTCGGATGGCGTATACCCAGCGATTTTTTGCAAGGGGTGCACCGTGGCAGCAGTTGCTAAAGATACGAAACGCGAAAGCTCGAAAGGGCCTCGCGTTTTTTTTGTGCCTTCTTGTTTTAACCTGGAGGTATGTCATGAGTAAGAAATTCAAGATACCGGAGGTTCTCGGCCCGCACAGGCTGGAGGATCAGGCCTTTATCGACTGTTGGACTGCAGCTAATAAGCACGCCAAAAAGCTCACCAAAGCGGAGACTGAGATATCAGTGGCACGCGACCTTTGCGAAACCCTGTTAGGCCATTTGGAAAGCTCGGAGGCTGGCGTGGAATATACGGTCGTTGAGCTAATTGAGAAGCGCATTGCCAAGGCGCGAGACCTAATTAGCTCACATAGCAGAGCGCACGATAACCTGTTCATCGCCTATTTCGATCTCAAGGGAGGTGTGTCATGACAGAAGCAGCATATAGC
>JADFLJ010000173.1 GCA_022564475.1 Pseudomonadota bacterium
CGGCTGTGCATCGATGCCGACGCTCGAGCAATTGGAGGAACAGGCATTTTTGACGGGTGACTGGTCGGCAGTTGAGCAGCGTGAAAAATCGATTGCAAAGCGCGACTCCAGACGGGGAATGAAATGCCCGACTTACATGGTGGCTTACTGCGAACAGCGTTTAGGACAAAAACGTTGCGTTTGCATCTCTAAATCCGAAATGACGGCATTGATGTCCTGGCGCTAGCCAGCCGTAGTCGTCACTTGTGTGATGCATTCAGCCTGCAAAAAGTTCCTCGTACAGGGCGATCGTTTGTTGAATCGTATCTTCGTTGCGAAAACTCGTCGCAATGCGCTGCGTGGCGGCAGCGCCCATCCGCTGCCGAAGCACCGGGTCGCGATACAGTTTTTCGAACGCATCGGCGAGCGCCTGTGCATTCTTGATTGGCACGACATACCCGGATTTACCATCGATCACGAGTTCCGGGCTGCCGCCACTGTTCGTCACAACGGCCGGCACACCGTAAATCATCGCTTCGATGATCGCGCGAGCCAGGCCTTCGCGTTTGGTTGATGGCAGGCAGAAAACATCGCTGGCGGCACTGTAGGCGGGCGCATTGTTTTTGTAACCGATGCGATGAATTCGATCGCGTGCGGGACTGCGCTCGATCAACGCTGTCAATTTGTCCGCGGACATGTCACCGACAAGCATCAGGTGCGCCGGAATATCGGCCGGCAGCTTTTCCAGCGCCTCGATGAGGTACTCGATTCCCTTGCGCGGTCTGTAGGCGGCCGTACAGGCGATAACGAAGGCATCCGCAGGAATGCCTTCGGCCGTAAGATCCGCCGGTTCGTCTGTGTACCACTCTCGCTTGTGGCCCTTGTAAATAGTGACCGGCCGCGTGGCGGGCATGCGCAGGAACGCCGGCCGCATTTGCAGGAACCAGCTCCGTATTGCTTCACAAACGCAATCGATCCGGTCGATTCGAGGATTGAGGTAACGCATCCACGACATTGGGTCCAGGAAACTCAGGTTGCCGACGATGCCGCGATAGGCGATAACTTTTAACGGGCAGATTTCTGGCGGCGCGCAGACCGTTCGTGAGGGCACGGCTATTGAACGTGTGAATGATCTGGTAACGACCGCGAATCAACTCCTCGCGCAGCAATGCAGTGCCGAAGGCATCAAAATTTTTCTTGAGTGGAATGTCGATCACCGCGATACTGGCATTGCAGAGAAGTTTGTGGTTGGGATGGTCGGCCGGGCAAACCACAGTTAGTTTAATGCCGGCACGGTGCATGCCAATAAACATTTCAATCGTCGGCCGGTCAGCGCCTTCGGTAATACATAGAGATCGAATCGTCATTGCAGTATGCGCGACTCGCCCCTGTTGCGCGGGTCCGATGCAGCGCCCCAATTATCGCCATCGCGGACGATGACCTGCATGTCGCCAAAAGAGAATGAATGTGGCTCCGCACGATATCCCCGGTCCGACAATTGCGAAATTATCTCCGCAGGCAGTGGCACCAGTGGACTGTAGGTAATGAGATCGGCTGGCAGCAGTTGGTGGTGAAAGCGTGTCGCGCCCACAGCCTCGAGCGGGGTCATATCAAAATCGAGTATGTTGATGATTGTCTGGAACACTGACGTAAAGATCGTTGAGCCACCCGATGTCCCGATGACGAGTTCGACCTCGCCGTCACGCAACAATATCGTCGGCGACATGGAGGATAAGGGGCGCTTGCCGGGTTGAATTTCATTCGCCGTATTGCCAACGACTCCGTAGGCATTTGGCACACCGGGCTTAACGCTGAAATCGTCCATCTCATCGTTGAGCAGGAAGCCGGCGCCTTCGACAACGACACCGCTACCGAAATGGAGGTTCAGTGTGTAGGAATTCGATACCGCATTGCCGTCTTTGTCGACGATCGAATAGTGAGTCGTGTCCGTGGATTCGAGCCCGGGTGCAACGCCGTCGAGCGTCGAAATGAATTCCGGGTCGATCTCCAGGGCGCGCATGCGCATGTACTCGTCGCTGGTCAGTCGCTCCATCGGTACGTCGACGTAGTCGCTGTCACCGAGGTATTCGGCGCGATCAGCAAAGACGCGCTTCTCAATCTCGGCAACGAGATGAATGTATTGCACCGAGTTGTGCTCGATGCCCTCGAACTCATGTGCGAGGAAATCCTTGATTCGAAGCAGCTGGATGACGGCGAAGCCGCCCGAACTGGGCGGTGGCGCCGACAGTACGTCGTAGTCGCGCCACTTGCCTTTGAGCGGTTCGCGCCAAACGGCCTCGTAACGGGCCAGGTCTGCAAGCGTGATCAGGCCACCGCCACGTGCCATTTCGGCGACGATGAGATCCGCCGTGGCACCGGCATAAAATCCATCAGCCCCGTGCTCGGCGATGCGCTCAAATGTCTTCGCGAGTTCGGGTTGTTTGAACAGGTGGCCCGTTTGCAAGCCGCTGAAGTGGTCATTGAAGTTGCTGATGCCCTCGAGCCTGGATGATGCCCTGGTGGCTCGCTTGGCAAGATGTTCGCTAACGACAAATCCATCGCGTGCAAGATCGATGGCGGGCGTGACGAGCTCGGCCCACGGCAGCGTGCCGTGGCGTTGATGTGCGGACCACATGCCGGCGACTGTTCCAGGCACACCGCTGGCCAGATATCCCTGGAGGCTTGCGCCGTCGATGACATTGCCGTTTTCATCGAGGTACATGTCCCGGTGGGATGCCCGCGGCGCTATTTCGCGATAGTCGATAAACTCTGCTTTGCCGTCGATCCAAAGCAGCATGAATCCGCCGCCACCGATATTGCCGGCCTCAGGTTGTGTTACAGCCAGCGAGAACCCGACTGCAATAGCCGCATCCACAGCATTGCCGCCGGCACTCAGAATTTGGCTTGCGATCTCTGCGCTATACGTGTCAGGCATAGCGATCGCGGCGCTGGCCGCGGCCTCGGTTTTCGAATCAACAACAGTCTCTGCGGACTGGTCGCCGCAGGCAGCAAACAACAGGGCGACGACTGCCACAAGACAGGTACGTAAGTATTTCAAGATTGATCCCTCGACTCTATTTTTGACAGTACCAGATGACGTCCTTCGCATCAGGCTCGGCTTCAATGCGGCCTTCAGCCATCAGGAAATTCAGGTGCGCAATAGCTTCACCCGTTGCGAACATCAAATTGTCACTCGTAATTTTCCGCCGATAAAGTGCCGGAAATACGTCTATCGTGCGCCGCGGTGTCGCGCAAAACTCAAACAGTGCGTCGAGCTGAGTCATGTGGCCGGCAATCAACTCACCGATTCGCTCGTGCGCACCACGGAACGGTTCTCCGTGAGCGGGCAACACGAGAACATCTGCCGGGATGCGGCCCTTAATCGCTGCGAGTGAACCGAGCCAGTCTTGCAATGGATTCGCAGCGGGCTCGGTTGGGTACACGCTGACATTTGAGGATATTGTCGGCAGCACCTGATCACCCGAGATAAATAGATTGAGTTCCTCGTTGTAGAAGCACGCATGTTCCGGCGAGTGGCCGCTGCCGATAACGACTTCCCATTCGTGGTTTCCAATGCGTAATTGTTGACCGTCACTGAGGCGCCGATAGGATTCCGGTAAAGGCGTTACGTATTTGCCGAAAAATCCGAATATCTTGCGGTAACTATCAAGTGCATCGTGCGCAAATCCGGCGGCTTGGTAAAATTCGATAGCGGCATCCGGCGCATGCTTGCCCGTGTCGCCGACGAGCAGGCGGCATATCGTGTATTCCTCGCGCGTCATCCACAGATCAACGTCAAAATAATCGGCAAGCCAGCCTGCACACCCCACGTGGTCCGGGTGCATATGCGTGGCGATCACACGTTGTATCGCTGCGCCACCCATGAAACCGGAAAAGACGTTCTTCCAGATAGCCTTGCTTTTATCGTCGCCCAGGCCGGTGTCGACAATGGTCCAGCCGTCGCTATTGCCGGTGCAGTCCTCGAGCAGCCAAAGGTTGATGTGGTTCAGTGAAAACGGCAGCGGCATGCGCAGCCAGTGCACGCCGTTTGCAATCTCAATTGTTGCGCCGATTTCAGGTATTTTGCCCATGCGGGCATCGTCGCATGCGTCAGGCTGCTTTACTAACTGGATTCAGGTAGTCGTTTAGTCGCGTCTCTATTCTCGCGCGCACGTCGACAACGGACTGTTCCTTAACAGGACCGTAGCCCCGAATGTCCATGTATATGGCCACGATTTCTGCAGCAGCAGGCAGATTGTCCGGGTCAAGATTCGACAAGAGAGTGTCGATTGTGGATTCAAACTCGCCGATTAAAGCGCGTTCCATCTTGCGTTCAGCCGCCATGCCGAACAAATCGAATGCGGTGCCGCGCAGACCGCGCAAACCTGCCAGCAATCTGAATGCTGGAATCATCCAACTACCGAATTCCCTTTTGCGCGGCCGGCCGCGGGCATCCAGCCCGGTATTCAGCAGCGGCGGTGCCAGATGAAACGTGAGTTTGGCGTTTTCGCCAAAGTCTTTCCTGACAGACTCGAGAAATCCACTCTGCGTGTACAGCCGCGCAACTTCGTATTCATCTTTGTAACTCAGGAACTTGAAGTAAGCCCGAGCAACTGCGTCGGACAGGTCTTCCGTTTTGCCTAAGGATGTCTCGGCAGCGCGAACTCTTTCCACAAGCTTTGTGTATCGATCAGCAAGCCTGTCATTTTGGTAGCCAACCAGGAATTCTGCGCGCCGTCGCATGACGTCGTCCAGGGTCTGGTCTTGCGTCGAGCTGTCGTCGGTCAACAATGATTCAATTCGAGCCGGATCGGCTGCCGCGATCCGTCCCCAGTTGAACGCCTGTTTGTTGTTATCAACTTTTACGTTGTTCAATTCGATAGCACGCAGCAGCGCCGTGTAACTGATCGGAACCAGTCCCTGTTGCCAGGCGAAGCCAAGCAGCAGGACGTTCGCGTAGATCGTGTCGCCCAATAGCTCGGTCGCCAGTCGGTTTGCGTCGACCGCTGACAGTTCGCCGACGTTTTCTCGAATAGCCGTGAGGCGGTCTTCTGCACGAAGATTCG
>JADFLJ010000174.1 GCA_022564475.1 Pseudomonadota bacterium
GGATCCGGTTGGACCCGTCACCAGGATAATTCCGTGCGGCTTATGAACTAAATCGTCCATCTTCTTGCAGGACGCATCGTCCATGCCGAGCGACGTCAGATTGAGGCGGCCGGCTTGTTTGTCGAGCAATCGCAAGACCACGCGTTCACCATGGCCAGAGGGGATCGTCGATACGCGGACATCGACGGCTCGGCCGGCGATGCGTAGGGAAATACGACCATCCTGCGGCAGGCGTTTTTCGGCGATGTCGAGTTTTGACATGACTTTGATACGTGAGACGACCAACGGTGCGAGCGCCCGTCGTGTCTGTAGTACTTCACGCAAAATGCCGTCAACGCGGAAGCGCACACTGAGTCGGTTTTCATAGGGTTCGATGTGTACGTCGGACGCGTTGTCTTTGATGGCCTCAGTCAAAACCGCGTTGATGAAACGAATGATGGGTGCATCATCATCGCTGTCGAGAAGGTCGGATGGCTCCTGAAGTTCCTGAGCAACCTGGTCCAGATCAATGTCATCGTTCAGACCATCAACCATTTGCACGGCTTTGTGACTGCCGTGTTCGTAAGACGATTGCAGCAGGGAATCGAATACTTCGCTCGATACACGCGATAATTTCAACGGAACACCCGCGAATCGCCGTACTTCCGCCAGGCTAAGAGGCGATGTGCCTGCGCGGTGGACCACGTCCGCGCTGTCCGTACCCATATCGCGAATCAGGACTCCATGTCGTTTCGCAAAGGAGAAAGGCAGCATCTTTTGCGCAACGGAGACGTCCGCATCGGTGCTGGTCTCGCGCACGATTTCCGTTTCACTTTGTATTTCTTGCGTCAAACGAATCTACTCGGGTAAGTCTTCATTGTCTTGTGCCGAACTCGCGGGGATCCGCAGGTCGAGCGGCGGCAACGTTGGTCGCTCGACGTTCGGCATCAACGGTACTGAGACGCCAGCAATACCCAGTTGCACGTCGCGGATATAGTTGTATTTCTGATTGGTCTCAATGAACGTCTGCTCGGCATCGCGCAGTATTTTGGCTCGAATGAAGACCATCAAGTTGGTTTTTACGAGCTCTGTTTTGCGGCTGCGAAACAGATTGCCGATTATCGGAATGCTGCCAAGCACGGGCACCCTCTGATCGCTTTCGCGAAGCACGTCATCGATGAGTCCACCGAGTACGACAATTGAGCCATCATCGACAATAACCGTTGTCTCAATGATGCGCTGGTTCGTGATCAGATCGACGGCCCCCGAAGCGGATGAAGCAATGCTGGAAACTTCCTGCGAAATTTTGAGCAGCAGTGAGTCGCCTTCGTTTATTTGCGGCGTAATGGTGAGTTTTACGCCGATCGACTCGCGGTTAACGGTCGTAAACGGATTGACAGAACCGCCAGCGCCGCCGGTGTTTGCAAACGAACCTGAAACAAAAGGCACTTCCTGGCCGACCGTGAGACTGGCTTCTTCATTGTCTGTTGTCAAAATCGACGGGGTCGAAATAATGTTTGTGTTCGCATCGCCCTGCAGCGCGCGCAAGATCGCGGCGAAGCTGACTTTACCATCGGCAATTCGGCCAATGCCTATCGTAAGGCCTTCACCAATCAATCCGCTGGCGTCGCCACCTCCCAATGCCGAGCCTAATTGCACGACACCATTGCCAAACGCCGGAAAGTTGGTGACACCGATCGGCGCATCACCGCCACTGCCTTCTATTGCCCAGGTCACGCCGAGTTCCGAGACACTGTCCATAATTACTTCAACGATGATTGCTTCGACCAGAACCTGCGCTCTGCGAATGTCCAGCTTGTCGACGACGGCCATGAGTGAGCGCATTATCTTTTGTGGTGCGCTCACGATGAGTGCGTTGTTTTGCGGGTCCGCCCAGACGCTTACGGGATCCGCTTGCACCGTATTGCTTGCGCCTGCAGCGGCGGTCTGCTGGCTCGTAAAGTGCTGTTGCAGTTTGGGTGCGAGTTCTTCAGCGTCGGCGTATCGCAGGTATCGGACTCGCGTGTCACCGCCGTCTTCCAGCGGCGTGTCGAGGTGTGCGAGCAGGGCACGTAAGCGCAGTCGTGCTGTCTTTTCACCGCCAATCAATACACTGTTAGTGCGGGCATCAGCGACCAGATTTATTGTGACAGGCGCGCCGTCTGCGCGTGGCTGTTGCATCAAAGCAGTCATTACGCGAACGACCTCAGCCGCCGACGCATGTTGCAATGGTACGACCTCAATTTCATCGTCAGTAGCCCGATCGATGCGACTGATGATGGTCATTATCCGCCTGACGTTAGCCGCTCGGTCTGAAATGATTAACATGTTCGAGCCGGGATGTGCTACGAGGTGTCCGTATTGCGGCACCAGTGGACGTAGAATCGGTACGAGTTGTGCTGCGCCAATATTCTTGACCTGCACGATTTGCGTGACGATGTCGTCTGGCCCCTGTGAGCTGCCGGTGCCAATCGGCCCGGCGTACTGGCGTGCCGTCGCATTGGGAATTATCTTGACAATATCGCCGCTCGTGACGGCCGCGTATTGGTGTACTTCCAGTACCGACAAGAAAGCCTCGTAAAACGCCTCGGGCGACATAGCCGTTGACGAAATCATCGTGACTTTCTGACCCGAAACACGTGGGTCGATAATAAATGTCTTGCCGGTTATTTCAGCAACCGCCTCGACGATCTGGCGAATGTCGGCTTCCTTGTAATTCGGCGTAATTAAGCCTTGGGCGAAAGCGACAGGCGAATTGCATACGGCGATTAGCGCCACCAGGGCAATAAGGATTTTGCGAGCGTTGATCGTTTGTTGTTGTGTCATTCTGTTTGCGCTTGTCCGATGTCCAGTTGTTCGGTCCTGAGGACCAGTGTTTGTAGTATGCCGTTTCGCTCTACGGTGACAGACACCTGATTGGCTGTACCAAGTGACTGGAAAATTTGCATGGCTTGCGTCGGATCAGTCAGCGACTGGCCGTCAATTTGTTTGATCAGATCACCAGGGCGCAGGCCGAGTGCGGCGAACTTTCGGCGATCGCGTCCCGGATACACTCGGTAGCCTTGTTGCTGGCCATTTTGAAAATACGGTGTCGGCCGGATAATGTCGGCGAGCCTCGAGACGTTTTTCGCAACGACTGACTGAATGCTTTGTGTGTTTGCCGGCCGTACTGTCGGCGTCCTGCGTACGCTCGTACGCGGCGTCGTTTTGGCGAATTCGCGTGGCAGGGCAAGATTCGTAAGTTCGCCTCTTTCGTTTAACACGACTCGGTCAACGTGCACGGCGTGTAAGGTCGCGTTCGATGCAACCGTATCGCCAATCGAAAAAATCTCCTCCTTGTTGTTGCCATCGGCAATGATCGCAATCGACATGTCGGCAGACTCGGCCGTGTAGGTACCCTTTAGTGTCAGGTTTTGTAAATCCGTGTCGGGCAGATTGTCTGTTTCGGCCGCCACGAGGATCGGCTCATCAGCGGCGTCGGCCTCACCGAAAATATGCACGTTGGCGATCGACTGTACGTGCGCCGAATCGTTCATAACGACAGCCGTGTTCTGACCAAGCGGAACGATGACAGGTGTACCCACATCAGTACCGGGTACGAAGCTCCAGATAATTTTCGCGAGCTGCCAGCCGATGAGTACGACAATCACCAGGCTGACCCATGCGGGCAGCAGGCCATTCACTGCCGCGAGCGTGCGACTGCTGTCGCCGCTTAGCAGATCCGACCATTTTGCTTTAGTTGTCATCTCTTGGATCGTTGGATTCCGAAAGTCTGTGTGCGTTTAAACGCAGCGAAACGATAATACGGGTTCTGGCGCGCAATAAACAATAGCCGCACAGTAAGAAAACCTTTATTTGACAATGATATAGCTGTATTTCTTCACTTCGTGTGGAAACGTGCAACTGGTCTTTTTTCGAATTTTGGGAGGCCAGCCTGCAGCAACTGCGTCCGACCCTTATATAATACCCGCTACACATTGATTTTAGGAATTTCGCAACCAGATAGTGCGCATATGAGCGACCGCAAAGACCAACCTGAACAGAATCCAAACCTCGACCTGGCCGTCGCGGAAGCGCGTCCGCGCCTGAAAAAACCGCCACTTTACAGGGTTGTACTCCTGAATGACGACTTCACTCCGATGGAGTTTGTCGTCGAGGTTCTCGAGGGTGTATTCGGGATGCAGCGCACCCGAGCGACACAGGTTATGTTAGAAGTACACACCAAAGGAAAGGGCATCTGCGGTGTTTTCGGATTCGACATTGCCGAAACCAAGGTCGCACAAGTAACGACGATTGCGGAGCAACAGCAGCATCCCTTGCTCTGCACGATGGAAGAGTCCTGACAGGAATGACACATGCTAAGCAGTGAACTGGAAGTCTGCCTGAACGAAGCGTTTCAACGAGCGAGAGATCTGCGCCACGAGTTCATGACCGTGGAGCATTTGCTGCTTGCACTAATGGATATCCCGAAAATCCATGAAATTCTGAAGGCTTGCGATTCGAACATCCCCGAACTGCGGCGAGAGCTGACGCAATTTATTGAAGAGCAGACGCCGTTGCTCGCACAGGATGACGAAAACGACGTGCAGCCCACGCTCGGCTTCCAGCGCGTGCTGCAACGCGCCGTGTTCCACGTGCAATCCAGTGGCAAGACTGAAGTGACGGGCAGCAATGTGCTGGTTGCCATATTCAGTGAAAAACGGTCTCAGGCCGTGTATTTCATGGACTTGCAGGACATTACGCGCCTCGATGTTGTGAATTACATCTCACACGGCATGCCGCAGGTCCCGGGTGAGCTGGGTGGCGAAGAGCAACAGCCGTCATTGGACGTCGATAGCGAACCGCAGGAGACCGCTTTGGATCGGTTCACGACCAACCTCAATCAATTGGCAGTTGAGGGCAAGATTGATCCGCTGATCGGTCGCGAAATAGAGGTCGAGCGGACAGTGCAGATCCTGTGTCGTCGGCGCAAGAATAATCCGCTGTATGTTGGTGACGCGGGTGTGGGCAAGACCGCACTGGCTGAGGGACTGGCGCGCATGATCGTCGAAGAACGCGTG
>JADFLJ010000175.1 GCA_022564475.1 Pseudomonadota bacterium
CTTCCGCTTCTTCGCGTGCGACTTCCTGCAGCTCCTCGACGGTTATGCGGCCGATGACATGGTTCCGCTCATCGACAACCGGGACTGTCGTGAGTTTGTAGCGGCTTGCGAGCTCAAGTACGTCTTCCTGGTCTGCGTCCGCAGTCACACTAACCATGTCCTCGTGCATGATGTTGCGAATCAGCACCTTCTTCTTGTTCAGCAGCAGGTCACGCAATTTGAGGCGCCCGACCAGTTCGCGTTCCTCGTTGACGACATAGGCTTCGTAGAATTTCTCGATATCGGCTGCCTTGCGGCGAATCAGGCGAGTCGCCGTGCCGACGTTCCAGTCATCAATGACGACGACAAACTTACTGCTCATAATGCCGCCGGCCGAGTCCTCGTCGAACTTCAATCGTTCGCGCAGCTCTTCGTCATCGGCCAATCGCTCGAGGACCGCGTCCTCGATGCGATCCGGTAGATCATTCAGTAGTTCGACGGCATCGTCATCGTCCAGTTCTTCGACAATTTCGGTAATGCGCGCGACGTCGGAGTCCTGCATGAGCATTGCACGCAGGTCCGGATTCAGCGCTTCGAGAACGTCGGCCGCATGTTCCGGAGGTAGCCAGTCGTAAAGCCTGCGTGCCTTCCTGAGCGGTACATGGACCATGAGCTCGGCAATATCCAGCTCATCCCAATCGGCAATGATCGCCAGTACATCGGTCTGCATGCCGTCCGCGATCAGCGCGTCGATGTGCTGCAGAAATTCACGGTTCTCGGGGGCCAGCTCACCGTGAACGCCGGGCATCCATTGTGTTGTCGTCGCCGATTGTCTGGAAAATTCTGTGTTTTGATCAGTCACGAGCGCTCTCCCGGGACGCCAACCAGTAAAAAACGACGCCACTCGCTATCAATGCCACCCCAAACCAGGCCTCAGTTGGCCGACTAATCAGCACGAATGCAAGTGTCCAGCCCATTAGCAACAGGTAAATGATGGGTGTCACGGGGTACGCAAAAGTACGGTACGGCCGTGGCAGATCCGGCTGCGAGTAGCGCAGCCAGAATATTCCCGCCACTGTGACAAAGCTGTTCAATGCGAGCGTGAAGCCTGCAAAGACCAAAATCGACTCAAAGCTGCCTGTCAGAATAAAAACAATCGTCAGAACCGACTGTGTCGTGATGGCTACGTACGGCAGGCCATCCGCATTGGTTGTTGCCAGGCGGCGCAGCGGCGCAAAATCCTCGCCGATCACCTGCAAAACCCGCGGCCCGGCGAGCGTCATGGCGCTGACCGTCGAAATAAGCAATGTTGCCAGGGCCAGACCCGCAAACTGCCCGCCCCGCTCCCCGAATGCGAATTCCGCCGCAATGAAGCCAACCTCGAGTTGACCGCTCATCGCGTCCATGGGTGCAACGCGTAGAAAAACGTAATTCAAAGCTATGTAGAGCAGCGTCACGAGCGCCGTGCCAATGAACAGGATTCGCGGCAGGTTTCTCTGCGGGTCCTCCAGTTCACTGCTCAAATACGTGGCCGCATTCCAGCCAGAGTAGGCATAGCTCACATAGATCAACGCGACGGCGAACGCCGCGCTTGTAATGAGTGCCGTGTCACCGGCTGTAGGCAAGAATGCGACAGGCTGCGGCAGATCGACGAACATCAATGCAAGCACACAAAATAGGACGATGGCCGCGATCTTCATCACCGTGAAGAAGGACTGCAGTCTGCCGCTGTTTCGCCGACTGCTGGTATGGACAAAAGTCAGAATGATGACGAGGCCAATCGCGATCGCTTTTTCGACCCAGGCATCGGGCTCATTCGCCCAGGAATGGGTGGCATAAGCCGAAAACGTCATCGCGGCAAGTGCTGTTGGGGCTGCAAAACCGATTGTTGCCGACACCCAACCGGACACGAAGCCCGCCACTGGATGGAAAATGCGCGAGAGGAAGTTGTATTCGCCGCCGGACCGGGGCAACGCGGCACCGAGCTCCGCATAGGTCATAGCCCCGCAGAGCGCGACCAGGCCACCGACAGCCCACAGCAGCAACAGGACAAAGCCCGAGCGAATATCCAGCAATTGGAAGCCGAGACTCGTAAAGACGCCGGTGCCAATCATGTTCGCGATCACAATGGCGGTCACTGTTGTGTGGCGAAATTTCGTTGTGGCTTGTGCCGTCACAGATCGGGAAGATACAGCATCGAGTCGAATAGAAAGTGTTAAAATAGCTGCACGCTTCATTACAAAGACTTAAATCGATGCAAGAAAACATGAATTACGCGACGCCAGTTGCCCAGGCCTCGGTCGCGGACCGTTCCGATTTCATCTGGAAATGCTACGCGCACGTTGTTGGCGGAATTCTGGCCTTTGCGGCAATCGAGGCATACCTGATCTCATCCGGTATTGCGTTCCGTATTGCCCCGGCGATGTTAAACAACTGGTTGATGACGATGGGTGCATTCATGCTGGTTGGCTGGGGTGCATCGCATTTCGCCCACCGGCTCGTGTCCAGGCCCGCACAATACGCGGCATTTGCGATTCTCGTGGTAGCCCAGGCGCTCATATTCTCGCCGATGATCATCCTGGCGTATATGAAGGACCCGTCCATTATCGACAGCGCTGCCGGCGTTACGGTTTTGGGCTGTGTAGGACTGATCGCGACCGCGATGATCACGCGCAAAGACTTTTCCTTTCTGCGCGGCATGCTGGTCTGGGGCGGAATGCTCGCACTTGGCGGAATTATCGCGTCGATCTTGTTCGGTTTCCAGCTCGGTACCTGGTTCTCGGTCGGCATGATTGGCTTCGCGGGCGCCGCCGTGCTGTATGACACATCCAACATCATGCGGAACTATCCGCAGGATCGATACGTCGCAGCGTCGATGGCGTTGTTTGCTTCGATCGCACTGATGTTCTGGTACGTACTGCGCCTGTTCATGGGCCGCAACTAAGTCGATTCAACGACCTAGTCGATTGAATGTCAGAGCACTTGCAGGCCGCGTGAGAAAATTTTTACACGGCCTGCCCGTTGCTCTCTTTTTCCTCTTTACCTGGGCAGCAGCCGCTGCCCAGGATCCGTTTGGCTTCGATGACCTTACCGCCAACGAAGATTTAACGTCGATCGGACAAAGCCTCGATGAAGAGGACGTCGATTCCGCATTCCTGACGAGCGCCAGCGCGCGCATAGTCGGCATTCAGACGAGCGCCGCGAGTTGCGTTACAGCCGCCGGCGCAGAACGTACACGCCTTGAGCAACGCTTCGCACCACTCAGCGAGGTTGGCGACGATGTTCCCCAGGATTTTATAGATCAACGTGCCATAGTTCGTACCGAGCTTGACGAATCCATTGCCGCCGAATCACGTTGTAAAACTGTGGTGGACAGAGCAAGCAAGCTGCAAACTCGAATTTCCGAGCGACAAACCGAGCTTTCGCAGGAGTTCCTGTCCAGTCGGTCGCAAAACATCGTCACGCTGATTCTTGAGTTTCCGTCACGCGCCGCCACCTGGCCGGCCAAGCTTAGAGAATCACTGTCGCTGGAACTCAAAGATGAACTAACACCGGTCAACGTATTGTGGCTAATCGTCATCGCCGGCATCGTCGCAACCGTCGGCGGTATATTATTGCGCTTGTGGTTCAGGTCCTGGTATCGGCGCAATGGCGGCGAGGAGGCCGCGCCCAAATTCCGCTATTTGTTACCTAAACCAATCGCAGAATTCGCGCCACTGTGGCTGATCGGCATCGCCTTTATTGCCGTCCTGGAAATCAGCCTCCAGGATGCGTCGATCGACCTGCTTCTCGTACGTGTCGCCTGGGCTGTATTTCTATTCGGCATCGCCTGTGTTGTTATCGATTGGGCAACGGGCCCGCTGTCGCCGTCGGTGGAAGTCAAAGGCCTGATACCCGACCACGTCAAACCGCTGCGCCTGCGCTTGCGTGTGCTGTTCCTGACCATCTGCTCCAGCTTCGTCGTTCTTGGCGGCGAGTGGCTCTCGGTTCGTGTTACAGAGCCCTACGTCAGCGGCCGCGCTTCGATGATATTTCTCGTCGCAGTCGCCTTTCTCTATCTGTTCCTGTACTTGCCGAAAATCCCGGGTGTAAAGGGCCGCTTCCGGCTGTTCCGGTTGCTCGCCGTACTGACAACAGGTTTGTGCATTGTTGCTGTGTTCAGTGGCTATCAGAATTTTGCGGCCTTCCTGATTCACGGAGTCACTCGCACCGGCGTCGCGCTATTTGTCCTCTGGATCCTGATCTGGCTGGTCTATGTCGGCTTTGATTTTCTGCTGAACCAGGAGACGCCGACAGCAGCACGCGCACGTGCCTCGCTAGGTGTAACAAAGACCGGTAAAGGAACCGGCATAGGCTTCATGCGCTTGGTCGCTGATCTCGTCCTGTGGCTTAGCTTTATCGTCTACATGATCTATGTCTGGGATGAATCCGGTTCGACGCTCGGCAAACTGGTTGAGAACGTTAAGGTTGGCTGGCCAATCGGTAATGTACAAATAATACCGCTCAATATTATTGGCGGCATCCTGGTCTTCGCCGGCGTCATCATCGTGATCGGCTGGCTCAAACGCTGGATCGATCGCCGCTGGTTGCAGCACATCGTAGCCGAGCGCGGCGCACGCGACGCCATCATGACGTTATTTGGGTACATCGGTTTCGTCATTGCGGTACTCGTCGCATTGGCAATGGCGGATGTAGATCTCACCGGCATCGCACTCATCTCCGGCGCCCTCGCCCTGGGCATCGGCTTTGGCATGCAGGAAATCGCGAACAATTTCGTCTCGGGCATTATCTTGTTATTCGAACGTCCGATTCGGACCGGTGATTTCGTCACAGTCGGCGAAGTTGAGGGATTTGTTCGCAGAATCCGAATTCGTGCGACTGAAATTGAAACACTCGATAACCAGAACGTACTCGTACCAAATTCAGAGTTGATATCAGGCCGCGTCATCAACTGGGTCCTGCGCGACACCTACGGTCGATTGCAGATCAAAGTGGGTGTCGCATACGGCTCGGACATCGAAAATGTGCGACACATACTTGAGTCAATTG
>JADFLJ010000176.1 GCA_022564475.1 Pseudomonadota bacterium
TTTTTGCACTGCAGCAGGTCTATCCGGATTTTATGTACATCAATCTGGCACTGTGGCCCACGACGGACCCAAGGTCGCCGTTCGCATTGTGGCAATTGCTGACGTACGGATTTTTGCACGGTGGTGTGATGCATATTGCATTCAATATGTTCGCGTTGTGGATGTTCGGCAGTGATCTCGAACGTTTGATGGGGTCGCAGCGTTTTCTGACGTACTACCTGGTCTGCGTTGTTGGTGCGGCGCTTGTGCAGTTGCTGGTCGCGAAGTTTCAGGGCGGTTTTTATCCTACGATCGGCGCATCGGGCGGTGTATTCGGGATCCTGCTCGCGTACGGCATGTCCTTTCCGAATCGAACGGTCATGTTGATGTTTCCGCCGATCCCGATGAAGGCCAAATACTTCGTCTTGTTCTATGGCCTGTTGGAGTTTTATTTGGGGGTCAGTGGCAGCGCGCCGGGCGTCGCGAATTTTGCACACCTCGGCGGTATGTTGTTCGGCTTCATGCTGATCCGTTACTGGGCCCACACGCGAAAATAGGGGTCGAACCGAGGTTTTTTCAAAAACCTCGGTTCGACCCCTATTTTCGCTATTTTTTTCTCAGGCAGCCAGCCCGCCGTCGATGGGAATCGCCGTGCCGGTTATGTGGCGCGCCGCATCACTCGCCAGGAACAGCACCAGTGCTGCGATCTCCTCGGGCGATGCGATACGACCATTGGGGCTGAACTCTGCTATTTCGCCCAGGAACTCGTCAACCTCCAGGTCTGTGTCTTCGGCGGCCGCCGCGAGCATCGGTGTGTCGACGCCGCCCGGGCAAATCGCATTGACGCTAACACCATCGCCCGCCAGATCTTTGGCCATCGCCTTGGTGAGCATGATCAGGCCACCCTTACTCGTTGCGTAAGCGACGGTTCGCGCGTCCGCGTGCAGGCCCCAGTAAGAGGAGATATTAACGATGCTGCCTTTGGATCGTTGCAAGTGAGGTGTCGCGGCTCGACTCAGAAAGAAGGGTATATCGAGGTTCAGGCACAGTACGTCGCGCCAGTCATCGTCTGATGTTTCGGTCGCGTCGCCGCGCAACATGATGCCAGCCGAATTGACGAGGCAGGCAATCGCGCCAAATTCTTCGATCGCGTCTTCGACGAGTTCATCGCAGTCGCCGGAATCGGTCAGTTCCCCAGCCCAGGTCGCGATATTGTCGGAGACATCGGCCACCTCGGCGAGCCTGCTCTCATCGCGGCCGGCCGCCATGACCTCCCAGCCGGCTTCAGCAAATGCGATTGCAATCGCAGCTCCGATACCGGAACTTGCGCCCGTCACGAGTGCGACACTCATGATGTTTCCCCCGTACGCCAGAACGTGATATCCAGTGTATCGTATATGGCAAGCATCGATCTAAACGCAGACCTGGGCGAGGGCGATCCGTTTGACGAGGAGCTCTTGCAGATTGTGTCGACTTGCAACATTGCCTGCGGCGGCCATACAGGTGATGTGCAAAGTATGACGGCGACTGTGCGCACGGCATTGGCTAACGGTGTTGCGGTTGGGGCGCATCCGGCGTATCCGGATCGTAATGGCTTTGGTCGAACAAGCGGCTATCTCGAAGGCGATGCGTTGTACGAGGCTTTGTCCGGGCAAGTAAGAATACTGGCTGACATTGCAGCGCAGCTTGGCGCGAAACTTGTTCACGTAAAAGCTCATGGTGCCTTGTACAACGATGCTGTTAAGAACAGAGCGCTTGCAGATGTGATCGCGCGAGTAACGGCCGAAGGGCCGGGTACACCCGCGCTCGTCGGCATGGCGAATACGGAATTGGAACGCGCGGCCGAGCGCCATGGTTTGATGTTCATCGCAGAAGCATTTATTGATCGTGCATATGAGCCGGACGGTAGCTTGGTCTCTCGTGCAGAACCCGGTGCCGTCCACAGCGAACTGGCCGTTATCACGACGCAAGCTGTGTCGCTGGCAATAAACGGGCAGGTAACTTCTCGCAACGGCGACGTCATCAACGTGACTGCCGACACCTTGTGCATTCATGGAGACACGCCGGCTGCGGCAGAGAAGGCGCGCGCCGTGCGCGACGTGCTGGAGAACCGTGGAGTCGACATACGTGCCGTCCAGCGATAGCACAAACCGTACGATCAAAGCCTGCGGCGATGATTTACTATCGATCAGGCTTGGCGTAGCCAAGGGCGCGCAGGCATTCGCCGAGCAACTGCGTGCTGCTGACGAGTGGCAGGAAGTTGTTGCCGGGATAGACTCGGTTGTTGTGCAGTTCGATGCGACGCTAATCACGATTGATGAGGCACGCCAGCAGATCACCGCAGAACTCGCGAAAGGCTATACGCCGAAGGCGCTAGCCGACGTGCTGCTCGAGATTCCGGTTGTCTATGGCGGCGAATTCGGTGCGGATTTCGATGCTGTCTGTGAGCAGACGGGCTTATCAGCCAAGGAGCTGATCGCGCTGCACACGGGGCGGGAATACGATGTTGAACTCGTCGGCTTTACGCCAGGATTCGTTTACGTGGGTGGGCTGGCCGACGCGCTGCGCATACCGCGGCGCAAGCAACCGCGACAACGCGTGGCAGCCGGGTCGGTCGGGATCGCTGATGGCAGGACCGGGCTGTATGCATTGGCCGGTCCGGGCGGCTGGCCCATAATCGGCCGCACGACTTTCACGCTTTTCGATCCACAAGCAAAGGACCCGTTTCCGGTTCGTGTCGGCATGCGAATTCGATTCATAGCGGTGAGCGCTGCAGAGGCAGGCTTGTGAGTGTCGAGGTACTCGCGCCGGGTCTGCAGACGACGATTCAGGCCGGCGCGCGTGTCGGTATGCGACACCTGGGCGTTCCGGCCAGTGGTGCGGCGGATCCGCTGTCGCTGGCGCTCGCAAATCGACTCCTTGGCAACGACCTGCTCGCGCCTGCGTTGGAAGTTACGCTGGTCGGACCGACCCTGCGCTTTAACGCGCCAACGGCGATCGCATTAACCGGCGGCGTTGCGCAGGCGACGCTGGGCGGAGAGCCGATTGAATTTCATTCTACGATCATCGCAAAGCAGGGCGATGAACTCGCCATTGCGGCCGTTGAGATCGGTACACGCGTGTATGTCGCGTTCGCGGGTGGCTTGCAGGCGCAGGAGATGCTGGGTTCCTGTTCAACGTACATGGCGGCAGGATTTGGCGGGCATCAGGGCAGGGCACTCGTCGAAGGTGATGTATTGCAGTTGCAGAAGCAAAACACCAACACCGATGTTGCACGCACGCCGCAAGAATATCGGCCAGCGTTTTCATCCACGTGGGCGTTGCGTATTTGCCGCTCGGCCGAATCGGATCTGCTGCAGGATGAGCAACTGGGTGAATTGACCAATACAAACTGGATAATTGGACGTCGTGCGGACCGCATGGGCATGCAACTGGATGGGCCGATGATCTCGGTGTCATCGGACGGACGCATGCCCAGTGCGCCGGTGTTTCCAGGGACGATCCAGTGTCCGGGGAACGGCTCGCCGTTCATGTTGTCAGTCGATGCGGGAACGACCGGCGGCTATCCGCGAATTGCACAGCTTGCGCGTGTGGACCGGCACCTGCTGGGACAGTTGTGCTCCGGTGATCATGTTCGATTTTTGCCGCGCCGGCCGCAGGAAGCAATCGACGCGTTGCATGCGAAACACAACTACTGGCGGGAGTGGCTTCCTGGCATCGAGCGCGTTATTTGATTACAGGGCTGAGCGTCGCAACTCAGTTAGATCGCTCAGCCGTTAAATAATGTCCATCGGTGAAACCACGGAAGTTGGTCTCGATCAATGGATGACGGACCGGCTCGCCGCTTGTGTCGGGTTCCAGGTTGCGCTCGGCGACGTAGGTTTCATGGATTGCGTCATGTACCAGCACCCGGTACCAGGGTTGGTCTTTCGGTGGTCGTGAGAGCGCGACGGTTTCATACCATTCGTCGGACAGCATCAAGCGCGGGTCGACGTCGAGGACGACTCCGCGATAGTTAAACAACTTGTGATGTACCAGGTCACCAATCGAAAAGTGGGCGTTCGCTGACACGTTTTTTTTCAATCTCTTGCGGCGCTACGGAAAGTATAGCAGCGGGCGAGGGTGCTGCCGGCGTTTGCGGCGCGCAGCCCGCAGGCGTCAACAGCGTGTTAATGTCTGCGCCACCGGAGCAGACAGAGAATGTGAGTGATCGATACAGATGTAGTCATTGTCGGCGCAGGACCCTGCGGCCTGTTTCAGGTCTTTGAGCTGGGGCTCCTCGGCTTGCAGGCAGAGGTCGTCGATTCCATGTGGCATCCCGGCGGTCAATGCACCGAGTTATATCCGGACAAACCCATCTACGATATCCCGGGCATTCCGATTTGTTCGGGAGAGGAGTTGACCGACGCTCTGCTCAAGCAGATCGAGCCGTTCAACTGCGGCATGCACCTGGGGGAAGAGGTCTCGGTCGTCAGAAGGAATGCAGACGATTCATACACTGTGGAGACGAGCGCAGGCACGCAATTTCGCGCCAAGGCCATCGTCATCGCCGGGGGCGTTGGCTCGTTTCAGCCACGGCAAATCAGGGCGGCTGGTGCAGCAGACTTCGCGGACAAGACGCTGCATTACCGGGTGCAGGATCCGCAGCTATTCGCCGGTAAAAAACTGGCGATACTGGGCGGTGGTGATTCGGCTTTGGATTGGGTGCTGGAGCTGATCAATGTTGCCGAACACATCACGTTGGTGCATCGACGCGACGAGTACCGCGCGGTGCCGGCTTCGGTCGATAAAATGCGCAAGCTGGTGGCCGATGGCAAGATGGATGTGATCGAGAACGCCAGGGCGACGGCGATCGAGGGAGCGGATGGCCTGATGAACTCAATCACGATCCAGCCCAAGGACGGAGATGCAGTTGATGTAGCGGTCGATCATGCACTGGTGTTTTTCGGCCTGGCGCCGAAGCTCGGCCCGATTGCAG
>JADFLJ010000177.1 GCA_022564475.1 Pseudomonadota bacterium
CTGCCAGCTCAAACAGGGAGTGAATCAAGCCCTGCTACCAGTAGACAGCCGAAAAACCTAGACTAGCATTGTAGACAAAGAGCTTCATTGCTTGAGGGTTCTTTCGGATAAAATGGCGGAGAGGGGGTCAGCCGTTGACGTGTAACATGGCGTCGCACCCAGTCTCATTTAGTGCCATATATTCAAATACTTAGACTACAACCTTGATTCGTCCAATCGCATCTTGTCGCGTCCAAGTGCACATGGTATGTTGGTATTGAAGTGGGGTCAAGGAATTTGGCGGAGAGTCTGACGTGCCCAAAAAAGCGCCGGAGCTGCAGGCGTACCAACTAAAACGTATCAAGAGTCCAGGAATGTACGCTGTCGGCGGGGTCGCTGGCTTGCAGCTTGTCGTTAAGAGCATGACGGCTCGGAGCTGGATCTTGCGTGTTGTCATTGGTGACAAGCGCCGCGATATTGGACTCGGCGGATACCCCGACGTTACGCTCGAGCAGGCCCGAACTTTGGCGCGTGAAGCGCGACTGCAAATTCGCAAGGGCATTGATCCGGTAGAGGCAAGAAGAGCCGCCCAAGACGCGCTACGGTCCGCAAATGCCAAGCGAATGACCTTCGATCAAGCTGCGGCGGCCTGCCATAAAACGAAGTCACGAGAGTTTCGTAATCCAAAGCACAGCGCGCAATGGATTAGTTCACTAACGACCTACGCGAGTCCGATTATTGGATCGATCGACATTGCCCGAATCGAACTGGCGCACATTGTTGCCGTACTCGAGCCCATATGGGACAGCAAGACAGAAACCGCAAGCCGATTGAGAGGTCGTATCGAATCCACGATTTCTTGGGCGACGGTGAGCGGCTATCGCAGCGGTGAAAATCCCGCTCGGTGGCGCGGCAATCTGGATCAAGTACTGCCTAAGCCGTCGAAGATTCGCAAAGTCAAACACCATGCCGCGCTTCCGTGGCAAGAATTGCCGGCCTTTATGGCTAATCTACGCGAGCGAACCGGTATGGCCACGCGCGCGCTGGAATTCGCGATTCTTACGGCCGCTCGATCCGGCGAGGTTCGTTATGCCACATGGAACGAAATCGACTTGGACGCAAAACTGTGGACAGTTCCTGCGGAACGGATGAAGGCAGCCAGGATTCATCGGGTGCCATTGCCAGGGCCAGCGATTCAGTTGCTGAATGCCCTGCCCCGCTTTGAGGGATCGCCAAACGTATTCCCGGCGGTCCGGGGCGGATCATTGTCAGATGCCGCGCTATCGGCTGTCACTCGGCGTATGAATGTCGATGCCGTACCCCATGGTTTTCGGTCAACTTTCAAGGACTGGTGTCGCAACTCGACAGGCTACGCCGACGAGGTTTCAGAGCTTGCGCTCGCGCACGTCTCCGGTGATGCGACTCGCGCAGCCTACGCCCGCGATGAACTGCTGCAGAAGCGCGCGCGGTTGATGCGTGCCTGGGCGAAGTTTTGCGGGCCGCCGGCATCCATGAAATCGAGTGTCTCTACGATTCGAGGAAAGCACGGTGCAACGCGGTAGGCGAAAAGGTTCAGGGAAGCGCTGGACAGACGCCCACGTTGTTGAACTATGGGCTGAGATGAGGTTCGCCATGCACCGCGATTGTCATTCAGAAGTGCGGCGGGCGGCGCGCGACCTCGTCCTGCGAGGATTCTTCCAGTTTGCCGATGGGAAGATCTGGCAGTCACGAAACCTTACCGCAACTGAATTGCGTGAGAAGCAGGCACTTGCTCGAGAAATGCACGCTCTGCGCCGAGGCGATATACGTAATGACAATCCCGAGGAAGCGTTGCGGGCTGCCTATTATGAAGCTGAACGGCGTCGCAAAGTCGACACTGAGTTTTGTAATTGGTGCGACTGGTATCTGCAATCTCGAATCGATGGCGTGTTTCGATATACCGCTACGTTTCGCCGAACTCGCAATAAAACGTAAAAAGCTCTAGACACCGAATTTTTCTCACACGACTGTTGCACCCAGTAGCGCCTTGTAAGCGCGCGACCATACAAACAGAGGTGCAAAAATGATCCGATATATTTCCGCAGATGATCTTGCTGCTCGCTACGGCGTGAATCGATCTACGATTTGGCGCTGGAGCGTTCGCGGAATTCTCTCGAAGCCCGTAAAGATTAGCGAGCAGTGCACACGCTGGAATCTCGAAGAGATTGAGCAGCGTGACGCCAAACGGGACCAGTCTGCCGCGTGATGTTTTCCCGCATAAATGCAAAAGCCCCCATGACCAGTGGAGGCTTCTGCGTGTTCGTTGCATTGATGAAAAGAGGCTGCAACAAAGATGAGTATATCAAAGCCGTGCGCAGGCACGGAATCTGATCCAAGGTTACCGCCCGGAACTAATTTCTGTCGCTGTGGCGGATGCGGACAACACTTTCTTAACGTCCGCGCCTTCGACGTACACAGACAAGGCAAAGCCGTCGATCGTTCGTGTACGGCGAGACCGTTCATGCGAGACGCGGGACTAGAGCGTGATGCTCGCGGTTACTGGCGACTGCCGAAACGTGAGTTTGTCGTCGACATCGAAGCGGCGGGTGCATGAGTGACATTACTTCGCACAAACCGCGTGACCTCAATCTGGCCTTCGTCAAATATGAACGATGGTGGTACATGAACAGGCAACCGAAACTCTCACTGCATTTCACCATCATCGATTTTGGCGAAGACTTCGGCAAACCGATACAGGCGCACTACCGCCTTGACCGATTCGATAAACGGGGACGATGTTACGCCAAACCTCGAACCCGAATCGTCCGCGACCTTGGCCGCTTATTCCCTGACTACATTGACCAGGTTCCTCTTCCGCTCTCAAGATTGAAGGGATGCACGATGGTCGGGCGCACTCGATGGGTAACCAAAGATGGCAACAATGTCGACCTTGCGCCACAACAGCACTACGAGCTTGTTGAGTGCTTACTGGGATTGGCAAATGGACAGCAGTCTTAGCTTTAGCCCTAGCCCTAGTAATAGCCGTAGCCGGTACTCATCGGCTGAGAGTCACGCTACTGGTGGAATACAGCGATATTGGCTTGGAAAAAACATGGGGTATTTGTGGAAAACAGTTTTGGCTGTCGTGCGGCCAAAGACACCAACCATAAGCACGAACGGTGCCCTGGGGAGTTCGCTTCCCAGGGTCACTCAAACGCAGGTATTCATATGACCCAGCCAACACAAATGACAGACCAAAAACTTTGCCGGGCATCGCGTGAAAACTTCCATGTCCTGAGCCGCGACGAACAGCTCAGAGCGATTCGGAAAATGGCCGCGCAAGACTTTGGCGACCATTCGATCGCACACGCGACTGGCTTATCCGTGGAACTGGTCCGGCAGATATTGGCTGACGCGGTGGCGTGATCATGCGGACGTTCACCAACAATCACGGATTTCGCGTCGGCGACGTGCGCCAGACTTGCCGGAAAATGCCCCTTGACGAGAATGACAGGAAGCGACCGCCCAGCCGTAGCGTGTCTCATGAAGCCGCCCAGACCAGGCCGCGGGTACTTCGCAAATGGGAATATTCGACGTGACCAGCGACGGGTCAGCGCGCCAGATACTTTGGTAATTGCTGGAAATGAAATCATTGATGCGCTGCTGGCTGGCATATTTTTCGTGTAAGGTGACGATATGGGTACGCAAGCAATAAAGAGGCGCCTTGACCGGCTGACGAACTTTGCGGGCGGGCCGCCTCGGCTACCCATTCGCTGTATTACGCGCACTCTGATTGAGCGCCGCGCGGACGGTTCACTCTGGCAGAAGCCATTTTCCCGGCAAACCATCGGCGGAATTCGCGAAATGATCGACGGTAAGTGGGAGCCGTGCGAAGGAAACGATGATGTCGAAAAAGGCTCACAGCAGGCAGAAAAGTAACGCAAAACCTACGTCCCGAGTCCCCCAACCAACACAGTGCGTGATTGAAAAAGCTAACACAGTCAAGGAACTTGCCGTTGGTGCGCCTGTTCGCGTTTCACGGCTGGACAATCTCAAAGCCTGTCGATCCGAGCTCGGCAAGCTCTACCGGGAGGCACGCAAGCGCGCAGGGCGGTACCCGTTGCCATTGGAGGCGAAACGGTTGGCCGACGTGCTGGCCGGTGTTCGTGCCGCAATTGAGATGGAGGAATTCGAGCACCGTCTGCAAGAATTCGAGAATCAATTTCAGGCACGGCGGGGGCGTAGTTGATTTGTGATAACTCAGACCTGACCTTACAGACAGTGTCAGAATTGGTCTGGCCTTGATGGCTTGAAATAGCACACACCCGACCGTACAGGTACTGTCCGATTAGATCGAATTCGACCGGCTGCTATTCCCGAGAGCGGTCGTTCAAATCAATACAAATTCGACTTTTTGACAGGCTGCTTTCGGCCGAGGCTGTGTGAAAACTCCGAAACAATCTCACCCCAGAGGTCGCCTTCAAGTACAACGTGAGACGCTATTGACTGGCTTACGAGCCGATAACGTCCTGTTAGTAAGCAACTGACCTCAACTGATAATTCGCCTCGCGTGGAAACGATCTCAAGCGGTCAATTTTGAGTTTTCACACAGCCTCGGCCACAAGTAGACATTTTTCAATGGAGCATCGTCACTCACTCGTTTTTCTGATGCGATCCTCGGTGAACCGCGCCAAGAGCGGACCAAAAAATCAGTATGGTTATTACGTTGAGAACGATCCAAACAGATTTGTCGCCAAAGTAAATTGGAATAATTGGGTTATACAAGACAGCTATTGCACCAAAGAGCCAGAGGAACACTTCATGGAGGTTATCAAAGGCAAGGTAGATCACAGCGATAGCGGCACCGCAAAGACAAAGACGAAGAAACATGTAGTAGCCGTATGGCATTTCGAGAATGCCAATAGCAACGAGAATTGTGCAAATCACTGATGCTCTAGA
>JADFLJ010000023.1 GCA_022564475.1 Pseudomonadota bacterium
CGCGCATCGATCTTCAAGCCGTGGGGGCGTTTGGCGAGGGGACGGCGGACGACATGAGCGAATCGCGCGGGCTGCGGCAGATTACCGACAGCTCTGCGATCGAGGCCGTGGTGGACAAAGTCATCGCGGACAATCCCGGGCAGGTCGCGGAATACCGCGGCGGCAAGGACAAGCTCATCGGCTTTTTTGTGGGCCAGGTCATGAAAGACACGCAGGGCAAGGCAAACCCGGGGCAGGTCAACAAGATGTTAAAGGACAAGCTCAGTTCTTAGCAGTATTTGGTAATTAATTACCATATTAGTTGCCAGTGTGCTCGACACGGTCAGCGCGTGTTAGACTCGGCGGAATAATATAAATATATTCTTATATTTTTATGACCCCGAACACAAAACAGCTGATCAGGCAATTCAAAGCGCTCGCGGACCCGCTGCGCTTGCGGATTATTGCCCTGTGTTCGCAAGCTGAGTGCAGCGTGTCGGAATTGACCGAGGTGCTGGCACAAAGTCAGCCCAGAATCTCTCAACACCTGAAAATTCTCTGCGACAGCGGCCTGCTCGAACGCTTCCGCGACGGTCACTTCGTGTTTTACAGGCTGCCTGCCAAACGACACGGTGCGGCTGCCTTGCGTCGGCTGCTCGCGCTGTTGCCCGCGGGTGAGCCTGAGTTTGAACGCGATGTAAGCGCTTTGCGTGCAACACGCGGACAGGCGTCGATCGTCCAAAGCGATGAGGACCGGCCATTGCACCATGCGTTGGTGGAGTTGACAGTGTCGACACCGTTGGGCGACTTGCTGGACATCGGCAGCGGCCAAGGTCGCATTCTCAAACTTCTCGCGTCCCGCGCGCAGCGCGCCGTGGGTGTGGATATCGATGCCGATGCACGCCGCTTCGCTCGTGCTGAGGTTCTGCTGGCGGGACTGCCAAATTGCACGCTGCGTCAGGGCGACATGTATTCGCTGCCGTTCGAAGATCGAGAATTCGACACGGTCATCATCGACGATGTGCTGCTTGCGGCTGATCGGCCCGTCAATGTTCTCGTTGAAGCGCTGCGCCTGATCAAGCCGGGAGGCCGTCTGCTGTTGTTGACGACCTGTGAGCAGCAGGCTGTGGACACAATTGCCAGGGAACTTGCGAGTTGGTGCCGCGACGCGGGTCTGCGGCTCTCGCCGCCACGCGCGATCCCCGCGAAAGACCCTCGCTGGTTACTGGCCGTTGCAACGCGGCTGGAAACACAATCAGAGGCGGCTTGACGACATCTGATGAGTACAGAAAATAACAACGTGCAGGTGTCGTTTGAGTTTTTTCCACCGAACACCGAAAAGATGAACCGGACGCTGTGGGACTCCATCGAGAGACTGGCTGTGTTGGAGCCGCGATTTGTGTCGGTTACCTACGGCGCCGATGGATCAACGCGTGAGCGAACGCATGCGGCCGTGGAACGAATCGCCAGTCAGACGTCGCTGACTGCGGCGCCGCACCTGACTTGCATCGGCGCGGATCGTGCCGAGATCGACGACATCGCACGAGAGTATTGGGACATGGGTATTCGCCATCTCGTGGCTCTGCGCGGTGATCCGCCAACAGACACTACAGACTACAGGCCGCATCCGAACGGTTATCCCTATGCCGTCGATTTGGTTGCAGGGCTGCGCAAGGTGGCGGATTTCGATATTTCAGTCGCGGCATACCCCGAAGTACATCCCGAGGCGAGCAACGCGATTGCCGATCTCGATAATCTGTGCCGCAAGCTGGACGCGGGTGCCACGCGCGCAATCACGCAGTTCTTTTTCGATATCGACAAGTTCCTGCGCTTTCGCGACTTGTGTGCTGCGGCCGGCATTGAGTCGTCGATTGTTCCGGGCATCCTTCCAATCACGCGTTTTCCGCAGTTGCGGCGTTTCGCCGAGCAATGCGGCGCGAGCGTACCGGCGTGGCTAAGCGAGCGTTTCGACGGTCTCGAAGACGACGCCCAAACGCGGCAGATGATCGCAGCAAGTATCGCTATCGAGCAGGTTCAAAAGTTGCAGGCGGAGGGTATCAGCGAGTTTCATTTTTATACGCTGAACCGTTCCGAACTGACGTTTGCGATCTGTCATGCACTGGGCGTGCGCTCGAATCAAGCTGCTGCCTGAGTTCTGAATGATGGATAGACAGGAACGCATTCAAACGCTGCTGGCATCGCTCGACGATCGGATTCTGATCCTCGACGGTGCGATGGGTACGATGATCCAGGCCTACCGCCTCAGTGAAGATGATTATCGGGGCGATCGATTCCGAGATTGGGAGCGTGATGTCAAAGGCAATAACGATCTGTTGACGATTACCCGGCCGCAGGTCATTCGCGAGATTCACGCGCAGTTTCTCGATGCCGGTGCAGACATTATCGAGACAAATACCTTCAATTCCAATGCGCCCTCGATGGCCGATTATGGTCTGGAAACTCTGGTCCGCGAGCTCAACACAGCCGCCGCGCGGCTGGCGCGGGAATGCGCGGATGAGTACGCCGCAAAAACAGGCATACCGCGTTACGTGGCAGGCGTGCTGGGCCCGACGAACCGCACGGCATCAATTTCCCCTGACGTTAATGATCCGGGTTTTCGAAATGTCAGTTTCGAGGAGCTTGCTGCTACGTACGAAGACGCCGCTGTTGCGTTGATCGACGGCGGCGTCGACTTCCTGATGATCGAAACCATATTCGACACGCTGAATGCCAAAGCGGCGATCTTCGCGCTTGGGAAAAGTTTCGAGGCAACGGGCGTTAAGTTGCCCGTCATGATTTCGGGAACGATTACCGATGCGTCCGGGCGCACGTTGTCCGGCCAGACAACCGAGGCGTTCTGGAATTCGGTACGGCACATCGAGCCGTTCATGATCGGCCTTAATTGCGCACTCGGTGCGAAGGAGTTGCGGCCCTATGTCGAAGAGCTCTCGCGCATAGCCAATACGCGCGTCAGCGCACATCCAAATGCAGGCCTGCCTAACGAATTCGGCGAGTACGACGAATCACCCGAAGAGATGGCGCAGGTTGTCGGCGAATTCGCGAGCAGTGGTTTCCTCAATCTCGTCGGTGGATGTTGCGGGACGCAGCCGGAACACATTGCGGCGATAAAATCTGCCGTGGAATCGGCGGCGCCACGAAAAATCCCCGTCCTGCCTGTGCGCACCCGATTGGCCGGTTTGGAGCCGCTCAACATTGGTCCCGATGATCTGTTCGTTAATGTCGGCGAACGATGCAACGTGACGGGTTCAGCACGATTTCGAAAGCTGATCGAGGCCGACGACTACTCGGCTGCTGTGCAAGTTGCTCGTCAGCAGGTTGACGACGGTGCACAGATCATTGACGTCAATATGGACGAAGGCATGCTCGACTCAGAGCAGGCCATGACGCGGTTCCTGAAACTCATCATGTCGGAGCCGGACGTCGCGCGCCTGCCCATCATGATCGATTCCTCGAAGTGGACCGTTATCGAGGCGGGACTGCGTTGTGTGCAGGGTAAGGCCGTCGTTAATTCGATCAGCCTCAAAGAGGGCGAAGAGCAGTTCATTGAGCATGCGAAATTGGTACGCGCCTATGGCGCTGCGGTCATCATCATGGCATTCGATGAAGACGGCCAGGCCGATACGATCAAGCGCAAGGTCGATATCTGCAAACGATCCTACGACATACTGACGCAACGACTTGGCTTCGATCCGTCCGACATCATTTTCGACCCGAATATATTCGCCGTGGCCACGGGCATCGAAGAACACGCTGAATACGGCATCGCATTCATCGAGGCGACGCGCAAGATCAAGGCCGCAACACCTGATGCGCTCATAAGCGGCGGCGTCAGCAATGTGTCGTTTTCGTTCCGCGGTAACAATGCGGTCCGTGAGGTCATCCATTCAGTCTTTCTGTACCATGCGATCCGCGCCGGCATGGACATGGGCATCGTCAATGCCGGGCAGTTGGCGATTTACGCAGATTTGCCGGACGATCTTCGGAATGCCGTTGAAGATGTCATTCTCAATCGACGCGATGACGCGACCGAGCGCCTGCTCGATGTGGCCACTCGATACATAGGCGTGGCGGGCGGTACCAGGGAACGCAAGCAGGACCTGGAGTGGCGCAGTTGGCCCGTTAACAAGCGACTCGAACACGCGCTGGTCAAGGGCATTGACGAGTTTGTAGTCGATGATACCGAAGCAGCGCGACTCGCAGCGACACGGCCGCTGCATGTGATCGAGGGGCCTTTGATGGATGGCATGAATATCGTTGGCGATTTGTTCGGCGATGGCAAGATGTTCCTGCCGCAGGTCGTGAAGTCTGCGCGTGTCATGAAAAAGGCCGTCGCACACCTGATTCCATTTATTGAGGACGAGAAGGGCGGCAAGATCACGAGCAATGGCAAGATCGTCATGGCGACCGTCAAAGGCGATGTCCATGACATTGGCAAAAAGATTGTCGGCGTCGTACTGCAGTGCAATAACTTTGAAGTCGTAGATCTCGGTGTCATGGTGAGTTGCGAGAAAATCCTTGAAGCAGCGCGACGTGAAAATGCAGCGATGATCGGGCTGTCCGGATTGATTACGCCGTCTCTGGATGAAATGGTGCACGTAGCATCGGAAATGCAGCGCCTGAATTTCGAAGTGCCGTTATTGATCGGTGGCGCGACGACGTCGCCGGCGCACACGGCCGTAAAAATCGAACCCCACTATGAAGGGCCGGTGATCTACGTCAAGGATGCGTCGCGCTCTGTCGGTATCGCGCAGGCATTAATCGGGACGAAGAGTCGCGCCGAGCTCATCCAAAAAACCCGACGCGAAAATGAGCGCCGGCGAAAACAGCATGCGGGCAAAAAACGCCTGGCGCCGGCGTTGTCGCTGGCTGCAGCGCGTCGTAGCAAGCAATCGATCGATTGGTCTGGCTACACACCACCTGTACCGACTTTTACGGGCAAGAAAATACTCGACGATATCGATTTGTCTGTGCTGCGTGACTACATCGACTGGATGCCGTTCTTTAACGCCTGGGAGTTTCATGGCAAGTATCCGGCGATCCTGAGCGATGCGACGGTCGGTGAGGCGGCGTCGGCGCTGTACGCGGATGCCACCGAGATGCTCGATAAAATAGTTGAAGAACAATGGCTTACAGCGCGTGCAGTGTTCGGATTCTGGCCCGCCAACTCAGACGGTGCTGACGATATCCTGCTATACGCCGACGAAGACCGATCGACGCCCAGGATGCGTTTGTGTCATTTGCGCCAGCAACGCTCGAAGGCGGCGGGCCAGGCGCAACACTGTCTCTCGGATTTCGTGGCGCCTCATGACAGTGGCTGCGCCGACTATATTGGCGGCTTCGCAGTAAGCGCGGGCATCGGAATCGACGAACACGTCGCACGATTTGAAGCAGACCACGATGATTACAGTGCGATCGTCCTGAAGGCGCTCGCTGATCGCCTGGCCGAAGCGCTCGCCGAATACCTGCACCAGCAAGTACGACGCGAGTATTGGGCCTACGCACCTGACGAGCGCATGGGCAGTAGCGAGCTTATCGCTGAGGCCTATTCCGGTATACGTCCTGCGCCCGGTTACCCGGCGTGTCCTGATCACACAGAGAAAGCCAAACTCTGGACGCTTCTCGATGTGGACGACAGCATCGATTTGCGCTTGACGGACTCGTTCGCAATGTACCCGACGGCCGCGGTCAGTGGATTCTATTTTTCCCATCCGGAGTCGCGCTATTTTGCGGTTGGCAAGATAGGGCGCGATCAGCTCGAGTCGTATGCGGAACGTAAGAGTTTTGACGTGGTCGAAGCGGAGCGGTGGCTTGCGCCGTATCTTGGCTATGAACCGAATGCAAAAAACGTCGCCTGATAATCGCGTTATCCGCGCACTGGTTTGCGCACTCTTTTTCCTGAACTCTGCGCCGTCGCGGCCGCTTTGGCCAGGCCAGTCAACGAGACGGCCTTCCGTCCCGCCATCAATTACACGCCGCGCAGTCGTCGCGTTTGGGAATACCGACCGACCGAAAATCGCCGCTGCCGGCGTCGAACAACAGCAGTCGGCCACGTTCCACGTCGAGTCCCGCCAGCTGCTTAAGTGCTTCCACGGCCATTAGCGTGCCGATGACGCCGGGCACGGCCGCGAGTACGCCATTGCCCGCACAGTTTTCCAGCGACTCGTCTGCTTCGGAGTAAAGACAGCGATAGCAAGGCGTCGCCGTATAGTCCGGCCCAAATACAGCCAGCTGGCCTTCGAGCCGAATTGCGGCGCCCGATATCAGACAGCAGTGGGCAGCAACGCAGGCATCGCTGACCTGGAAGCGCGTCGAAAAATTATCGCAACCATCCAGCACGACATCGACATTCGTAACGACGTCTGCAAGTGCAGCATCATCGAGTCTTGCATCGATAAGAGTTAAATCAACGCCGGGGTTGGCGGCGGCCAGACGGGCCCCCGCGACACGTACTTTCGACTTACCGACGTCGTCCGGACCGTAGAGAACCTGGCGGCCCAGGTTGGTCGCGTCGACGGTATCAAAATCGCAGATCGTTACGCGGCCAACGCCGCTTGATACCAGGTACTGCGCCGCGGCGCAGCCGATGCCGCCGGCGCCGATCAACAGAACAGACCCGGCCGCAATACGTGCCTGTCCTGCAGCGCCGATTTGGGTCAACGCCAGGTGGCGAGCATCGCGACTGGATGCGGTCTTGTTCATTCGTCGATGGTGATTTCCTGAATCGTTACGGCGTCGAGAGGAACGTCTCCGTGTCCACCCTTGTTGCCAGTGGCAACGCCAGCGATCGCATCAACAACGTCCATGCCCTCGGTCACTTCGGCAAATACCGCGTAACCAAAGTCGCGATCGTCATGGTTCAGGAAGTCGTTCTCGCCAAGGTTGATGAAAAATTGCGCTGTGGCGCTGTCCACGGCGGCCGTACGCGCCATTGCGAACGTGCCGCGGCGGTTCTTCTCACCGTTATCGGCTTCATTTTTGATCGTGGTGCGCGTCGGTTTTTGATTCATATCGGCCTCAAATCCGCCGCCCTGGATCATGAAATTGGGGATTACACGATGAAAAATCGTGCCGTTGAAAAAGCCGTCAGCAACGTACTGACGAAAGTTTTCGCACGTAATCGGGGCTTTCTCGTCGAACAGTTTGGCCTTGATTTCGCCGTGATTGGTCTTAATTGTGATCATGTTGTCTCAATAATATGTACAGAACTGGACGCTATTTATCATAGTTCGTGCGGCTGCGCATGAGTGCTTGTCAGCTAGCATCATTCTTGCGGGCGATCGTCGCGCGCGGCAGACCGGCGTAATCCTTATAGCATTCAATTGCTAGCCAGCCCTGTGCTGCCAGAATTGAGGCAACCTCTCGCTGCTGCTCGAAGCCGTGTTCGAGGATCAATGCCCCGCCATCTTTGATCGCAGACGCGCAATCCCGGGCCAGGACTCGAATAGCAGAAAGCCCGTCTGCGCCTGCGACCAGTGCCAACTGCGGCTCCCGCGACAGCTGTTCAAGATTGGGGTGATCTGCTTCGACATAGGGTGGGTTCGAGACTATCAGATCGAATTTCTGTCCGTTAAGTGGCGCCGTCCAATCACCCTCCAGACATTTCACATTGGCGAGATCCAGACTGCGAACATTTTGCTCAGCCACGCGTAACGCAGCCGCGCTGATGTCCACCGCCGTGATGTCGCACAATGGGCGCTCGCTCGCAATGGCGACCGCGATCGCGCCACTGCCCGTGCCCAGATCGAGTATTTCCCGGTTCTCGCCACGAGGAATCTCGCGCAGTGCGAGTTCGACAAGCAGTTCGGTTTCGGGTCTTGGTACCAGCGTTGCCGGCGTCACCATGAGTTGCAGCGACCAGAATTCCTTGCTGCCCGTGATGTAGGCCATGGGTTCGCCGGCAAGCCGCCGCGCCAGGTTTTTCTCCAGCCGCGCGATCGCGCCCTCATCCGGCTCGTCTTCGGGGTGCGAGAAGAAATAACTCCGCGGCATGTCGATCGCTCGGCTCAGCAGAATCTCCGCGTCCAGCGTCGGCGAATCGCTGATTGCGGCAAGGCGTCCGGCGACGTTTTTCAGCAATTCGCGTAGACTCGCCGATGATTTTGAATGCGACTCTTCAGCCATGAACCTCTATTCCAATATATTAGATATGGTCGGCCGTACGCCGATGCTCGAAGTCACTCAATTCGACACGGGTCCCTGCCGACTGTTCCTGAAGCTCGA
Source organism: Pseudomonadota bacterium (assembly GCA_022564475.1). GTDB lineage: Bacteria > Pseudomonadota > Gammaproteobacteria > Steroidobacterales > Woeseiaceae > UBA1847. The sequence goes on from JADFLJ010000023.1 coordinate 8,221, forward strand.
GCTCTTGAATCCGGGCGGCTCCATCAAGGATCGTATCGGAATCTCGATGATTGAGCAGGCCGAAAAACGCGGTGACATCAAACCCGGCGATACGCTGGTCGAGGCGACAGCCGGCAATACAGGTCTGGGACTGGCGTTGGTCACGTCACGCAAGGGCTACAAGCTGATTCTCGTCCTCCCCGACAAGATGAGTCAGGAAAAAATATTCAACCTGCGCGCGATGGGGGCCGAGGTTGTTCTGACACGTTCTGATGTTGGCCGGGGCCACCCGGAGTACTACCAGGATCTGGGCCGCAGCATTGCGAAAGAGAAAAACGCCTACTTCATCAACCAGTTCGGCAACGCCGACAACCCGCTGGCCCATGAACTGACGACGGCGCCCGAAATTCTCGAGCAAATGGACGGCGATCTCGATGCGATCGTACTTGGGGTCGGTTCCAGCGGCACCGTCTCAGGAATCGGCAAGTACATTGCAGAACACGCGCCGGGGGTCGAACTGATCCTGGCTGATCCTGTTGGCTCGGTGCTGGCTGACTACATAAACAAAGGCGAGCTGGGCAAGGCCGGCAGCTGGCTTGTCGAGGGTATAGGCGAAGATTTTATTCCCGATATCGCGGACTTCAGCCAGGTCACCAAGGCCTATGCAATAAGCGATGCCGAATCGTTTACAGTGGCGCGTGAGCTGCTGCGGCGCGAGGGCCTGTTGGCGGGTTCATCGACGGGGACGCTACTGGCAGCCGCGCTTAAATACTGCCGCGAACAAACCGGACCCAAAAGAGTAGTGACGTTCGCATGCGACACAGGCAACAAATATTTGTCCAAGCTTTACAACGATTTTTGGATGGAAGACCAGGGCTTTATCGAGCGCGAACGGCACGGCGACCTGCGCGATCTAATCGGGCGACTGCATGACGAGCGCGCGACGATTACCGTTGGACCAAAAGATGTGCTGACGACGGCACACAATCGCTTGCGTAACGCGGGCTTCTCGCAGTTGCCCGTGATGGACAACGGCGAGCTTGTCGGCGTCGTAACCGAGGACACGATTATCCAGTTCGTCTACGGACATCCTGATCTCATGAACGCCGACGTCGAAGACGCCATGGAGGCGGCTTTCATCAAGCTCGACAAGTCTGATAGTGTCAACAATCTGGTCGCGATGCTGCGTGTGCAGCCCTACGCGGCGATCCTGAGCGGCGACGATTTTCTCGGACTGATTACTCGTGCCGACGTACTCAATTACCTGCGGCGACAAATCTGAGAGAGCCATGGCCGACAAAAATACCAATTTTGCAACCCGCACGATCCACGCGGGACAGAGCCCGGACCCGCAAACAGGCGCGATCATGCAGCCTATTTATGCGACGTCCACCTACGTGCAGGAAAGCCCCGGCGTACACAAGGGCTTTGAATATTCACGCACGCAGAATCCGACACGCATGGCCTACGAACGCTGCGTTGCGGATCTCGAATCCGGTGAGGATGGTTTTGCCTTTGCGTCCGGCATGGCGGCGACGGCGACGATACTCGAGCTTATCGATTCGGGATCGCATGTTCTTGCGATGGATGATCTCTACGGTGGCACGCGCCGGCTGTTTCATGACGTGCGCGAGCGCAGTGCGAAGCTTGAATTCAGTTTTATAGACTTGTGCGATGTCGAAGCGGCGGAAGCTGCTTTGCAGGACAACACGCGCATGATCTGGATTGAAAGCCCGAGCAATCCGTTGCTACGCATTGTCGATCTGGCTGCGATCACCAAGCTGGCGGAGCGTCGCGACTTGCTCGTTGTCGTCGACAACACATTTGCGACGCCGTGCCTGCAACGCCCGCTGGAGTTCGGCTGCGATATCGTCATGCACTCGGCAACCAAATTCCTGAACGGTCACTCGGACATGGTTGGCGGCATCGCGATCACGGCCGATACGAAGCTCGGCGAGCGACTGGCTTATTTGCAGAATTCGATCGGCGCCGTGGCCGGCCCATTCGATAGTTTTCTCGCGCTTCGCGGCCTGAAAACACTGGATGTACGCATGCAACGTCACTGCCGTAGCGCCCAGGCGATTGCAGAGTGGCTTGAGAACGATGACCGCGTCGAGAGTGTTATTTACCCGGGCCTGGCATCACACCCGCAACACCAGTTGGCGAAACGCCAAATGGATGGCTTCGGCGGCATCGTTACGTTCTTCATCAAGGGCGATATCGAAACGGCGCGTAGCTTCCTCGAACGCTGTGAGATATTCGCACTCGCCGAAAGCCTGGGTGGCGTCGAAAGCCTTGTCGATCATCCGGCCATCATGACGCATGCATCGGTACCCGAAAAAGAGCGTGCCGCGCTGGGTATCTCGGATCAACTTATCCGACTGTCAGTGGGCATCGAAGCGCTGGATGACCTGATTGCCGAATTGGATCGTGCATTAGGATAGGCGATTCCGGATCGGCGTACTCCTCTCCCTCATGGCTCGCTGCGCTGCGCTTTACTTCGTGCGAAGAGCACCCCGACCCGGAATAGCCTAATCAGACAATGCGGCCAATTGGTCAGCCTGATATTCGTTAATCAGCGGTTCGATGACCTGCGCGAGATCGCCTTCGAGGATCTCATCGAGTTTGTACAGCGTCAGGTTGATGCGGTGATCGGTGACTCGGCCCTGCGGGAAGTTATACGTGCGGATGCGCTCCGAACGATCGCCCGAGCCCACCAGCAATTTCCGCTGTTGCGCCTGTTCGGCCTGTTGTGCCGTTACCTGCACGTCCAGCAAGCGTGCCTGCAGCAGCGACATCGCACGCGCACGATTCTTGTGTTGCGATCGCTCATCCTGACATTCGACAACAATGCCCGAAGGCAAGTGAGTCAGTCGTACAGCTGAATCCGTCTTGTTGACATGCTGTCCGCCCGCGCCGGATGCACGGTAGGTATCGATCCGCAAGTCGGCCGTGTTGATCTCCACTTCTTCGATTTCGTCGGGCTCCGGTAACACCGCCACGGTACAGGCCGATGTGTGAATACGGCCCTGAGACTCGGTCGTCGGAACGCGTTGCACGCGGTGCGCGCCCGACTCAAATTTTAAATTTGCGTAGATGCCGCTGCCCGTCACACGACTGATAATTTCCTTGTAGCCACCGTGTTCGCCTTCACGAACACTCAGAACTTCGATCTTCCATCCGCGGTTCTCGGCGTACTTGGAATACATTCGAAACAGGTCGCCGCCGAAAATCGCGGCTTCGTCGCCGCCCGTTCCAGCACGTATTTCGAGAAAGACATTGGCGCTGTCATAGGGGTCGGGTGGTATTAGCGACTTCTGCAGGTCGGTCAACAGGCTTTCGCGCTGGCCGGACAGCGTCTCGAGTTCCTCCTGGCCCATTTGTCGCAGCTCCGCATCGGAGTCGGCAGCCATTTCTTCAGCGGTCGCAATGTCGTGGCTCATGATCTCGAATTTCGAGAACAGATCGACTACGGGTTCGATGCGGGCATATTCCATCGACAATTCCCGAAACTGATTTTGATCGCCGATGACGTCGGGATCGGCAAGCAGCCCTGCTATTTCCTCGAAGCGATCTTTAACCGTTTCCAGCTTGTTGCGAATTGAATCCTTCATTTGATCGAATCAGTCCTTGTCGAGACCAAACAGAGATCTAGCCGTGCGCAGCGTCTCGTCGTCCGACGATTCGCCGGCTTCGCGCAAACGCACGCTTGGATTGTGCAGCAGTTTTTTCAACACGGCCGCGGTCGCATACTCGATGACCTCATCAACATCCGCGCCTTGTGCCAGCCGGCGATGCGCCTGCTCGATCACTTCCTTACGCATCGATTCACCCTGGTCGCGCAGTGCCGTGATAATGGGCGCAGCCAGTTTAGATCGTTCAATCGAAAGATAACGCCGAATTTCGTCATCGAGTATTCGGTCGGCATCGACCGCTGCGGCTTCCCGATTGCCCTGACCTTCGAGGACGAGTTTATTGAGGTCGTCGATCGTGTACAGATAAACATCGTCGAGCGTTGCGGCCTCAGCTTCGATGTCCCGCGGCACCGCGATGTCGACGGCGAATATCGGCTTGTGCTTGCGTGCCTTGATCGCAGCCTTGAGTTGCTTATAGGTCACGACGGGTACTGTGCTCGACGTCGATGAGATCAGTATGTCGGCTTCCCGGAGCGCCCCGTCCAGCTCGGACAGAGGCAGCGCAAAGCCGCCGTATTGTTTGGCAAGATCTCGGGCGCGTTCGATATCACGGTTGGCAACGAAGAGTCGGCCGATGCCTTTTTGTGTCAGATGTCGCGCGAGCAGTTCGACGGTTACACCTGCGCCAACAAGTAACGCCGTGTGCTGGCTGAAGCCCGAAAAAAATTGCTGCGCCAGAGAGACGGCGGCATAGGCCACGGACACCGGGCTGACCCCTATCTCGGTATCTGTGCGGACTTTCTTGGCGACCGAAAATGTGTGCTGAATCATACGTGCCAGTTGCTTGCCGACGGCATCCGCTGCCTCGGCATCGCGATAGGCATCTTTAAGCTGGCCCAGAATCTGCGGTTCGCCCAGCACCATCGAGTCGAGCCCGCACGCGACGCGGAAAATGTGACGGATGGCGTCGTCACCTTCCAATTGGAACAGCGACTTGCCGAAGGACGGATCCAGGTTCTTCGAGTCGTGCAACCATTCGAGCAAATGCTCATGGCCGCTGTCGTCGGCTATTACATAAAACTCGGTGCGGTTGCAGGTGGACAGTAGCAGCGCTTCATCAATACCCGGTAAATCGCAGACACAGCGCAGCGCGTGGCCGATATCATCGCCCGCAAAAACCACCTGCTCACGAATTTCGACAGGTGCCGTGTTATGGTTTAGCCCGAGTATTTTGAGCGGCATGGCAAGCTTAGTTGGTGTGCCGAGGCGGCACCTGATGGAAAATGCACATTCAAGTCGTATCATAAGCGAACTGAACCCGTAGTTCCTTGTCTGTCTATGTTATTCAACGATAAATCACCGCAATATCGCCACCATGCAAGGGACATGGGTCGGTATTAGCAATCAATAAGGGAAGAATGAAGTATTTCGACAGACGGCTTCCGGCGGTTTTCGCTGCGGTGGCACTATCACTCTTGAGCCTCAATTCGGTCGCGGACGACGCGCAGCCGAGTGATGCCAGTGCGCATGTGTTGCAGGCGGAGATTGCCCTGCATCAAATGAATTACCTCGAGGCCGCCCACGAATATCGCATGGCGGCGGAACTCAGCCGCAGCGCCGACATAGCCAGAAAGGCCACGCGCCTGGCGTCCAGCTACGGATTCAGCGAGGACGCGTTGTTGTCGGCCGAGCGCTGGTTGGAGCTAGCTCCGGATGATGACGAGGCGCTGTTCCACCTCGCCCGACTGCAACTGCGACTCGGTAAGCTGCGCGATTCGCGGCGCAACTACAGACAGCTTATCGAGCGCGGTGAGGGGCCGCCTGAAGATCGGTTTTTGTCACTGATCGGCGTGCTGAGTCAGGAAGATGCTGAGGGCGCCGATCAAATTATGCGCTGGCTTGCGAAACCCTACAAAGATTCTGCCTACGCGCACTACGCGGTCGCGGTAATGGCACTGCAGGTTGATGACGTCGAATACGCGCAGAAGCGCGCCCAGCGTGCCATCGAGTTGCAGCCCGACTGGCTGCGACCCAAGCTGTTGTATGGTCGGTCGCTGCTCATTGGCGGTGATGCAGAGGCGTCGATCGACTACATCGCACGCCTGATCGGTGACGATCCGCAACCCGACCCGAATGCCCGCATGGAGCTGGCGTTGGTCATGATGGCGGTCGGGCGCAATGACGATGCGTTGAGCCAGGTGAACCAGATCCAGTACGAAACGGGTTACCAGCCGGATGCATTGAGGCTCATGGCGATCCTGAATTTCCGCGAGCGCAACTTCGACGCCGCGCGGGAGGATTTCCAGGACCTGTTGTCAGCGGGCCGGCATACGATGGACGCGCTGTACTATCTGGCAAGAATTGCCGATTATCGCGAGGAGACCGATCGGGCGATTCGTCTTTATTCGCAGGTCAGGGAAGGCTCGAATGCGATCGCGGCGCAGCGCCGTGCTTCTGCATTGATCGCGTATAAGCGCGATGATCCTGATACAGCGGTAGAACGACTGGATGAATTCGCCGGTGATAATCCGGGCTTTGCCATCGATATCCTGCAAGCCAAGGCGCAGCTCCTCGCCTCTCTGGAACGCTACGACGAGGCATTGAGTTTTTACGGCCAGTTAGTCGAATATCGGCCGCAAAACGAGGGTATTTCCCTGGGTCTGGCTGAAATATATTTGCGCATGGACAGGCTCGATGAGTCTATCGAGCAGTACCGCAAGACCGTCAAGCGCTGGCCCGACAGCGCATTGTCCCTGAACGCCCTCGGCTATACGCTGGCGGACCATACGGAGCAATACAAAGAAGCTGAGAAGCTGATTCGCAAGGCACTGAAACTCGATCCCGGCAGCGCAGCGATCATCGACAGCCTCGGCTGGGTGCTGCACAAGAGGGGCCAGCACGAGGCAGCGCTGGTGGAGCTCACGAAGGCTTACGAGATGCTCGACGACCCGGAGGTGGCCTCCCATATCGTTGAAGTGCTGTACACGCTGAATCGCAACGACGAAGCGCTGGAGATACTCGTCGCCGCCGAGGAAAAGATGCCAGCCAACAAGATGCTCGAAGTTGTTCGCGAGCGCTTTTTCGCCGGTGCCGAATAGGTCAGCCATGTTGCGCGGCGCAGCAGTCGCAATCGTTTATCTGTCGCTTGGCGCCTGCGCGACACAGCAAGGCGTGGATCTGCCGGACATCAGCCAGTGGGAAAATCGTCGGGCTATCCTGGGCCAGCTCGACAAATGGCAATTCCGCGGCCGCATCGCGGTCAGGACCAGCGACGATGGCTTCAACGGCAAGCTGCGTTGGGTCCAGGACGGGGATTTCTTTCGTGCGACGGTCAGCGGGCCGCTCGGGATCGGCACTGTACGCATCGAAGGCGACGGTGAGGGCGTCGAAATCACCGACAAGGACGGCACCACGACGGTCCTGAGAGACGTCGAATCAGAGCTCTATTATCGCTACGGCTGGACCATTCCCGTCGAAAGTTTGCGCTACTGGGTGCTCGGCATACCCGATCCGCGGGTTCCGGCGGCAACCGAATTTGACGATCTCGATCGAGTCAGCCGTATAGAACAGCGCGGCTGGAATGTCGAAGTAGGGCGCTACCGCGAAGCCGGCGGCCAGCAGATGCCGGCGCGACTCGTCGCGAGCAGCCGCGAAACCAGCGTGCGACTGGTCATCGACAAATGGGTTTTTCACGAAGTCATAGCACCCTGACATGCGTCGCCGTTGACACTGTTGTAGCTGCCAATCACAATTGCGCCGCTGAACGTGTTCTGACAAATAAATGGGGCGTAGCCAAGCGGTAAGGCATCGGGTTTTGATCCCGTGTACCGCAGGTTCGAATCCTGCCGCCCCAGCCATTTCGAACCAGAGGAAAATTCGTGGATCTTGCATCAATGGCCGTTTTTTCAGGGAATGCGCACCCTGAATTGGCTCACGACATCGCGCGCTGCTTGCATGTTCCGTTGGCCAAGGCACAGGTTGGTCGATTTTCGGACGGCGAAATTAACGTCGAAATTCTCGAAAACATACGCGGCCGGGAAGTCTTCATTATCCAGCCAACCTGTCCGCCAACCTCCGAAAACCTCATGGAATTGCTCATCATGGTCGATGCGGCCAAGCGCGCCTCCGCGGCCAGAATTACGGCCGTCATTCCGTATTTTGGCTTCGCCCGTCAGGATCGGCGGCCGCGCTCATCTCGCGTGCCCATTACGGCCAAGCTGGTCGCGAAGCTCATCGGCGCGTCAGGCGTTGATCGTGTGTTGACGGTCGACCTGCATGCCGACCAGATTCAGGGCTTTTTCGATATCGCCGTTGATAACGTCTACGCTTCGCCGCTATTGCTGGGCGATGTCTGGAAGCACAAATACGAAGACATGGTTGTCGTATCCCCTGACGTGGGCGGTGTGGTTCGCGCGCGAGCGCTCGCCAAGCGCCTGGACGATTCCGATCTGGTGATCATCGACAAACGTCGCGACAAGGCCAATCAATCCGAGGTCATGAACATCATCGGTGAGGTTGAAGGCAAGAACTGCGTCATGATCGACGATATGGTCGATACAGCGGGTACGCTTTGCCATGCTGCCGGCGCACTAAAAGAGCGCGGTGCGAAGTCGGTTGCTGCCTATATCACGCACGCGGTTCTGTCCGGGCCGGCCGTGGAACGCATCACCGATTCCGCACTGAATGAGGTCGTTGTAACCGATACGATCCCGTTGAATGACGAAGCCAGGGCCTGTGCGAAGATTCGCCAGCTCTCCACGGCCAATCTGCTGGCCGAGACGATACGAAGGATCTCGGACGACGAGTCGGTATCGTCGCTCTACGTCGATTAGAGTAGCCACCCACGGCTATCTATCAACAGTCGCGCCGATAGGGTAGTATTCGCGACCCTGAGCAGATAGGTCGCGATTTGCTCAGCGCCAAAATCTGGCAATTTATTATTAATATCAACTAGTTAACGGAGATCAGTCATGGCTGAGAACTTTGATCTGATTGCGGAAATCCGGGAAGACCAGGGGAAAGGTGCGAGCCGCCGCCTGCGTCGAGAAGGGAAGGTACCCGCAATAATTTATGGAGCCGGTCGCCCAGCGCGGTCGCTCGTGTTTGATCACAAAGATGTCATCAAACAGCTCGAGAACGAATCGTTCTATTCGAGTGTCCTGAACATCAGGGTTGGCGACAAAAGCCAGGCCGCGATCCTCAAGGACTTGCAACGTCATCCAGCCAGGAACCTGATCATGCATATGGATCTGCAGCGCATCGTTGAGGATGAGGACATCCGCATGAACGTGCCATTGCACTTCCTCAATGAGGACGATGCGGTTGGCGTTAGAGACGGTGGCGGCAAGGTATCGCACCTCAGGACTGAGGTCGAAGTTGTCTGCCTGCCGAAATTCCTGCCCGAGTACCTCGAGATCGATATAGCTGAACTCGAGCTCGACCAGATGCTCTATCTCTCGAACATCAAGCTGCCGGAAGGCGTTGAGATGCGGGAGCTGGCATTGGGTCCCGAGCACGATCACGCAATCGTCTCTATTCACGTCATCAAGGTGGCAGTGGTCGAAGAAGATGTGGAAGAAATTGCCGAGGGCGAAGAGGGCGCAGTCGATGACGATGCTCCAGCCACCGATGCAGGCGGCGAAGATACGGATAGCGAGAAGTCGGGCGACGAGTAATCCCCGGCCATTCTCGCAATGAGAAGACCGCCGCCCGGATTCAGGGATGGCGGTCTTTTTGCTTAGCAAGCATTCATAATTTGCGTACCATGCCTGAGCTATGTCAGCTGTAGTCACAATGATTGCCGGGTTGGGAAATCCGGACAGCAAGTACGAGCGAACCCTGCACAATGCGGGATTTTGGTTCGTCGACGCGCTGCTGCGAAAGTTCGGTGGCGAGTTTCGATACGAAAAAAAATTCAACTCGGAAATTTGCAAGACCCAATTGTTTGGCAATGAAGTGTGGCTCGTTAAACCACAAAGTTTCATGAATCTGAGTGGTGGTCCGATTCGCGGCATGCTGGACTATTACCGACTCAAGGCGGCGCAGCTACTGGTCGCGCACGACGAGATCGACCTGCCGCCGGGTACCGTACGTTTGAAACTGGGTGGCGGCCACGGTGGTCACAACGGGATGCGTGACGTTATTCAGCATTGCGGCCCGGACTTCATGCGCTTGCGTCTCGGCGTTGGTCACCCGGGCGAGAAAAGCAGGGTCAGCAACTATGTGCTCAAGAAGGGTTCGGCGGATGTTGAAGCTGCTGTTGAACGCAATGTTGATGACGCGGTGGCTGTCATGCAGGTTCTAATTGAAGACGGCTTGAATGCCGCCATGAAAAAACTACACACAAAGCAGTAAATCAAATGGCAATTACCTGTGGCATCGTTGGACTGCCCAATGTTGGCAAGTCCACACTCTTTAACGCATTGACGGCGGCGGAGATCGCGGCGGAGAACTACCCGTTCTGCACGATCGAGCCGAACGTGGGCGTCGTGCTCGTACCGGACCTGCGGCTTGCTGAGCTTGCCGGCATCGTGAAGCCACAGAAAACGATCCCGACGACGATGGAGTTCGTGGATATTGCGGGTCTTGTTGCGGGCGCATCGAAAGGTGAGGGCCTGGGCAATCAATTCCTCGCGAATATTCGTGAGACAACGGCCATTGCCCATGTCGTCAGGTGCTTCGAGGATGATGATGTCACGCATGTATCGGGACGCATCAGTCCCGCCGACGATATCGAGATTATTAACACCGAGCTCGCGTTAGCGGATCTTGAATCTGTCGAGAAACAGTTATTTAAAGCCGGGAAACACGCCAAGACAGGCCAAAAGGACGCTCTGTTTCTTCGTGACACATTGCAGAAAGTGGTGGATCACCTTGCCGAAGGACTGCCTGTAAGTTCGCTTGCCGTCGATGAGAAGGAAGAGCCAATCGTGCGGGGCTTGCACATGATTACGGCAAAGCCTGTCATGTTTATTGCCAACGTTGACGAGACTGGTTTTACGAATAATCCGCATCTCGACGCAGTCGTGGAATACGCGAAAGCGAATGGAGCTGCCGTTGTCGCTATTTGTGCAGCGATTGAGGCCGAGATCGCCCTGTTGGATGATGCAGACAAAGTCGATTTCCTCGAGGACCTCGGATTTCACGAGCCGGGCCTCAATCGAGTTGTTCGCACGGGATTCGAATTGCTCGGACTGCAAACTTACTTTACCGCCAGCGAAAAAGAGGTCCGGGCCTGGACCACCAAGGTGGGAGCGACTGCGCCACAGGCGGCGGGCGAGATTCACACGGATTTTGAGAAAGGCTTCATCCGTGCTGAAGTGATTGCTTACGATGACTTCATCACGGGTAACGGTGAGCAGGGCGCCAAAGAAGCGGGCCGGCTGCGACTCGAAGGCAAGCAATACATTGTTCAGGAAGGCGATGTCATGCACTTCCGCTTCAACCTGTAGGAGCTGGCTTCAGCCGCGACCTTTGGATCAACGTGTAGGAGCGGCTTCAGCCGCGACCTTTGGATCAACGTGTAGGAGCGGCTTCAGCCGCGACCTTCGCGCTGTGACGGTCTTGACACAGGGGCAGCGCATCAGGACAATTTGCGTCCCGCCGGACTCTGCCCGGCACGGCACCAAAATCAGGTGATGTAGCTCAGTTGGTTAGAGCGACGGACTCATAACCCGTAGGTCGGTGGTTCAAATCCACCCTTCACCACCACATTCAAATCCAGAGCCGTCCCAGACGGCTCTTTTTTTGTTATTTTATATCACGTTAAACGATTTTAGAGTCCAATTCTGTCTAGCATCATCCATTGACATCCGGGGGCAACTGGGGGCAACATTAGGGGCATATCCTAAGTATTAAATCGAGTTGCCCCCAATCACGCTAACTGTCACAGCAGTCAAAAACGCCAAACCATCGAACAAGTCCAAGAGGATGTTTGACAGTGGTGGGCTGTACCTTGAGGTTTCGCCGAGTGGCGGCAAATGGTGGCGCTTGAAATACCGCTTCGCCGGCAAGGAAAAACGAATCTCACTGGGTGTATTTCCCGATGTTTCACTAAAGGACGCTCGTGATCGGAGAGACGAAGCACGGCGGCTGCTGGCGAACGACATCGACCCCAGCGAGCATCGAAAGGCACACAAGGCCCAACGGAAATCCAGCGCAAAGAACACGTTTGAAGGAATCGGAAGAGAGTGGTTCTCCAAGCACCAACCGACCTGGGCCGCGGGTCACGCAATAAAGATCATTCAGCGATTGGAACGTGACATCTTCCCTTGGATTGGCGGCAAACCGATTAGCGCCATCACACCCCAGCAGCTACTTGAAGTAATTCGCCGTATTGAGGAACGTGGCGCACTGGAAACCGCCCACCGCGCCTTGGCAAATTGTAGCCAGGTATTTCGCTACGCGGTCGCAACCGGACGGGCCGAACGAGACGTGTCAGTCGATCTCCGGGGCGCGCTGCCCCCTGTAAAAACCCGGCATTTTGCCGCAGTAACTGAGCCAGATGCGGCAGGGAAGCTACTTCGCACGATGGACGGCTACGAAGGCACGTTAATCGTCAAGAGTGCGTTGCGCCTTGCTCCGCTAGTATTTGTACGTCCCGGTGAATTGCGCCAAGCCGAGTGGGCAGACATCGATCTGGACAAGGCAGAGTGGCGATTCACAGTCAGCAAGACCAATACACCGCATATCGTTCCCTTGTCCAGACAGGCAGTCGAGATCCTCGAAGAGCTTGAGCCACTCACAGGCCGCGGCAAGTACGTGCTTCCGAGTGCCCGCAGTCCGCGGGGTGATCGACCGATGAGTGACAACGCGATCCTGGCGGCAATGCGTGGAATGGGAATTTCCAAGGATGTAATGAGCGGTCACGGCTTCCGGGCAATGGCGAGAACCATGCTTGAGGAAGTCTTGGAATTTCGACCCGAGCTAATCGAACATCAGCTCGCCCACCAAGTTCGAGACCCGAATGGGCGAGCCTACAATCGGACTGCGCACTTGCCGGAACGCAAAAAAATGATGCAGGCGTGGGCGGATTATCTGGATAGGCTGAAAGCGGAAGCCGCAGAGAAACTCATCAGTACGCACCTTCGGTCGCATTGATTGTGGCGGCAACGAACGCTTATTCCTACCATACGTCACCGCTCCCGTGAATATCGTCTTGAGGGTGCTTGTCACGATGCTGCAAAACAAAAAGGCAATGTCCGCTTCTGGGGTATAGCGGACCTTCGTTTCACTCAATTTTCAGCGATAATAACTACCGGTTTCGGCCAGAAGCGGTCGTTCACCGCATAAGAACCTCGAGAGTACCGACTCGCGTACTAGTGTGGGCGCTTAGTTCAGAACGTACTCTACAGCCGCTTGAGATCCCACAAGCGAGTAGACCATCGTCGCCACGTTCATGTCGCCGTCGCAGGTCCTTTCAAACTGGACGGCCAGTAGCGAGCCGTCGACGAACGCCTGCCAGAATGCCGTCACGTCCTGCGGCTGCAGAAATGTTGCCGAGTTGTCCGTCGACCTCGAGCTGTCGGCAATCCTAAATTCTTGCCGGTCAACAGCGAGCCTCCAATTCTCGAAGTCACACTCAAGCTCCCCTCCAGCCAATGCGGACACTAGAACGTCGGCGACCGGATATGGGTCGCCTATGTACAGCTCAAGATCGCCTTCGT
>JADFLJ010000178.1 GCA_022564475.1 Pseudomonadota bacterium
TATTGTTTTGTTGGTTTTAGCCATTGCCGGTTTGATCGCTGACCGTCTGATTCCGAAATCCTCGGTCGATGCTGATGTCGCAGCTGTTGATCTTGTCGCGGCATCGTTGCAACTAGTTGATCGAACGGATGACCGATCGATTGCTGTCTTGCCGTTTGCTGACCTGAGTCAGAATCAGGATCAACAGTATTTTACGGATGGACTGTCGGAGGAATTATTGAACCTGCTCGCTCACGTTGATGAACTGCGGGTTGCCTCGCGCACCTCGTCATTCGTGTATCGAGGTTCGACATTGGGTATCCCGGCGATTGCAAAGGCCTTGAATGTTGGCCACATTCTTGAGCGAAGTGTGCGCAAGGATGGCGATCGTATTCGTATCACGGCGCAGCTCATTGAGGCCGGCAGCGACCGTCATTTGTGGTCGGAGAATTTCGATCGCGAGTTCGTCGACATCTTTGCGATTCAAGACGAGATCGCTAACGCAATTGTTGCAGCACTGACCGGCGAACTGGGTATGGACGGCGAGAAAGCCGTCACGGTTGAGGCCGCAACTGAAAAGCTCGACGCTTACGAGATGTATCTCACCGCAAGGGAACTGTTTATCAGGCACGAGCGTTTCCACCGCACTGTAAGCCGGTCGGTGATGATGACTTTGAGTGCGGTCGGGCCGCTAGCCGAGTAACGGAGAAACGGGGTCAGAGCAGCTTGGCCGAATCCACCGACCATATGGAACTCCACGTACGCGTCGAGTCTGCGGATGAGAATGCGCTTGGCCTGCTGCAGCGTGCATCCGGACTTTCGAAACAACGAATAAAGCTGGCGATGACACAGGGCGCAGTCTGGCTTACGCGCGGACGCCACACGCAGCGGCTGCGTCGTGCAAAACGAGTGTTGCGAGCAGGCGATGAAGTACACCTGTATTACGATGCAAATATCCTCGCGGCGGTACCCCCAGAGCCAACGTTAATCGCAGACGTGGGCAAGTATTCGGTGTGGAACAAACCCTATGGCTTGCGATCGCAGGGCTCGAAGTGGGGTGATCATTGCACCGTCGTGCGCTGGGCCGAGCGACATCTGCATCCCGAGCGACCGGGCTTTACGGTGCATCGCCTCGATCGTGCGGCGAACGGACTCATCATCGTGGCACATTCGAAGAAGATGGCGGCGGCCCTCTCTGAACTGTTTCGAAAGCGCGAGGTAGAGAAAAGCTACCGAGCCCTCGTCGCGGGTGATTTTTCGAAACACGCGAAGCCACTGCGGGTAACGCAGCCGATCGACGGCAAAGAAGCCATCAGCGAGTTTTCTTTGCTAGAGCTTTGCAAGCACGGCGAGCAGTCGTTGCTCGACGTACGCATTGAGACCGGGCGCAAACATCAAATACGTCGCCACCTGGCAGAGCTGGGACACGCGGTTGTCGGCGATCGTCTGTACGGTACGGGCGAAGAGGATAGCGTCGATCTGCAATTGACGGCGTATCGCCTGGCGTTTCATTGCCCGGTTGGTGATGAGCGGGTTGAGTATCGGTTGGGGTCAGAGTAAGGAAGACACATTGCAGCGATGCGCTTTACCAGGCGGCCGGCGGCTTGATGCCCGGCCCCGGAAACAGCTTTTCAGGTTGATAGCCTGCAATCTGTTGCGCGGAAATACCTTCTTTTTCCAACAGCGCCTGCCAACGTGGATCGTCGTGTAAATTTTCAAACATGGGGTCTACGTTCCAGCGAATTGGCCCCCATGACCGTGGTGGGTCGATCAACTGGTCGAGTATCGCGAACGCCTCGTCTGTACGCCCAACCCACGCATAGGTGCCAGCCAGGTAGTCCTCGGGCCGAACACGAAACTTGTCGAATTCCTCATCTAACAACGTAGCCTCCAGATCCGCCAGCGCAGCCTCATACTCTGCGGTTCGACCCAGTGTCCAGTAAGCGAGCGCTTTGCCTTGTAATTCCACAAACTCAAATGTGTCGGAGACCTCAAAGGTCTTGAGTGCCACTTCAGCATCGCCTTGCAGCAGCTGAATGATGCCCAGCGTGTAGGTACCGCTGCCACCCGTCAGTGAACGATAGCGTCGATTGATCTCTATTGCCTCGTCAAAGTTTCGTGCGACCATCAGCAAGAACATGCGTTGGCGCAGGCAACCTACGCACATGGGATCCTTGCCTGTCACGTACCGCGAATACTCAAGGGCACGCTCGGAAAACCCCAGGTGGCCCAGTTTTCCCGCCGCCTGTGCATTGGCTTCAACATCAGTCGGTAACAATCTGAGAGCGAAGGAGGCTGCCTGCAGCTCCCCCTCCCAGGTGTCCAGCGCGTCCTGTTCAATCGACCCGAGTTCTATTCTGGCCCTGGCATTGTCCGGGTCGAGTTCCAGTACACGTTTCATAGCCGCTCGCGTCTTCGCAATGGCCTCATCGCGACTCTGCAACCCCCAATACTCTTTCTGGGCGTTCACATTGCTCGCCAACAACAAGGCCGCGACATTATTGGGATCGAGGGCAAGCGCTTCGTCCAGCAATCGATCCGCTGCAGCGATGTCTTCCTTGTTGTGACGGTGAGAAAGATGTCGGGCCTCCAGATAAAGCGCATAGGATTCGGGATCAACACGTTCTGCCAGCGGCAACTGGCCGCTTATCTGCAATTCCAGACGATCGACGACCTCACTGGCAATTTCATCCTGAATCGCAAAAATGTCGTCGAATTCCCGGTCATAGTTTTCGGACCAGAGTTGCGTGTCTGTGCGCGCATCAATCATTGTTGTCGTTACGCGCAGCTTGTCGCCCGCCCACCGTACAGAGCCTTCCATGATGTAACGCACATTGAGCTCCGCTGCGATTACGCTGGCCGCGAGGTTTTGCCCCTTGAATGAAAATGCGGAAGATCGTGCGATTACGCGCAAATTATGTATGCGCGACAGAAGATTGATGATTTCTTCGGCGATGCCGTCTGAGAAATATTCCTGATCATTTCCTGGCGACAAATCCTCGAACGGCAGGACCGCGATCGAATGTTCGCCGTAGGACTGAACAAGTGCTTCACCACGCGCCTGTTCGGCAGCCTGCTCGGCAATTTCTGTATCGCGAGCCGGATCAAATATGAACTTGTCGACGGCGAAATAGACGACGGCCAGACCGAGCAGGACGATGACAACTCTGTCGAGCCGGCGCGTTGATTGCCGGCTGCTGGCAGAGTCGTGATCGACAACAGCTTCACGTCGAAAGCCGTCGGCGGTCAGCTCGAAAGTCCAGGCAACGACCATCACCGGAATAAATCCGATTGCCAGGACCACAACCACAGTCCGCGCAGCATCATCGCTTATACCGAACAGCGGCAGCAAGGTCTCGACGATCTGGATGAGCAGCCAGGAAAATGCGAGATAGGCAGCGCCCGCACGAAAGACGTTGCGCCGTTTGAGTTCCGCAAACAGTGACATGCTGCCAACTACGTCAGGTAGGATTGTCCATAGTAGCGCGCAGGAAATGCGGCCGCCACCAGCTGATCGTGATCTGCAGCCTGGCGACCAAGCTGTGCCAGATGCATATCGGGAGTCCAGATGGACACAGCATTAACAGAGATTAGTTTGCAGGGACTAGCCATCGCCGTGCTGCCGGTTGCCATCGTTATCGCCATCATGGTTCGCTGGTCCGTTGGCGCGCCGACTGCGATCTATGCCACGCTTCGCATGCTGATTCAGTTGCTGCTCATTGGTTATGTGCTGGTCTATATTTTCGATTCCGACCGGCCGCTATTCATCATAGCCGTGCTGGCGCTGATGCTTGCCGTCGCAAGCTGGATTGCGATTCGGCCGCTGCATAACAAGCAGCCGCAGATGTACCTCAATTCACTCGCCGCGATATCGATCGCCGGTATTCTGACACTCGCACTGGTTAGCCAGGTCGTCATCGGCGTTGAGCCGTGGTTTAGTCCACGCTACGTCGTGCCGCTGGCGGGGATGATTTTTTCCGGCGCAATGAATACCGTCAGTCTTGCCGGCGAGAGGCTGCAGTCCGAATATGACAGGGGAACGCCGTATCTGGAGTCTCGGCAAATCGCGTTTCAGGCGGCGATGATACCGATCACCAATTCGATGTTTGCGGTCGGGATTGTGGCTCTGCCCGGGATGATGACCGGTCAGATCTTGTCGGGAGTCTCACCGCTGGTTGCGGCGAAATATCAAATCGTCGTCATGACGATGCTGTTCGGCGCGTCGGGAATTTCCGCGGCACTGTACCTGGTGCTGGCCCGCAGAGGCCTGCGAAAATCGGACGTGTAGTCAGGTGACGTTATTCTATGGGTGCCGAATTGGACGCATAGTACTGTGCCCTGACGTCAGCCAGTTCTGATTCAATTTCGGCGACGATGACCTGGAACTTTGATTCGTGGCGCAGGTTCTGCAGAAACGGGTCGGTTTTCAGGTAATTAAATATCGCTGCGTCATTTTCCCGCCAGTCACGAAGTGTGGCGAGTGCCTCTGACTTGCGTCCCTCAATGGCATGAAACTGCGCTTCAGCATACAAGAACAAGTGTTCGGCCTTCACGCCCACGGAGCGAAAAAACTGTCGCTGCTTGTCCAGATCTTGCTCAAATACTTCAGCAATGAGATTCGCCCGTACGTCGTTTCCGGTTTCACGGTACGCATGTAGCAGTGCCAAAGTTACATGGGTCTGGCGCGCAGCAGAAATCCAGGGGCCGCGATTTGTGGCCTCGAGATCATATTCCTTGCCGGGTATTCTTTCGATCGCCTGTTCGAAGAATTTTATAGAGGTATCGAAATTGCCGGCTATGGATTCGATCTCGCCCATGTTGATCAAATAGCCAACAGA
>JADFLJ010000179.1 GCA_022564475.1 Pseudomonadota bacterium
CTCGCGGCGGCGGCATCGTATTCCGACATCACCCCGGAAACGGCCAGCGTCGAAACACTCGGTCAGCCAACGGATGACTGGTTTATCAACCGAACCCGGGCAGGTGCGTATCTGTTGATAGCGCCAGTGGGAATATGCTCGGGCTGTTGTCCCTGACGAATTACACACCGGCAATAGCCGTCAATCGAAGCCGCGGCGAAGTTTACGCGGCGGAAACTTACCTGTCTCGACTGTACCGCGGTAAGCGCGAGGATGTTCTTACCGTTTACGACATCGCGACGCTGTCACCTATCGCGGAGATCGACGTACCTGACAAGATCGCGGAGATTACCGGAGATACAAATATCGGACTGATGGGCAATGGCAAATATGTGACGATCTACAATTTTACGCCCGCGCAGTCCATTAGTGTCATCGATGTTGAAAACCGGCATTTTGCGGCCGAAATATCGACGCCAGGCTGCGCCATGATCATGCCGGTAAACGACGCATCGTTCCTGATGGTTTGCGGTGACGGATCGGTTCAGTTGATTCGGTTGGCCGATGACGGTAGCGAATCGAAGCGCGTCCGAAGTGAGCGTTTTTTCAGTGTCGAAGACGACGCTGTTTTTGACCGCACTGCACGTACGCGCGATGGGTGGCTACTTGTGTCACATGCCGGTTTGGCATACGACGTCTCTGCCGTCGACACAACGATTACTGTTAGCAAACCCTGGTCACTGGCGAGCGATGAGGAGCGTAAAGAGTTGTGGCGGCCCGGAGGCACTGGTCCGATAGCCGTTCATCGCAGCAGCAATCTGGCTTTTATCCTCATGCATCAGGGCAAAGTAGACACGCATCATGAATCGGGCAGCGAGTTGTGGATCTTCGACACGGATAAACACAAACGAGTCATGCGTTGGGCGTTGGACAAACCCTGGAGTGACATCCTTGTGCTGCAAGGCGAGCGACCCAAATTAATTGCAATGACCGATGATGGGGAATTGCAGATCTACGACGCATTGCTGCAGCGATTCGAGAGAACGATTGACGAACCCGGTCCTTGGTCCTAGTTGTTGCAGGGATTTTAAAAGAATGATCGACCCACTGCTAACAAAAGCGATTGCACTTGGATTTGCCGTGTTGTTCATAGGGGCGGCATGGCACAAGCTGTCAGGTGTTGATCGATTCGAGGCAATTCTGAGCGAGTATCGACTGCTGCCCACATTTATGAACCGGACCTTGGCGATGTTGATTCCCGTCATCGAACTGCTGCTGGGCGTGGGCTGGATCTCTGGACTGCAGCCTCGGACAACAGCGATGGTGAGTGCGGCACTGCTGGCAACTTACGCACTTGCGCTAGGTATCAATCTTGTTCGGGGACGAATTTTCATCGACTGTGGCTGAGGGTTCGGTGCCGCCGCAGACACGGAACAGCCTCTGTCGTCCGGTTTGGTCGCTCGTAATTTACTGCTGATTGGCCTCGCTGGGATAACGCTGATCCCGGTGTCTCCGCGTGAGCTCGGCGCAGTGGACTATGTCGTCGTTCTCGCGACTTTGCTGACTGCAATATTGCTCTATGCGGGTTCGGGGCAGCTGATCAAAAACCGGGCAGCCATCAAGACATGGAGGAGCATGTAACATGGATGGGCCACTGATGGTCTCGTACGTCGTTCTCTGGGCATTAGTCATTGTTTTGTCCTTACTTGTGTTCGCGCTTGCCCGTCAGGTTGGCGTGCTGCACGAAAGAGTCGCGCCGGCAGGCGCATTAATGCCGACGAGCGGTCCGAAAGTGGGCGAAATGACCGAAGTGATGCCGCTGCGTGACCTGAGCGATCATGCGGTTACCATTGGTGGCGCAGATGCAGACGGATTTGCGACTCTGATTCTTTTTATCTCTCCGACTTGTCCAGTGTGTAAGTCGCTCGTACCGACTGCTCGGTCTCTTGCGGCGCACGAAAGCAAGCGTATGCGGCTTGTGTTCGCCAGTGATGGCGACAAGATCGACCAGCATGCCGCCTATGTAAGGGACTTGGGTATCGAAGACTATCCTTACATTGTTTCGCAAGAGCTTGGACTGGCGTATGTGGTCAGTAAGCTGCCATTCGCTGTGTTGATCGGTGGCGACGGTGCATTGAAAAGCAAAGGGCTGGTCAACACTCGTGAACATCTTGAGAGCCTGCTTGAGTCGATGGATTCAGGCGTTGCCTCTTTGCAGGACTACGTCGAACAGCGCCGGTCCGAATTTGATCAATCGATACAGGAGAAAGCGTCGTGAAATCCGCGGGACTGCTGCAGAGGATCAACGCCTGGTTCGACCGAATAACGGGCGAGGGTAGCCGGCATCTGGCCAGGCGAACGTCAAGGCGCAGTTTCCTGGGCCGACTCGGCACAGGCATCGTTGGCATGAGTGCGTTGCCGTTGTTGCCGGTCCTGCGTGCATTCAGTGCCGACGTGCCCGATGAGTTGGGTGATCCGAAGAGTTGTGACTATTGGCGGTATTGCGCCATTAGCGGCACGCTTTGCAGCTGTTGCGGTGGCTCCGAGAGAAGCTGTCCACCGGGCAGTGAGCCCGCAACCATTCACTGGGTTGGTACCTGCCACAATCCGGTCGATGACAAAGATTACATGATTGCTTACAACGATTGCTGCGGCAAAGCGATGTGTAGCCGCTGCAGCTGCCACCGCACGGAACGCGAAAAACCCCTGTATTTCCCGAGCAGGCACGGCAGCATCACGTGGTGCTTTGGCGCAGAAGATCGATCGTATCACTGCACGATGGCGCTGGTTGTTGGAGAAGCAAACTGAAGAATGCCCGCTACTTGTATCTGGCAATCCTGTTGGCATTTGCCGTGCCGGCCCACGCAGATACGCGATCTGACTATCTCTTGCATTGCAGTGGCTGCCACCTGTCGGACGGTTCCGGAACGCCGCGCAGCGTGCCTTCGCTGCGAGAGGATCTGGGTCGAATTGTCACCGTGGAGCAAGGACGCGGCTACCTCGTGCGTGTACCGGGTTCGTCTCAGGCGTTGTTGGATGACGCCGGCTTAGCAGCAGTCATCAATTGGGTTCTTACCGAATTTAGTTCGGCAACCCTGGCTGACGACTTCGTACCCTTGACGGCCGAGGAAGTAAAAGGGGCGCGTCAAGACGTTCTGCTGGATCCTTTGAAATTTCGTGCCGAGCTTTGGCGGAAATATCTAGGTAGTTGAGCGCGGCAGGCGGACCGAGTATCAGGCCAATCCTGGCTTGCGACTCGTTGTTGTATCAACTCGTCTCAGGATCCGCCATACAACCCGGTTTCAAACTCACCCAGATGAGATCAATCGGCTCGTCGCCTGTATTTCCCGATTCATGCATTGCGCTCATTTCAGTCGGGGTGTCAATCCAGCCGATTTCGCCCGTCGCAGACAAAGATGTTTCTGCGTCGTCTCCGTATTTTACGGTCCATTCGCCGCCCTTGATATGAATGTACAGTTGGTCCGCTGGATGCCGGTGAATGCCTTCCCACTGTCCTGGTTCGATGATGAATCGCTGAACGACCAGCTTGTCATTCTCCAACAGTACTTCGCCTGGAATATTTGGATAGTACATATGGCACGGATTCGGTGGCCTGTCGCTGTGCTGACTGGCACTGGCAGTGAGGCCAATAAGAACTAACAGAATAAATTGAATGCGAACCATAACTCTCTCCCTGGCGTAAGTAATGCAAATTCTGTGCTGACTATTCGCCCAGTATTTCCTGGGTTGCGCGATATCCCTGTTCGATCGCCGCTTCCGTCATGGCGCTGGGTGCGGCGTCCGAATTGGCGATCGTAATGCGGCCAAATTTTTGTCGGCCTATGAACGAAATCTTGTCGTCTTCAGGAAGCGGGGACGAAAACTTGGGCGATGTATCATTTTCGATGTCGTACCCGGTCGCATAACCGTGAGGCCAACGATTGATCGTTATCGCCTTGATGTCGTGCGCGGGGTCGAATCCACCATGCTCAAGCATGGCTCCGAGCTGCTCGCGTATGTGTCGCTCATATTGCTCGAACGATGTGCCGAGTAATTCGTATCGACCCGCACGGAACTGCTCGCCCGGCGGTAACTTGCCGGGCAAAGGAATGCGGTACATGTGGACCGTCATGGGTTCGTCGGTCGATCGTGCGGATTCGTAATCCGCGAAACGAAGCGGATATGTCAGTCGCACATCACTAAAGTAACTGCCAGGGCAGTATGCCGCGTAAATTCTGAGTTTCTCAAATGCTGTCCAGTTGCTGACCAGCACATTGACGGACACGAGTGGCATTCTAATGGTCCTGGCAAGTGCGTCTTTTTGCGCTGTAGGCAGCTCCGGACAGAGGTGCGGGATGATCGACAGGTAACAAGCGAATACACAGTTGCGTGCCCTGACGCGCCTGGCTTGTCCGTCCTGCACATAGGTCATTTCTACGTGCTTTGCCGAACTCGGATCACCGATGTGACGTACGTGCACTGCTGTTGCATTTAGTCTCAGACGAACGGGCGAATCGGGCTGATCCAATTCGTTGTAGTTGAATTTCGCCGCCACAATGTCGTGCATCGAATTGCCGGGCGCGACGCCGGGGATCAACCGACGTACCAGCATGCGAGCGATCGACGCATTGCCGTCCGGGAAGTGAAAATCTTCTTTATAGTTGTGATTGTTCCATTTTGACGATCGACGTACTTCCCTTTCCAGGCCGAGGCCAGCTAGACCCGGCAAGCCGTAGCTAAGTGCACTAAACGCGTCCCATAAATCAATGCCATTGCCCCAGTAACCGGCACGCCACATAGAAAACAAAC
>JADFLJ010000180.1 GCA_022564475.1 Pseudomonadota bacterium
TCGAACCGCCTCCCGAGCTGTCATCGCCACCACCAGCACCGCCGCGCCCACCGAGCATTTGCATTTCATCCGCGATAATTTCGGTCGTGTAGCGATCGTTACCATCGCGATCCTTCCATTTGTTGGTTCGCAACTTGCCTTCTATGTAAACCTGAGAGCCCTTGCGAAGGTATTCGGCAGCGATCTCACCCAGACGCCGGAACATCACAACCCGGTGCCATTCGGTTTTTTCTTTCTGTTCGCCCGTTTGCTTGTCTTTCCATGACTCGGTCGTCGCGATACTGATATTCGTCACGGCATCGCCCGAGGGCATGTATCGAGTTTCGGGATCACTCCCGAGATTTCCAACGAGGATGACTTTATTAACTCCGCGGGCCATATCCGGTCCCCTGTGTTCTGGCTAAATGAATTTTTTGCTGGCTCAGAAGGCTGATCCGGCCGCTTCCGAGGGGGGACTATTGTAGTGGCTGCCAGCGCAAATACCAGCCCGAATTATTGCTAATTTCGCCTCGTAATCGATAAAAAAGCGGTTACTCCCTGCAAGATCAGCCAAATTGAGGCCAGCAGCACGCATACGAGGAAAACGTCGCCCGGATCGCTTACCTTTAGAAACAGACCGCCAATCAGGCCGCCAACGAAAGCGCCCAGAAACTGGAAACTGGAAAAAACGCCGAGAGAAGCCCCGCGTGATTCCTCGCTTGCGAGTAGGGAAAGACGGGCGGGCAGGCCCGCCTCGAGAAAATTGAAGCCCGCGAAAAACAACGCCAAGGCCAAAAATACACTTGCAGGCGATAATGCTGCGAACGCCAACAGCATCTCTCCGATCAGGATGAGCACCACTGCTGCCCCGATCGTGCCACCCTTGCCCTGGCGTTCATCGCGAACAATCAGTGGAATAGTGCCGATAAGCGACACCAGCAACGCTCCGATATACAGCTTCCAGTGCGACGTGACTGGCAGCTCGAGCGAATTGCTCAGGAGGAATGGCAACGCCACGAAACTTGCCGCCAAAATCGCATGCAGCGTGAAAATGTAAAAATCCAGGCGCAATAAATCAGCCCCTAAGGCCAGGCGAAAATCCCATCGCCCCGCACGCCTCTTCGGCTTTTCGATGCCTTTCGGCAACAGCATTAGCAGCAACGCCGCGACAATCGCGACCAGCACACCGAGCCCGAACAACGCCCGCACACCAAAACTCGCAGCCAGCAGTGGCCCAAGAACCATGGCAAGCAGAAAAGATGCGCCGATGCCGATTCCCACGAACGCCATCGAACGAGTACGAACTTCGGCACGTGTCGCGTCAGCGATCAGCGCCGTTAAGGTTGCGGAAATAGCGCCGGCCCCCTGCAGCAAGCGTCCGGCGATGACGCCGTGGATCGTGTCGCTGTACATCGCGACCAGGCTACCCAGTGCAAACACTGCCAAACCCGCGACGATCACGGGCACGCGTCCTACCCTGTCGGACAGAGCACCAAGCGGAATCTGCAAGCCGGCTTGCGTGAGTCCATAGGCCCCGACCGCAAGGCCGATGAGCATCGGCGTCGCGCCTTCGAGCCCTGCAGCGTAGAGCGACAAAACCGGCAGCAATGCGAACAGGCCAAGCATGCGCAGCATGGCGATCACCGCGATAACGCTGATCGCGCGCTTTTCGACGCCGAGCATCGGCGAAATCGTCAGCTTGGCGGACACAGGTGATTGATCGGACATGGGTTCTAGGAAAGCTCGCTGACGGTCTTTGCGCCGGACTTGGAGGGCGGCGTATATTAGCAGGTTGGTCGCCATTCCCGAGTCGTTTATGAAGTCCGTTGAAAAATGCATCAATATTGGTGGTGCAAGAACACACAATCTTTGTAATCTGAGCCTGAGTCTGCCGCGGGAAAAGTTGATCGTGTTTACGGGTCTGTCCGGCTCCGGCAAATCGTCGCTCGCGTTCGACACGATTTACGCGGAGGGCCAGCGTCGCTACGTCGAATCCCTGTCCGCGTATGCGCGACAGTTTCTGTCGATCATGGAGAAACCCGACGTCGACTACATCGATGGCCTTTCGCCGGCGATCTCTATAGAACAAAAATCGACTTCGCATAATCCGCGCTCGACGGTTGGTACCGTCACCGAGATCTACGACTATTTGCGGCTGCTGTTCGCGCGCGCCGGAATTCCGCGCTGCCCGGAACACGACACAACGCTGGAGGCACAAACCGTCAGCCAGATGGTGGATCAGGTGCTCGCGCTGCCGGAAGGCACGAAACTGATGTTGCTGGCTCCCGTTGTTGACAACCGCAAAGGCCAACACGTGCAACTTATGGCCGACCTGATGGCGCAGGGCTTCATCCGCGCGCGCATCAATGGCGAGGTCTACGAACTTGACCAGCCACCGACGCTGGACCTGCGCAAGAAACACCACATCGACGCAATCGTCGATCGATTCAAGGTAAAACCCGACGTCCGGCAACGACTCGCGGAGTCCTTCGAGACCGCTCTGCGTCTTGCAGACGGCACGGCGCGCATCGCCTGGATGGATGACAAGGACGCCGAGGAACTCATTTTCTCGGACCGTTTCGCATGCAATATTTGTGGCTACAGCCTGATCGAACTTGAGCCACGTCTGTTCTCGTTCAACAGTCCGTCAGGCGCCTGTCCTACCTGTGACGGCCTGGGTGTAAAACAGTTTTTTGACCCGGAGCGTGTCGTCGTCAACACCTCTTTGTCACTCGCAGGCGGTGCGATTCGCGGCTGGGATCGAAAGACAACCTACTACTACCAGATGATCCAGAGCCTCGCGACGCATTTTAAATTTGACATAGAGACGCCGTTCAACGAGCTCAGCAAGAAACTGCGCGACGTTGTGCTCTACGGCAGTGGCAGCGAAAAAGTCGAATTTCATTACGCGAATTCCCGTGGCCTGGAAATTCGTAAACTGCACCGCTTTGAGGGTGTCATTCCGAATCTCGATCGCCGCTATCGCGAAACCGAGTCGGGTGCAGTTCGCGAAGAGCTTTCCAAATTCCTGAACAGCCAGTCCTGCCCCGACTGTGACGGCACGCGTTTGAACGAGGCGGCGCGGCACGTTTTCATAACGGACCGTTCGCTCCCCGAGATAAGCAGTTTGTCGGTCGGCAATGCGCGAGAATTTTTTGAACACATGTCGATTGATGGCTGGCGCGGAACAGTCGCAGACAAGATCGTTAAGGAAATCGGCAACCGACTGGGATTTCTTTGCGATGTTGGCCTGGACTATTTGTCACTTGATCGCAGCGCCGAGACCTTGTCGGGAGGTGAGGCTCAGCGTATTCGACTCGCAAGTCAGATCGGCTCTGGCCTGGTTGGCGTCATGTATATTCTCGACGAGCCGTCGATCGGGCTGCACCAACGTGACAATCAACGACTTCTAAAGACGCTGCTCCACCTGCGCGATATCGGCAACACGGTAATCGTTGTCGAACACGACGAAGAAGCGATACTCGCCGCTGACCATGTTGTCGATCTCGGGCCAGGCGCCGGCGTTCACGGTGGCCGGATCGTTGCCTCAGGCACACCCGAAGAAATTAAGAAAAATCCGCAGTCTCTGACGGGCCAATACCTGTCGGGAAAACGCAGCATTGCAATACCCGAAAAACGCACCGAACCAGACCCGAATCGGCAGATCAAAATTATCGGTGCGACAGGCAACAATCTCAAAAACGTTGACGTATCGATTCCTATCGGTCTCATGACCTGCGTGACGGGCGTGTCGGGCTCCGGAAAATCAACGCTGGTAAACGACACCTTGTACAAGGCAGTCGCTGATGAGCTCAATCGAAGCAATCGTAACCCGTTGCCGCACAAGGATATTTTGGGTCTTGAGCAGATCGACCGCGTGATTGATATCAGCCAAAGCCCGATTGGCCGCACACCGCGATCCAATCCCGCCACTTACAGTGGCCTGTTCACGCCGATTCGCGAACTGTTCGCCGGCACACAGGAAGCGCGTGCGCGCGGCTACATGCCGGGGCGTTTCAGCTTCAATGTAAAGGGTGGTCGTTGCGAAGCCTGTCAGGGTGACGGCGTCATCAAAGTGGAGATGCACTTCCTCCCGGATGTCTACGTGCCCTGCGACTTGTGCCGTGGCAAACGTTACAACCGGGAAACGCTGGAGATTCGATTCAAAGGCAAGAACATTACTGAAGTACTCGAGATGACCGTTGAAGATGCACTCGATTATTTCCGCAACGTTCCCATCATCGCGAGGAAACTGCAGACACTTACGGATGTTGGTTTGTCCTACATTCGCCTGGGACAAAACGCCACGACCTTGTCGGGCGGTGAAGCACAACGTATCAAACTGGCGAAGGAATTATCCAAGCGCGATACGGGCAGCACGCTTTACATCCTGGACGAACCAACCACCGGTTTGCACTTTCATGACATTGAACAACTACTGGGCGTGTTGCATCGCTTGCGTGACCGCGGCAATACGGTCGTCGTCATCGAGCACAACCTGGATGTCATCAAGACTGCGGACTGGGTGATCGATCTTGGCCCTGAGGGCGGTGACGGCGGCGGTATGATTATCGCAACCGGCACGCCCGAGGATATCGCCGCAACGAACGGCTCCTTTACGGGAGAGTATCTCGAGCCGCTTGTTTCTCATCTGCGTCAGCAATCGCCTTCCCGCATGGATCTTTCCCTGAAAAAAATCGATCTTTAACGCCTTTGGCGAGATTCGGTCCAAGACCTACACGGATCTTGCTACGAGGCCGTCAGGTTTTTTTCTCGCTCGACGTAGATTGTCGAGTAACCCATGGATG
>JADFLJ010000181.1 GCA_022564475.1 Pseudomonadota bacterium
CAGGCGCCCACACCTGTCCCGAATCATCGCCGCCAACAATATTATCAACGCAATATTTATGGTCGCCGCGTCACTGCTTTCCATCGCCCTGCTCAGCGCAGGACTTTCCGTGCCCGAATTATTCCTGGTTATTGCGGCGCTCAATGCAGTCGTCGCCATCTACATTTATACGTTGCTCCCCGAATTCCTCATGCGCTTCCTCGCCTGGATAATTATCAGCGTGTTCTACCGCATACGGCCTGTCGGATCACAAAACATCCCCGATGAGGGACCCGCCGTTATTGTCTGTAATCACGTCAGCTATATGGACCCCATTATTCTCGGTGGCTCGATACGCCGACCAATGCGTTTCGTGATGTATTACAAGATATTCGACATACCGCTTCTGAACATCTTCTTTCGCACCGCCAAAGCAATCCCGATCGCGGCGGCACATGAAGATGAGCAATTAATGAATGACGCGTTTGCGACGATAGATGCAGAACTTGCGGACGGTAATCTTGTTTGCATTTTCCCGGAGGGCGGGATTACCGGGGACGGCGAGGTCCAGAAATTTCGGCCGGGGATTGAGAAAATCATTGAACGCCGCGCTGTGCCGGTAATACCCGTCGCGCTTGGACGCTTATGGGGAAGCTGGTTTAGTCGTAATCAGCGTGGCGGAATTCGTAAAATCCCTGGGCGATTGTTCGCGAAAGTACCGGTCACGATTGGCGCAGCGATCCCCGCTTCCGAGGTCAGTGCCGCAAAACTCGAACTGCTTGTTCGTAGCTTGCGAGGCGACCAGCGTTAGGCATCTAATCAATGTCGTCCGCCGCGACAGATAGTCGAGCGCGCCACTCTGCAAGCAAGGATTCACGGTTACCAAAGAGACCGCCACCCTCGCTGTCATCGAATCGCAAATGGGCCAGATGCACACTGCCATCCCTGACGACGGGCAGGTAAAGATGGCTGCCGGCAGCGTTAGCAATGGCTCCGGCGCTAGCCGCGCGTCCGAAAACCATGCGCGCCCCTGTTAAAGCTTTCGGCGCAAACAGGCTGTCCAGCCAGATCAAGCCCTTAGTCGATGAGCCTGCTCGATGGATCCAGCGTGACGTTCGAAACAGAACTCGTGACCCGGCAGGACTAAATGCGATCTCTTCAACCGGCGCCGGCAACTGCAATTCTTCAACTCCTGTTTGTCCTTCGGTCAGGTTGAACAATTGCGCAATATTCGCTTGATCCACGAGAACCAGGTAACGCCCGCGTGGCGACGCCGCAAGCCACCGAATCGCCGAGTGGCCCTGCCAGCGGCGCTGCAAGCTCCAATCTCCGGCCGCATCCCGACTGATGGCGCTGAGGACACCACTTTCGCTGCCAATAAAGAGCTCATTGTCGGGTCCAAATGCGATGCTCGAGTGTGTCTCACCCAATTCCTTCTCAATAAGCAAGTCGCCTGTCTCTGCATCCACGATGCCGACCCAGTTGCCGTTGAGTACGCCAATCAAACTGCCGTCCGGAGAGAACAGCACATGATCCACAAGCGATCCGGGCAGATTGGCTATAAATGTCCGCGGCAAGCCATCCACTGTCGCCCAAACCCTGAGTGAATTGTCGGCGGCGACACTAACCACACTCAACCCATCCGGGCTGACGGCCAGTCGCCGCACCGGGTCGTTATGCCCCAGGAAGCTGACATCCTTGCTCGCCTCGGCAATCGCCTCGTGGCCGGCCGTGATATCGAGAATATGCACGTGACCGCTGCGGTCCCCGATCGCATAGGCCGTCGCGTCCGGTAAGGCGACGACGACGGCGTCGCCGGACGACGCCCAGATTGAATGGCCGTCACTCTCGACGACAGACGACGAACCCGGCGCAGGGATCTGCCAAAATCGAACCGCGGTACCCGGCCCACCCGTTATTAATACGTCCTCGTCGCGACTAAACGCGAGCATGTCGCCCACTGATTGAGATGCGCTGACGCCGACGGGCGGACCCAGCAGTTGACCACTCGCTGAATCGTACAACTGGAATCCGCTACGCGGCCGGCCGGCGACAAAACGCGCACCGGATGCCGAGAAGCTGAGTTGCCAGTGCCCGTCACCGTACTCTTCGAGCAACGGTGATGAAGGCTCCTCGACCGACCATAAGGAAATGCCAGCCGACTCGAATACGGTGCCGAGCATGTCTCCTCCGGCACTCAGCTCGATCGCACTCGGCTGCATCGGCAAATCGATTTGCGCCAGCATCTCGCCACTTAGAAAATCCCACACGCGGATCGCACGATCGTAGTCAGCAATCGCGATGTATTGGCCACTCGCGCTCAGCGCGACAAGCGCCGGCGCGCCGGCGACCAGCAATTCGCTGTCTTTCTCCGCGACGTCGATATCCCAAAGTTCCAGCCGTGTTTCGATGTCACCGCGATGCTGCACAACCAGGTGTCGACCATCCGCTGTTAATAACGAGGTCGCGCTCGCGGGACCAATCGCTAATGTTTCACCGCGCTTGCCAGTCACTGTGTTCCAGAGGTTCACGGTATCCAGCGTCGCTGTAAGAAGCCGCCTGGCGCCGTCGTCAAGACCGATAACGCGTTCGCTCTCGTTTACGGCCATGGTCGATATGGGTTTTGCGAAAGCCAGGTCCCAAAGACGGGCGCTATCACTTCGCGTCGCGCGCGCAACAGCGTATCGACCGTCTGCGCTGATCCACAACTGTTCGGTCTCACGTTCTGTTGGATCCGGAATGCTGAGCCCGCGTTGAAAATCCTCAATCAGTCCTTGCGAATTCAGCGTCAGGTTCCAGCCGACCAAATGTCCGGCTACACCGATCGCCTCGTCGCGCAAACTGAGACTCCAGGTCCCGGTAAGCGATTCGCCGCGCAAGCCATTGAGCTGTGCCGACGACACGCGAATATCTTCGTTGCTCGACGCGCGTTCACGATTCAGGTCGATCTCAACGGCGCGACCTGAGGGCGCAATCACTTTGATGCGTAAGTCGGAAAGACGCGGATGGCTGATGTTCAGGGTCAGGCCTATTCGATTAAGCGTTTCGTCGCGATCGACAATGACGCGACGAACCAGGGGTGTGACCTCAAGCGCCGTGATGACCCAATCTTCGATTCTCGAGAGACCTTGCGGGCCCAGGGCCCATTGCGAGACATTTGCTCCGTTGGTCGATGTCAGCAAGAGACTGCCCGGATTGAACACCACGTTGCTCTGCTGCTCGAAAGGCAAACTCGCCAACAGCAACGGGTAATCATCGGCTACTAGAGAAGCACTGCGATTGCGCCGCTGCGGCGTCGACAGCACAAGCGCCTCCAGCGACGCGAGCAAAGCATCGTCGCGACGCTCTTCGCGCATCGCCAGGCGGGCACGCCGATCCCAGAATTCCGCCACGAATTGCTGTGGCATATTGCCGGCGTCGGGAAGATCAGCGGCAGTCGCCGCAATTGCCAATATATCCTCAGTGAACACCGATATTGCTGCGCGGCCGCGTAGAAAGCTTCGATACAGGCTGTCGGCGACGTCAGCGTGTCCTGGAAACGATCGCAGGTTCAGCCAGGCCGTCTCAGCAACAACGAGTTCAGTCTCCATGGTCGTCAGTACATTCTGATAGGCCCTTGGCAACCATTGCGTATACAGCAATGGAATTGCCGTAATCAGCAGCACGACGCCGACCGCGATAATGGGTACTCGCCAATGTATCGGCAGGTTTTCGTTGGCCCAACGCGCTGTGAAGACATTTTCGTATATACGATTACGAATCTTGAGATCGCCGGACTCATCAACTTCCAGCAGGCCGACCGCCATGAGACGACGCTGCAGCCCCGAACCAAGATCCGCAGGCACATGGATGCCTTTGCGAATACGCCCGTACAAGGTCAGCAAGGCCTCGCTTTTCTTGTCGTCATTCACGATCTGCCGATGAATGTGACTCATGTGCGGTTCGCTATGCAGTGCTGCGCGGCCCGCAAGTTGCTGCATGACGATGCGATCGACTTGTGCCGCAATATCATCGCCCAGGTTTTCGCGTGCGATCGCTCGCGCAAGTTTTTGCGACAAATAGGGCTGCCCTCGCGTCCAATAGAAGACACGATCGAGCGCCAGCTCCGCATCCTCGGCGCTGAGGTTTAGTTCAGTGGCAAAAAGACTCAGGTCCGAGCGTGAGAAATCACCCAACGGGATCGCCTGCGTTATTTTGAACGGCGAGAGCTCGGGCTCTTCGATAAGGCTCAGTGGATCGCATTCGCCGAGCAGAACAAAGGTAAGACGTGCAAACTCCGGATCCGTCGTGCGCGCATTGTGTGCGCCACGTACACTGGCCAGAAGCTGGTCCGCGAATGGCAGGACTTCGATACACTGTATCTCGTCGATAAAGATCACGACGCGCTGCTGCAAGTTGCGCAAGATAACCTCGGAGTAAAACTCCTGCAAGCGCTGGCGGTTGCTTAATATGGATTTGTCCTGCCACCAGGACTGCAACTCAAAACGAATCCGCAGTTGTCGCAGTAATCGATAGGCCACGCTGTAGTACCAGCGGCCCGCATCTACTCCGGCATCACGATCACTGATTTGCTCCAGGTCCAGCACCGCGACATGAAAACCGTTGTTTTCCAAACGCACTGACGTTGCTGCGATCAGGCTCGACTTACCGCTGCGGTAAGGCGCTATTACATGAGAGAAGCGACCCGCGACCACGGCTTCATACAGGAGATCATCGGCGCGGCGGCGAATATAGCCTGCACGAACCGCATGCAACGGCGAGCCGACGCTGAAAAACTCGCCAGTGTTGTCGCTTCTTGCTGCTTGTT
>JADFLJ010000024.1 GCA_022564475.1 Pseudomonadota bacterium
CGTTTCAAATCGGTTAACGACACACTCGGCCACGATATCGGTGACGCCGTGCTGGTCGAAGTCGCGAATCGTTTGAAAAACAACCTGCGCATTGGTGATTTTTCCGGCCGCTGGGGTGGGGACGAATTTGTTGTCTGTCTCGAAGACTTTGGCGAAATGAGCAATGCTGCCGCTGCCGCACAGAAACTGCTGTTGGTCCTGTCCGAGAAATACGAGGTTGGCCGCAGCGAAGTTTATGCAACGCCCAGTATTGGCATCGCGCTGTGCCCGGATTCGGGTACGGACTCCGAGCGCCTCATCAAGGCCGCAGATGTTGCCATGTACGAGGCCAAGAAGCGTGGTGGTGGCCGATTCCAGTATTACTCAGAGGCACTCAATACCAAGCTCGCGCATCGCGAAGAGCTTGAGGTTGGTTTGCGTCACGCACTGGTTCGAAACGAATTCATTTTGCATTACCAGCCGCGTATCGATCTTTCGACGGGTCGCCTGATTGGGCTCGAAGCGTTGCTGCGCTGGCAGCATCCGCGATTTGGATTACTGCCGCCCGCACGTTTTCTGCCAATTCTCGAAAGCAGCGGCCTGATTCACTCGGCAGGCGAATGGGTTATTGCCACGGCCTGCCGGCAATTGGCGGCCTGGCAACGCCAGTTTGAAATGCCCGATCTCTCGATCGCGATTAACCTGTCGGCACAGCAGTTATTGCACAAGCGACTCATAGAGGCTGTTGGGAATGCGCTTGCGAATACGGCGCTCGATCCTGGCTGTATCGAACTTGAAATCGGCGACGGTGAAATCGTTCGCCAGCGTTCGGCGGAACTTGAAACGCTCCGGGGCTTGCGCAAACTTGGTGTCCGCTTGTCGCTCGATCATTTCGGCACGCGTGACGTTTCGTTTGAGTCGATCGACAACAGCTTTATCGACAGCTTCGTGCTCGATCAATCTTTGATTTCAGATATCGAAAACAATGACAGTCACCAGAGAATTATTCGGGCAGCCATAGCAATGGCCCAGGGGCTCGACATAGAGGTTGCTGCCGAGGGCGTCGAAACGATGACGCAGCTCGAATTTCTCAAGAGTTGCAACTGTGATCTCGTACAAGGCTTCCTGATCAGCCGCCCAATGCAACCTGACAAAGTCGCCGCCGTTCTCCGCAACGAAATCGCCGGCACACGCCTGCTGATGCAGGGTATGCCATCGTAGGAGGGCCTTGTAGGAGGGCCTTTAGGCCCGACCGTCGGGCCTGAAGGCCCTCCTACAATTCCCGACCGTCACAATTCCCGACCGTCACAATTCCCGGCCGTCACAGCTCCCGGCCGCAACTCCAGCACGCGGCGAATTGTCCCTCATTCTCTTCGCCGCAGTTCTTGCAACTCCAGCTTTCCCTGGGGCTCTCGTCTTGCGCCGTGCCGTCGATTAGTTGTTTCGCGCGATCGTAATCCAGGTCGTTAACAACCCACAATTGCGGCCAGGTTTCGGTGAACGGCATGTCGCCAAGAATGCCGCCAAAGTGTTCGTTGCGGATCTCGCTTGCGATCCCTTCTGCCATCAGGATGTTGCGATAGTGATGAATCGTAAGCGCGGTTGGTGCCGACGTAAGTTTTTTCATGATGCGAAAAGCGAATTCAGAAACGCTGAGGCACTGTCGCCATTTTCAATAACTTCGACGAGCGCCGAGCCAATGATCACACCGGCCGCATGCTTGCCTACATCTGCGACGTCCTCTGCGCCACGAATACCGAAGCCGGCACAAACCGGCAAACTGGATATCGCGACAACTTTGTCCAGGTAAGCAGCAAGACCTTTTGGCAAGCCCGCTCCGCCACCGGTGATTCCCGTGATCGTCACCGCGTAAACGAATCCGCGTGACGCATCACACAAGGTCTTCATACGCTCATCGGGTGTCGCCGGCGTGACAAGCTGAATCAGCCCGAGACCCTTTGCCTCCAACGCCGCACGTAATTCCTCACTTTCCTCGAACGGCAGGTCGGGCACGATAAAAGCGCACACGCCGGTTGCAAGCGCGCGCGCGGCGAGTGCTTCGTAACCGAACGCGAGCAATGGATTCAAATAGGACATCATGACAAGCGGCGCGCCAATGTCGCCAGCCTGCTCCAGCTCATCGAATATCCATTTCAGACTCACACCCTTTTGCAACGCGATGTAACTAGAGCGTTGTATGGTCATGCCATCTGCCATTGGATCGGAAAACGGGATACCGAGCTCGACAACATCGCCCGCAGACGCGACATCGCGCAACGTGGCGATGAAGTCTTCGGGTTCCGGGTAGCCTGCCGTGATAAACGGAATAACCGCGGTTCGACCCCCATTATTTGCGGCGCTGATGGCGGCCGTTATGCGCTCGCTAGCCTGCATGCTTGCCCGCCTCGACCGAATGCTGAGTCAATATCGGCATGTCCTTGTCACCGCGCCCCGAATTACCGATAAGAATGCGCTTGCCGGGGTTTTCCTGCGCCCAGTCGCGAGCGGCCGCATAAGCGTGTGCAGTCTCAAGTGCGGTCAATATGCCTTCGGTCGCACACAGTTCCTGCAACGCATCCAATGCTTCGTCATCTTTGGCGGAAATATATTTCACGCGACCTGTTGCCTGCAGCAAGGCGTGCTCCGGTCCCACACCGGAATAATCGAGACCCGCTGAAATCGAGTGCGTTTCCTGCACCTGTCCATCGTCGTCCTGCAGGATGATCGTGTAGGAACCCTGCAATATGCCGGGTGTTCCGGTTGCCAGCGTTGCCGCGTTCTGCCCGAGGCCGTCGCCCGTGCCGCCCGCTTCGACACCGATCAACTCGACATCGTCCGCCAACATTGGATAGAACAAACCAATCGCATTGGATCCGCCGCCGACGCAGGCAAACGCCACATCCGGCAAACCACCGGCCTGGTCGAGCATTTGCTGACGGGCCTCCACGCCAATGACGGATTGCAATTCACGCACGAGGTAGGGATAGGGGTGCGCGCCCACGGCCGAACCAAGAATGTAGTAAATACCTTCGGGATCTGTCACCCACGCGCGCAGCGCCTCATCGATCGCGGCGCGCAGGGTTTTATCGCCGGATTCGACCGCGACCACGTCGGCGCCAAGCCGTCGCATGCGATCAACGTTCGGCGCCTGCCGAACAATGTCCACAGCGCCCATGTAAACAGTGCATGGCAAACCGACCCGTGCGCAAGCGGCCGCCGTCGCGACGCCGTGCTGCCCGGCACCTGTCTCGGCAATAATGCGTTTCGCGCCCAGTCGTTTCGCGAGCAACGCCTGGCCAATCGCGTTATTGATTTTGTGTGCACCCGTGTGCGCCAGGTCTTCTCGTTTGAGCCAGACATCAGCACCCCAGCGCTCACTCAGCCGCGGCGCATGTGTCAGCGCCGTTGGGCGCCCGACCCACTCACGAAGTTCTTTGCGAAATTCGGCCTGGAAATCCTCAGCATGCAAGTGCTCGGCAACACCTTGCTCCAGGCGCTCGAACGCGGGCACGAGTGTTTCCGGAATGTAACGGCCGCCGAACGGACCGAAACGACCGCGTGCGTCCGGCAAGTTGCCCGCTATCATTGCTTTGAGAAGCGCCTGCGCTTCATCGGCCGCGATGAGTGAACTCATGTACTTTGCTCCGCAGCTCTCGCTGCATCGATAAATTCTCGAATGAGTGCGGCGCTCTTGACGCCAGGCTCGGATTCGACGGCGCTGGATACGTCGACACCGAATGGACGCACAATGGCGATTGCGTCGCCAAGCTTAGCCGCGTTCAAACCACCGGCAAGAATCAGCTTGCCGCGCAACGCTGTTGCGGCCGCTTTTTCCCAATCGACTGCTTCACCCTGGCCACTATTGCCGCCCTCATAGAGAAACACGTCCGGCAGGTCGGCTGCCAGTGCCGGGCTTCCTTCGCGAATAACGGGCAAGCACTGCACCGTATCCGGCACAGCCAGAGACTCAAAGTCCTCTATGTCGGTTTGCAGGACATCGGGTCGAAACTCCAGCAAGACTTCCTGCCACTCTTCATCGCTCGGATGACGCATGACAGCAACCTTGCGAACATCACTTCGCATGCTTGCCGTCGCCGCAGCCGCTGCCTGCGGCGTTAGCCGGCGAACAGATTTCGCAAACACGAAACCGACGGCGTCGGCGCCTGCCGCAACCGCGACATTGACGTCGGCCTCCGTACGCAGCCCGCAGATTTTAATCAGCAGGCTCATACACTCACCAGCGTCGTGCCGGCCGCGCGCATGGCCACGATAAGTGCCGCAGGATCTTCGGCTCGCATCAACGCCGTGCCGACCAGTGCGAGTGAATATCCCCAGCCCGCAACGCATTCGACATCGTCTGCTGTATGCAAGCCGCTTTCCGCAACGCAGCGGCCTTCCGGCAATACCGCTGCGAGCTTCTGCAGCCTGTCCGGATCCACGGCCAGCGTGCGCAGGTTGCGAGTATTGACGCCGAACAACAGCGCGTTCTCGTTTGCGCGAGCCAGATCCGCGGCAGTCATTAGTTTTGTAATTCTGCCAAGGTCCTGCTCATCGAAAGATTCCAGCAACACGAACATGTTGTGCTCGTAAGCGCAGTCGAGCATTGAACGTAATTTCGCATCGGACAGCATCGTCACGATCAGCAAGACACCGCTCGCGCCGGCAGCCCGCGCCTCAACGATCTGCACGGGCTCGACGAGAAAATCCTTGCGCATGACCGGTGTGTCCGGGACGGCCTTAACGACCTCGACTACGTGCGACAGATCACCTGAAAAACAGCTCGGCTCGGTCAGCACGGATATCGCCGCTGCCCCGCCATCTGCATAGCGCCGGGCTTGTTGTGCCCGATTGCTGTCGTCTGTCGTGAGCGCGCCCTCGGCGGGTGAACGATCTTTAATCTCTGCGATGACATCGAATACGGCGAGCTGCAACGGCAGCAATTCTTTGTCGAGATCAGCGGGTCGAATCGCGCCAACCATCGCCGCGCGCTCGCTACTCAGTGTCGCCATTTGTTGCAGGAAATCGCTCATTAGCTTTGAAAATGTTTCCGCAGGCGTTCGAGAAGCTTCTCCGCATCGCCGCTATCAAGTGCAGCGGCAGCAATCTCGACGCCTTCTTGCGCATCGCGTGCCGATCCCTGTACTTCGAGAACCAGCGACGTACCCATGAGCAATGCATCCCGGTGCGCGCCTTGATCTTCGCCGCTAAACACGCGCTGCAATTCACGCGCATTGTTCTCGGCGTCACCCCCCGCAAGATCCTCCGGCGTGCAGCGCGTAAGGCCATAATCCTCCGGCGTGCGTATGCTTTCTTCGACTGCGCCCGCGCGCACGTCATACAGAACAAACTCACCAACCGGTGTTGCCTCATCCCATCCCGGCGTTCCGTGAACAACAAACGCGCGTTCGATCGGCATGCCGGCAAGCGCTTCGGCCATGAGTTTTGCTGCTTCCTGACTCCAGGCGCCGATCAGTTGAAACGGCGGCGCGGCCGGGTTGGTCAGGGGGCCAAGCATGTTGAACACAGTCCTGACCGCGAGCGCGCCACGAACCGGTACGACAGCCTTCATCGCCGGATGGTAGGCCGGCGCGAACAAGAACGTAAAACCCGTGGCCTCGAGACAGGCGACAGCCTCTTTCTCGTGCAGCGGTAACGGCATGCCCAGACACTCGAGCATGTCCGCGCTGCCCGAGCGGCTCGATATGGAGCGGTTGCCGTGTTTAACAACGCGCACACCGCTCGCCGCGGCCAGCAATCCGGTTCCCGTTGACAGGTTCAGGCTACCCGACCCGTCACCGCCCGTGCCGACCGTGTCGACCGTTGGTGTGCCGTCCGGGATGACGGGATGCACAGCGAGTTTGCGCATGGCGGTTGCGAAACCTCGAACCTCATCGGCCGTTTCGCCCTTTGCGCGCAAACCTGCGAGCAGCGCACCGGCCAATGCGGGCGCCATGTCGCCCTCGGCCAGCTTCACCATCAGCCCGTGCGCTTCCTCCTCGCTGAGTGAGTTGCCATCGAGCAGGCGATCGAGCATGGCGCTGTATTCTTGTTTCATGACGATGTCATTCTCATAAAATTCGCCAGCAAATCGTCACCGCGCGGTGTTAATACACTTTCAGGATGAAACTGCACGCCTTCGAGTGGCAGCGTCTTGTGACGTACGCCCATGATCTCGCCGCGCTCCGTTTGCGCCGTCAATTCGAGTTCGGCGGGTAAGGATTCATGTTCGGCACACAGCGAATGATAACGACCCACTTCGAAGTCCTTCGGCAGACCCGCAAAAATTGTTTTGCCGTCATGTTTTGCTGTCGACGTTTTACCGTGCATCAGGCGCTCGGCGCGAACGATGTTGCCGCCGAAGTGTTGTACGAGGCATTGGTGCCCAAGGCACACACCAAGCAAAGGCACGATGTCTTTGAAGGCGGCAATCATGTCCAGCGACACACCCGCGTCTTCAGGCCGGCCGGGCCCTGGAGAGATCACGAGATGCGTTGGCTTTGTAGCCAGAGCTTCCTTAACGCTAATCGTATCGTTGCGATACACCATGACATCGGCGCCCTGCGCCGCGAATGCCTGTACGAGGTTGTAGGTGAACGAATCGTAGTTGTCGATCAGCAGCATGTGAACATGTGCGAATTCTTTCGACACGGCCATTACAGTCCCTCCCCGGCAATTTCGAGCGCGCTGCGCAGGATCGCGCTCTTCGCGAGCACCTCCTGGTACTCACGCGCCGGCACCGAATCCGCGACGATACCGGCACCGGCCTGAAAACTGTACTCATCGCCCGAGAAAACCAGCGTCCGAATCGTGATCGCCTGATCCATGTCACCGTTGATGCCGAAATAGCCGGCCGTGCCCGCATACAGACCGCGGCCGACCTGCTCCATTTCTTCGATGATCTCCATCGCCCGGACCTTCGGCGCACCGACCAGCGTGCCCGCCGGGAAGCTTGCAGCAAACAGGTCGAACTGATCGAAGCCCTCACCGAGCTCACCCTGAACGCCGCTGACGATGTGCATGACATGGCTGTAGCGCTCAATCGAGCGATACGGATCTACATGCACGCTACCGGCGCTCGCTACGCGGCCGAGATCGTTGCGCGCAAGATCAACAAGCATGACGTGTTCGGCAGCCTCCTTCGGATCCGCGAGCAACGCCTTCTCGTTTTCCCGATCCTCGTCGACGGTCGCGCCGCGCGGCAGCGTGCCGGCGATGGGTCGCAGCGATGCGGTCTTGCCGTGCAGTCGCACCAGCGCCTCAGGTGACGAGCCGACGACCTGTACGTCACCGAAATCGAAGAAGAACATGTACGGCGAAGGATTCAG
Source organism: Pseudomonadota bacterium (assembly GCA_022564475.1). Classification (GTDB taxonomy): domain Bacteria; phylum Pseudomonadota; class Gammaproteobacteria; order Steroidobacterales; family Woeseiaceae; genus UBA1847. The sequence goes on from JADFLJ010000024.1 coordinate 7,305, forward strand.
CAGGCGCAATGCGCGGTACGCCTCGAATGGCGCCAGGTTCGTCTTGCCCCTGAACAACACCGACACGACGATCTGATAAATGTCCCCGGACGCAATGTATTCCTTGCAGGCCTTCACCCGGTCCGCGTACTCGGCCTCGGTCAGGCTTGGCATGGCATCCGAGGTCTGAATCGAGTTCTCGGATTTGGGAACCGGCCCGCGCAATCGTTTGATAACTTCGCTGCGCAAGCGCTGGCGTTCGTACTCGGGCCCGTCGTGCAACAGTGCGACCCTTCGTGTCAGGTGATCGAACACGAGCAGCGATGCGGTCGCCATGAATGCTGCATCCGGGACGTTTGCTTGCGGCGTCGTGTTCTGTGGCAGACGCTCGAACAAGCGCACGACGTCATAACCCGAGACGCCGACAAGACCACCCGCGAACGGCAGCTCTTCGACGTCGGGCTTGGGTCGGGGCGCAAGCGACAAGGCCTTGCGCAATGCATCGAGGTAGGCCGCTTGTGTGGTGGGCCGAGGATTTTTCTTGCCGTCGACCGTTAACGCCTTGCTGTCCATGCGAACCTCGAGCGCGTCCCCGAAGCCCAGGAAGGAGTAACGCGCCAGACGCTCGCCACCCTCGACACTCTCGAGCAGGTAGCGAGGCCGCAGCGGGCCCAGCTTCAGGAACGCCGACACGGGCGTGTCGAGGTCTGCGGCTATGTCGAACGGTGCTTGCATGTTTTTCCTTGTCTCACTGTTGGTGCTGCGTTTGCGGCATTGTAGGAGGGTCTTCAGGCCCGACCATGCCTACGGTCGGGACGGTCGCGGCTCACGGTGCGGCCCTTCGGGCAAAGCCGCTCCTACGGCCCTCCTACAAACCGCTCCGACGGTCGGGCCTGAAGACCCTCCTACAATGCCGCTACGATTACAGCAATAAAAAAACCCATCTACGCAATCGCGGAGATGGGCTTCGAAATTCGATTTGCTCAGCTACAGGTCAGCCGACCGCCCTCTCCTTTGAGTTCAGCCACCACCAGTTCTTGTTCAGCCGTGCATTCATGGCCTGAGTATTACCGCCCAATCCTCAGACGTCAATGCTTGCCCACGCAACAAGTGACCTGACGCACACTTACAAGTCGTACATCAGGGGCAACACTATCGAGAAGCCGATCCACATGATGACGGTCAGGGGTATGCCGACGCGCAGAAAGTCGGAAAACTTGTAGCCGCCGGCGCTCATGATCAGGAGATTCGTCTGGTAACCGTAGGGAGTACAGAAACTCATGTTCGCACCGAACAACACGGCCAGGACGAAGGGTTCCGGACTAACACCCAGCTGCGTCGCGATTGCAATCGCGATCGGGGTGCCGATAACGGCCGCCGCATTATTCGACACGACGTTCGTCATCAGCGTCATCAGCAGCATGAACGCACTCAGTATATATGGCGTCGGCAGCGCCGACGTTGCCCCGACGAACGAGAACGCAAGATAGTCCGCCATGCCCGTACCCATAAGTGCCTTGCCGAGCGCGAGACTGGTCACAATGATCATGACAACGGGAATCGACAGCGCACTTGCTGCCTCACGCCAGTTCAGACAGCCCGTCGCGATCATGAGACCGAGGCCGATCACCGCACTGACCGCGATCGGCATGATGCCGAACGCAGCAGCAGCCACGACGAATCCCATGACGAACAGCGCACGCTTGGCGCGGTGTGTATGCGGCAACTGAGTCGTACCATCAAGCACGAGCATCGAACCCGATTCTTTGAGCTTGGCGATTGCGTCACTTGTGCCTTGTACCAGCAAGACATCGCCTGCGCGCAGACGAATCATGTTGAGGTCGCCTGTCACCTGTGAGCTCGGCGCGCGTACACGATGCAGCGCCAGTGGCAACAAGCCGTAGCTGGCACTGAATCGCGCAGCCGCGAGGCTGCGCAAGTGCAGTGGCGATCCACGAGTGACAACCACTTCCGCAAGCTGTTGTCCCTCTGCTTTCAACGGCGTCTCTTCATCAATCGGGTGCTCGCTATCAGAGATGTTGTAGAGCGTCGCACCAAGAATCTGCTCAAAATGCTTGAGGTTCTCCGGCGAGTCCTTCACGAACAATCGGTCGCCGGGCTGCAAAATTACAGACGGCAACTTGGCAAGAAACAAGGATTCACTGCGTTGAATCTTGTCGACGCGCATGTTGCCGTCTGCCTTGGCAAGTACCTCCGACAAGGTCTTGCCGTCGGCGAATCCGCCCTCTTTAATATTTAGCTGTGCGCTGAAGATACGCGGCGACGTATCGGCCATCGGCGGTGTCCGATCCGGCAATAAACGCGGGGCAACGAGCCACAGGAATAATAATCCAACACCGCCCACGATCGCGACTGGCAATACCCACTCGAACATCGTGAACTCGTGCATCCCCAGATCCTGGGAGATACCCACAACGAGCAAGTTGGTCGATGTGCCGATCGTCGTTGACATGCCACCGATAATCGTCGCGAGACCCATGGGCAACATGACGCCCGACACGGGGAATTTTGCACGCAACGAAGCGCCAACCAGAATCGGCATAAGCAACACAACGATAGGCGTGTTGTTCATGAATGCGCTCAGGATCGCGCCTGCCACTAAAGTAGTCAGTAGCGCAAGAACTGGACGTGTTGACCAGGCGCGGCTGACCACGCTCGCGAGGGGCAGTAGCGCGCCGGTCGTCTCCAGCGCCTTGCCAACCATCATCAGGGCACAAATTGCGACAAGCGCTTCGTTGCCGAATCCTGCGAAGAAGTCAGCGGCGGAAATCAGTACCTCACCGTCGCGCTGATACGGGAACAACGTGAAGCCCGCCACGAGAAGAATCAGGATCGTCAGCGACGATGACTCCAGCGGAATGCGGTCGCGCGTGAACAGGAACAGCGCAATAACCGTCAGTATCAGAACCGCGACGCCGTGTGCGTCAATTGCTATTGAATTCAAGCGGCGCCCTCTCCCCTCGCAATAGTGAACCGTATCCTAGTTCATAGCCGCTCCGCAATAAGTGTGTCAGCCTCAATTCGCCGCATCAAGGCCCAGGTTCGACGATGGAAGTGCTTGAATTCATTGATAGTCCAGCCCGATATGTCCGGCCTGTCGCGAAAAACACAGGCATCAGCCAGGCCTAGCAGCGGCAACAGGTCCATCCAGCGCAAATCGGCGCTCCCGCGCGGGAAAAGCGCCCATGGCGACAACACCAGCATATTGCGATGCCGTACGGCCGCCTGCTCGACAGCGCTTAACCAGCGGCTCTTCCAGCGATCTCTTTGTGGCCCGGCAGGCAGTTTGCCCGCCGGGTTGTGCAGGTCTATTGCGGGCAATATGCCATGCGCTTTCGCCTGTTGCTGTGAACACTGCTGCAGAACCTGCCGGATTTGCAGTAATATCTGCCGCAATCGCTGCAGCGTTTCATGCCGCTCCGGTGCCAATCCACAACGCTTCGCATAATCCGCCAGACCCTCCACACGGATAGCCAGCCGACGATTCATCCAGGCGTCGTGCTGCATGACGGCCGTTGGCCACTCTGCATTTGCGTGCGCCGATTCCGCTTTTGCAAACACATCGTCCAGTGCCAGTGCGAGGGCCGCGTCATCCAGCTCACCGCCGCTATCCGCATAGTCGTTCAAACTCAAAGTTGCCGTTATCCAGGCAGTTTCGGACGGCGCCTGCAGCCCCAGCCCGGGCAAAATGTTGTCGGCATGCTCGGCCGTCAATAAGGGACAGGGACTTGTCACAAGCGGCCAAAAAGCTGCACGTACGTTCGACTCAGCGCGCAAGTCCCAAAGTTGCAGCCAGAACTCTCTTGCAGACATCGACGGTTCGTCACAAATAATGTTGAGCGGACCCGCAGCCAACACATCACGACGAATCTGCCACGCTGCTGCGGGTTGCGGCGTTTGGCCTGTCAGCGTGATTTCCAGTGCCGCCTTGTTCACGCCAGCCAGATCCAGAGCGTGTGCCAGTCCACGACAGAATGACTCAAACTCAGCGGTGGCGTGTTGCTTGTCCTGTGGCCAGAACAATTGCAGCGACACGGCCAGGCGGCGACCGAGCGCATCGACGATCTGGCCCGCAAGGCGCGCAAATAAGGGCTCGGAAGCCAGACTTCGCGAAACATCTGTTATCAGCGCAATCCCGCAGGTGCTGACACCATCGTCGTTGCCCACGGCACGACGCAGGATTGCCGTGCCACGATTACCTGTCATAACAATTCCTTCCGTGGATAGCGTGAAAGCTCTGTCGAACGACAACCGCCATTGTCCGGGATAAGGTGGCCGAGCGCCCGCGGCGTAACTGGGCAGCCCGACCAGATTTTGCTATTGTCGCGACGCACATCGGTGCAGGCCTTCCTTTTCAAGAGCAAAACCGTGCGCCGCCAGGACATTACCTTCGAAGACAAAGATCAGGCACTACGAGCTGACGTTCGCACGCTTGGTGCTATGGTTGGAGAGTTGATCCTGGACCAGGGCGGCGAGGAGCTTTTCGAATTTGTGGAAAACGCGCGACTGCGATCCATTCGACGCCGTGAAGGTAACGAGCGCGATGGTGAAAAAATGTCGACACTCGTGGAAGGCCTCGACCCCCAATTCGCGCTGTCAGTAATCCGCAGCTTCTCCACCTACTTCCAGATGGTGAACACGGCCGAGAAAGTGCATCGCATTCGGCGGCGCCGTGAATACTTGCGCGACGTTGGTCATTACCAGCCGGGCGGGCTCGAAGACACGTTGATCAAGCTCAAGGCATCCGGCATGAGCGCTGATGAGTTGCAGCAGCTACTCAACTGCTTGCGCATCGAGCCCGTGTTCACTGCGCACCCCACCGAGCCAACTCGCCGCACGATGCTGCGAAAAGAACAGAATATTGTCAGGCACCTGATCGATATGTTGAACCCAACGATGACGCCGCAGGAAACAGAGGCGGCGCTGTCCAATATTCGCTTATTGATTACAGCCGGCTGGCAGACAGCAGAACATCCGGCAGAACAAATGACTGTGGCCGACGAGCTCGAACACGTGCTGTTTTTTCTGACGGATGTGTTGTATCGAGCAGTGCCGCCTTATTACGAGGACATTGAAAACGCTATCGAACGTATTTACGGTGAAGCGGCCAAACATGTCCATGTGCCGCGTATCCTGCACTTCGCGTCCTGGGTCGGTGGCGACATGGATGGCAATCCAAACGTAAATGCCAAAACGATCCGTGCCACGCTGGCGCGTCAACGCTCGCTCATTCTTGACCTGTATTACAACGAGTGTGCCGCGTTGTCGGCCAAGCTAAGCCAGTCGAGTAATCGAGTTACTGTAAGTGACGGTTTGCTCGCCAAGATCGACGAGTATAGCAACGTATTCCATGTTGCCTATCACGCGGTGCCCGCTCGCCATCGTGACATGCCTTATCGCATTTTTCTGCGACTTATTCAGGCACGACTGCAATCGACTTACGACGATGATGTGTTTCCATACGAGAATGTCAGTCAGTTTGAAGAAGACCTGCAACTGATCTCGGACAGCCTGGGCGCCAACAAGGGCAAGCACGCCGGGCAATTCGCGGTGATTCGTTTGCTGCGCCGCGTCCAAACCTTCGGCTTCCACCTCGTCACACTGGATATTCGCCAGGACGCCGAGATTCATCGACGCGTCGTAGGTGAATGCCTTGGCGACGATGATTGGGTGAACCGCACGGCCGCGGAGCGCGCGCAAAAAATCGTTGCGGCTATTCAGTCGCGAGAAGGTATCCCGCAGAATCTCTCCAATCAGGCGCGCAAGACTATTGCTGTTTTTCAGGCCATCGCTTTTTGCCGTCGCAAATTTGGCGACAGTGCCATCGGCCCATTTATTGTCAGCATGACGAAGGGTGCCGATGATATTTTGTCGGTCCTGTTGCTGGCCGAATGGGGCGAGCTACACAATCGGCGTGGCGAGGTTCCCCTGGATGTGGCGCCGTTGCTGGAGACCGTCGATGACCTGCACAACGGTCCTGACATCCTGCGTGACCTGCTAGGCACCGATCTATACCGGGCACATCTCAAGACCCGCAACGAACAGCAAATGATCATGATCGGCTATAGCGACAGCAATAAGGACGGCGGTCTCGCCTCCGCCCGCTGGGCTCTGCAGACCGCGCAGGAGGCGCTTGTCGATGTCGTCGAGTCCGAAGATGTCGAGCTAACGCTGTTTCATGGCCGCGGTGGAACGATTAGTCGCGGCGGCAGCAAGACGCATGTCGCGATACTTGGCGCACCCCCGGGAACTGTAAACGGCCGCTCGCGCGTTACCGAGCAAGGCGAAATTATTAACGAGAAATATGGCTTGCGCGGCATCGCCTTGCGAACACTCGAGCAAGTTACAGGTTCGGTTGCTTTGGCCACAGCCATGCCGCGGCATCGAGGCAACGATCAACCCGAATGGCATGCGATGATGGACGTCATTGCCAGCGAAAGTCGCAAGGCCTACCGAAAGCTTGTCTACGACACACCAGAGTTCGTTAACTACTTCCGCAAGGCAACACCGATAGATCTGATCGAAAAAATGCGCATCGGTTCGCGGCCCGCGTCACGCGGTTCAAAATCCGGCATTGAAGGATTGCGGGCGATTCCATGGGTGTTCTCATGGACACAGTCACGCTACCTGCTGCCTGGCTGGTACGGAATCGGTACCGGCCTGCAGAAGGCTGCCGCTTCCTTCGACGACAAAGAATTCCGCAGCATGTTTGCGGAGTGGTATTTCATGCGGGCTTTGACGGCCGATGCGGAAATGGTGCTTGCCAAGTCCGACCTCGGAATCGCAAAATTGTATTCCAAGCTCTCCGGCGACCTGCACGATGTGTTCTTCCCGATAATAGAAAAAGAATACAAGCTGACGCGCGACCTGATTCTTGAGTACTCGGAACACAAGGAACTGCTTGAGGGCGACGTGACTTTGCAGCGCGCGATCATGCTTCGTAACCCCTATGTCGATCCGATGAGCTTGATGCAAGTCGACTTGCTCGCGCGTTGGCGCGCGTCTGATCGCGAGGACGAAGCCTTGTTCGAGGCCCTGCTCGCAAGCGTCAACGGCATTGCTCAGGGCCTGCAAAACACCGGCTAAATGCCCATCGCGATCAGAATCAGCAAGTGGATCGCAACATTTCTGCGGACAATGGCACTTGGATTTTGGCAGCACAGGCATTCAAAACCGGGGCTCTGACAACCGTGCTGTGGACACGATGACGTTGTTGTCGGGTTCCGGTAAAGCCACGCCCTGATTAAGCGGTTCCTGTTATCCTTTAAAAAAAGGGGAGGCGAGTGGCCACATCATTCGTTCAGGAACTAAAACGTCGTAACGTTTTTCGCGTTGCCATAATCTACTTTGTCGTCAGCTGGTTGCTGATGCAAGTAGGCGATGTCATGTTCCCCGCATTGTTGTTACCGGACTGGACGTCGCGGATGCTCATCGCATTCCTGATACTCGGCATGCCCATCGCGTTGGTTTTCGCCTGGGCCTATGAGGTAACTCCGGAAGGCATCAAGCGAACCGTGGATATCACTTCAGACGAGTCCATCACAACTACGACCGGTCGCAGAATCGATTTTCTGATTATTGGCATTCTTGTCATCGCTGTCGCTCTTCTTGCGCTGAAAATCTGGACAAGCCCCGGCAGCGAGCCTGTCGAGCTCGCGCTCGACACCGAGAAATCGATTGCTGTCCTGCCCTTCAAGAACCTGAGCGCCAACCAGGAAAATGCCGAATTTTTTGCAAGCGGTGTGCATGATGAGTTGCTGACACTGTTGTCGAAAATAGGCGAGCTGAAGGTTATCTCGCGAACATCGGTTGAACGAATAGATCCAACCCTCGGCACGACTGCCATTGGCGAACTACTGAGTGTGGCAACCGTGCTTGAGGGCCAGGTGCAACGTGCAGGAAATCAGCTGCGAATAAATGTGCAACTCATCAGAGCTGCGGACGACAGCCATATCTGGGCCAATATTTACGATCGCGAACTGACGGCCGAGAATGTTTTCGCCGTACAAAGCGACATCGCCAGAACCATCGCCGCGGCGTTGCACGCCGAGTTATCCGGCGATGACGAAATTGTGCTGAATACGGCGCCAACCCGGAATTTTGAAGCTCTGGAACACTACATGCTCGGCCAACAACTCATAGAGCGCGGCTCATTCGATGCGCTTTTCAAGGCTGGTCAACATTTTCAACAGGCAACAGCGCTTGATCCGGACTATGCCGAAGGCTGGGCGGCACTGGCTCGTGCGCACAACGTAATGTTCAAAACCGGCTCGATCAGCCTGGAGGAATATGTCGCGGTTGCCAGGCCTGCCATCGCGCGCGCGATTGAGATAAACGGCCATCTCGCGGAAGCCCATTCTGACCTGGGCAGCTTGCTTTGGCAGACCGGCGAAATCGATGCGGCGGAAAATTCTTTCAGGACCGCGCTGGCGATGAACCCTGATAGCTCAGAGAATCTATTCGCGTATGGATCGTATCTGCGCTTTACCGGAAGACCCAGGGATGCATTACCCGTCCTCGAAAAAGCGCTCACAGGCGATCCGCTGTCCGCGCGGATTCGATTTGCGATTGGCAAGGCAGAGATGTTTTCCGGTCATCCGGAGCGCTTCGTAATACAGGCCAGGAAAATTCTCGAAATCGACCCATCGAGCGTCCACGGCTACGTCGGGTATTTGCAGGCTTACGAGGATATGGGTCGGCTCGACTTAATGTGGCCGTGGTACATAAAGGCCATGGACCTCGATCCCGATGATCATGAACTGTGGGCCTATCTTGCCTACTACTCCGAGCTATTGGGTGCATCCGAGTGGGTAGACCCTTACTTGAGTCGAGCCAGAGAGCTTGCTCCCGGGGAGCCGACCGTCGCCGTGTGCAGAGCCTACATATTTGCGATCCGTGGTCAGACGGATGAAGCGCTCCCAATCGCTCGCGCGTCGCTGACTGCAGGTCTCGCTGACCGCATGTCTTCGATGAGCGTTTTCCTTCGGTTTCTGCGTGATGAGGCACTGCGTTCCGGTCAATTTGACGAGGCTATGGCCGCGTATCGCGAACAACACCCGGAGCTTTTCGTCGACCCACCGCAGATTGCGATGAAGAATATATTTGCCGCTTCGGACCTCGCGCTGTTGCTACGGCACTCCGCTAAGCCGAAAGAGGCTGAGGTGTTGATCGAAACCGCTATCGACTGGTATGAGGGTTCACAGTTCCGTGGTGTACACGGCAATCTGACTGCAATCGCCGACATACAACTTTTTGCGCTCAATGGGGACACGGAAAAAGCCCTCAATGCTCTTGTTCTGGCGGTTGCCGATGGCTGGGCATCGGACTGGCGATGGCACCTGTCCAACCCGAATCTGGACTCGATTCGCGATGCACCGAAATTTCTGGATACCGTCGCGCGACTTGAATACAAAATGGCCACCCAGCTTGCAGTGATCAAAGCGTTACCGGATATGGGCAAGCTCGATCTGCGTTTCAAGGAGCTAAACTAAAACGATTCTACGATCAGATAGACAGACGTCGTCTCGCCGACGTTCAGCACTTCGTGCCAACTCACTCCGTCACTCGTCCAACTGTAATCCGCTTGCAAGTCCACCTCACGCTCGCCGCTATCATCGACGATGCGCATTTTTCCACCCGCGAGAACGTAGCCAAAATGCGCTTTGTGAAAGTGCTTTTCGTGCCCGACGCCCGGCGGAAATGTGCAGCGCAGGATTCGTTGATGCGCATCTTCATGCAGTAACTCGCAGATCTGCTCGCCGTTCCAGCCAGCCGCAAGCGGGTCAGGTAAGTCCTCATCAGCGACCAGCACGGGACTGCATGCGACTAGTGCGGCGCTATTCGCAATACACAGTACACGCTTGCTCATTGACCTAGACATCCACGAAACTCGCGAACTCAGCCAGCGTTTTTCTTTTTATGTCGGGTACTTCTGCATCGTCGGCCGGATAACCGACAACCAACAACAGGAACGGCCGCTCGCTGACGGGTCGCCCGAGAATCTCGTTCAGGAACTTCATTGGACTCGGCGTATGCGTGAGTGTCGCGAGCCCGGCAGTGTGCAGCGCTGCGATTAACATTCCCGACGCAATGCCCGTCGATTCAACCGGATAGTAGTGTTTGACTTTGCGACCATCTGCCAGGATTCCAAATTTCTGCAGGAAAACAGCGATCAAATAGGGCGCGGTTTCGATGAAGGGTTTGTCTGAATCGGTGCCTAGCGGTTCCAGCGCGGCCAGCCACTCCTCCGAGGCACGGTGTTCGTAAAACTCTCGCTCTTCCATCTCAGCGGCTTCGCGAATTTTTTTCTTGGTCGCTGCGCCGCTAATGACAACGAAATGCCAGGGCTGCAGGTTCGCGCCGCTCGGTGCCGTATTGCCGGCTTTCAACGCCGTTTCAATGATGTCGCGTGGCACTGGTCGATCGGAAAAGTCGCGTACCGTGCGACGACGGTCCAGGTTTTCATAAAACGCTGTAACGCGTTCGCGCATTTCCTCGAGCGGAAACTCCTGGTACTGATGCAGCGGGATTGTCGGGTAACTTTTCATTCGTTCTCCTTGTTCGGGCCTGAAGGAGCGGCTTCAGCCGCGACCGTCGGACCTGTAGGAGCGGCTTCAGCCGCGACCGGTCGGGCCTGAAGGCCCTCTACATTTAGCTCGGGCCTGAAGGCCCTCCTACATTTCGTTAACTTTCCAAAACACGGTCCACTCGTCCGTGTCTTTTTCCGAGACCACCTTGCCACGCACCGAAATACCGGCTTCGTGCACCGAGTCCGGATCCCCCGTTATCAATGGGTGCCACTCCGGCAACTCGTTTCCGTGTGCCAGTAATCGATAGGCGCAGCTTGCAGGCAACCACTCGAAAGCCTCGGTCGATTCGGCTGTCAGTACCAGGCAGTCCGGGACTTTCCTGGCTCTGTTCGCGTAGTCCGTACATCGACAGGCATCGACATCGAGAAGCTTGCACGCGAGATTCGTGTACAACACTTCGCCCGTGTCCTCGTCCTCAAGCTTGTGCATGCAACACAGTCCGCAGCCATCGCAGAGCGACTCCCACTCTTCGGCGTTCATTTCTGCCAGCGACTTGCGCTTCCAAAATTGATCAGTCATCGTTCTGCGCCATGAAAGCCGTATTCCTTGATTTCGATACCATGGGAGGTGGTCTCGACATCGGGCCACTGGAAAACGTCACGCCCGACCTGGAGATCTACGATTTTACCGGCAAAGAGCAGATCGAAGCACGCATTCGCGATGCCGATATCGTGTTCACGAACAAAATTCGTCTCAACGACTCTTTGCTGGCCGCCGCCGGAAAACTCAAATTCATCGGCCTGACGGCGACCGGAACGGACAATATCGACCTCGAAGCGGCGCGACGAAACAACATCGCGGTCGCCAATATTCGCGGCTATTGCACCGAGTCTGTCGTCGAACATGTATTCGGTGTATTGCTCATGCTGGCGCACAGCCTGCCTGGCTACCGGCAATCCGTACGCGCAGGAGACTGGCAAACGGCCAAGGCTCCATTTCTCCTGAGCCACCCTGTACGCGAACTGTCCGCCATGACGTTGGGCATTATTGGCTTTGGCGCGCTCGGCAAAGGCACGGCTGGCATCGGCAAGGCCTTTGGCATGAATGTGATTGTCTCAGCAAGACCCGGAAGTGACACGATTCCAGACGATCGCGTCGCATTCGCCGACGTTCTGGAACAATCAGACGTTATTTCGCTGCATTGCCCGCTCAACGATGAGACGCGCAAGCTGTTTGGCGCCGCGCAATTCAAGCGAATGAAAAGCTCGGCCATTCTCATTAACACGGCCAGAGGCGGGCTCATCGATTCGGCCGCGCTCGTGGAGGCCTTGCGCGGCGGCGAGATCGCGGCCGCAGCCGTTGACGTGCTGCCGACGGAGCCGCCTGTCGATGGCGATCCCTTGCTCGACTACGACGGCGACAATCTCATCGTTACGCCACATATCGCATGGGCGACGAACGAGGCCCGACAAAATGCGCTCAGTGAATTGGCGGCCAATGCGATCGCCTTCATGAACGGCGAGAAACGCAATCGCGTGGTGTGATTGCAGGAACTGCTTGTAGGAGCGGCTTGTAGCCGCGAATAACGCGGCGGTCGCGGCTCACGGTGTGGCCCTTCGGGCAAAGCCGCTCCTACAGGCCGCTCCTACAGGCCGCGGCCTACGTGCCGACGATCTGGCGCGCCCATACGACAACCGCACGAACGCGCGGTGCGGTCAAGTCGTAGGCTTCGTCAAAACTGACCCAGCGCCACTCCTGATGCTCGGGTTCCCCGGTATCCGGCGACGGACTCAGGACAACGTTCTTCTGCTCGGTGACGGCCAGGTAATAACGCGCCGTCTTGCCGCGACTGTAAGGTCCTGTTTCGATGAAGCGCTCGCCCCAGGTCCACTCTGTCGATTCGATACTGGTTTCCTCCAGCAATTCTCGCTTGGCTGTTTGCAACGGTTCCCCACCCTCTTCGAGCAAGCCTTTCGGAAAATCCCAGTGATGATATGCGCGTAACAGCAAGGTCCGATATCCGTCGCTGCTTGAGCGAACCAGCACGATGCCGCAGGAGAGCTTGTCCTCACTCATGCTTTAGCGCCCCTGAGCACATCGATCGGCGCGGAATTGATCGCACTGCGCGCCGCAAAATAGCCACTCACGCAAACCACGAACACGCCGGCAACCATGCCTGCGACCCACACCATCGGATTAAAGGTATAGGGCAGGTCGAAGAGGCGCGTTGCGACCAACGCCGCGAGAATCGATGCGCCCGCCGAGGCAAGAATACCGGCCGCCAATCCCAGCGCGGCGAACTCGGCCATGACACCTGCGAAAACAACCGTCTTGCGTGCACCGAGTGCTCGCAGCAATGCGCTTTCAAATCGACGTTCATCAATGGTCGATTGCACGGCCGCAAACAACACAGCGATTCCGGCTGCAAGCGTAAAAACGAATACCACCTGCACGGCGAGACTGGCTTTTTCAATGATGCCGCGTACTTGTGACAGGATTGACTCCAAATCGATCACCGAGATCGTCGGGTGCGCGCGAACGAGATCCACGAGTACGGGTCGATCTTGCGATGCGACGCGCATGCTCGCAATGTAGGTTGTTGGGAAACCGTCCAAAGCCCCCGGCGACAAGACCAAAAAGAAATTCGGCTTGAACGAGTCCCAGTTGATCTTGCGAACGCTTGCGACGGTCGCATCGACCTCCTGGCCCGCAACCTCGAAACGAATCACATCGCCGACCTTGATGCCCGTCTCGAGAGAAACCTCCTCCTCGATAGACACCAGCGGCGGACCCGAATAATTCTGCGGCCACCATTCGCCGCCGACCAGCTCATTGCTGTCACCAAGTTCCGCGGCCCAGGACAGGTTCTGCTCGCGATTCACAAACCACTTCGCGTCTGGCTCCGGATACGTCCGCTCTTTGACTGACTCACCATTGATCAAGGTCATTCGTGCGCGAACCAGCGGATTAAATTCCGGCGCAGGCACGTCTCGTGACACAAAGATGTCGGTAACCGACTCGATCTCGTGAGTCTGAATATTGATCAGGAAATGATTCGGCGCGTTTTCATCCAGCGTTCGGCGCCAGCTCTCCAGAAGGTCAGTGCGAACCAGCGTCAGTAATAACAGCACTGTCAGCCCAAGGCCGAATGCCACAACTTGCACTGCGCTTGCGCGGCCACGGCGCGCAACATTTGCGAGTCCGTAACGCCACGCGACACCCACCCCTGAACGAAAATAGCCCAGGCTGGCGACGAGCACGCGACCGACGAGGTAGAGGGCCGCGGCGATGACAATTATTCCGCCCAGAACGATCACGAGCATCTTCGGATCACCCACCGACCGGTAGAGCAGCGCCGCCACGGCCGCCAGAGACAAGCCGCCAACCAGCAGCCGCGCTGGCGGGGGCGGCATCGCGTCATG
>JADFLJ010000025.1 GCA_022564475.1 Pseudomonadota bacterium
CAGAACTCGCGAGTAACGCGGCCTACGCCGAAATGGCAGGCACCGCAGCATTCGCTGAATTGGCGGGTAATGCGGCATTCGCAGAACTGGCTGGGAGCGCGGCTTACGCTGAGCTGGCAGGTAACGCGAACTTCGCAGAACTCGCAGGCAGTGCGGCTTACGCCGAACTGGCCGGTGGTGCAGCGTTCGCAGAACTGGCTGGCAGCGCGGCTTACGCTGAGTTGGCAGGCAACGCTAACTTCGCAGAACTCGCAGGCAGCGCAGCATGGGCTGAACTGGCTGGCGGCGCAGCGTTTGCTGAAATGGCTGGCAGTGCGGCCTACGCTGAATTGGCAGGCAACGCGAACTTCGCAGAGTTAGCTGGCAGCGCAGCCTGGGCTGAACTGGCTGGCGGTGCAGCGTTTGCTGAAATGGCTGGCAGTGCGGCTTACGCTGAGTTGGCAGGCAATGCCGCTTTCGCAGAACTGGCTGGCAGCGCAGCATGGGCTGAATTGGCAGGTAGCGCGAACTTCGCAGAACTCGCAGGCAATGCCGCCTACGCAGAACTCGCTGGTTTCGCCGCTTTTGCTGAACTGGCAGGCAATGCGAATTTCGCAGAGTTAGCTGGCAACGCGGCATTTGCAGAACTGGCAGGTAGTGCTGCATTCGCAGAGTCACTGGCAGGCGAATCATTCCGCTAACAGCAGCTTGACGAATAAAGATACTGCGACGGATTATCGTCGCAGTATCTTTTTCATTTGCGCACATTGGGGAGTGGCGCGAAATGCAAATAACAAGAACAGTTTATTCCTTGCTCGCCGTCTCTCTGCTCGGCCTGACCCCCGCAGCAGACGCACAACGACTCGCTTCGCTCGAAACCGACGACATGAAGTTGTTGTATTTCGACCCGATCGCAACTTACCTGACACCGCACGTCGCACGTTGTTATCACAGCTCACTCGCCGGACTGGAATCGATACTCGGCTTCGAGACCGATGAACAATCCACGATTTTCCTGAAAGACTTCTCCGACTACGGCAACGCAGCCGCACTTGCAGTGCCACGGAACACATTGCTGTTCGATATCGCACCAATGAGCTTCGCGTTCGAGAAGTTTCCAACCAGCGAACGCATATGCACGCTCATGAATCATGAAATGGTTCACATCATCAGCATCGACCAGGCCACCAAAGGCGACATGCGCGCGCGCCGTTTCTTCCATGGCAAGGTCAAGGCCGTCGCCGAACATCCCGAAACCATCTTTTATTCCTACCTGACGACGCCTCGCAATGCGTCGCCATTTTGGTACCTCGAAGGAATTGCAGTGTTTATGGAGACCTGGCTGGCCGGCGGGCACGGCCGGGGGCAGAGCGGCTATTACGAAATGGTGTTTCGCACCATGGTTAAAGACGGCGCCCATTTCTATGACCCGCTGGGCCTGGAATCCGAGGGCAACAAGATCGACTTCCAGCTTGGCGTCAACAACTATTTGTATGGCTCGAGATTTGTCAGCTACCTGGCGTTCAAGTATTCGCCGGAAACACTTGTTTCCTGGATCCGGCGACAGGAAGGCAGCAAGGCACACTACGCGGCCGACTTTGAACATGTATTTGGGATGCCCCTGAACCAGGCCTGGCAGGAGTGGATCGATTTCGAACACGAGTTTCAGGCGAAGAATATAGAGCGCGTACAGCGCTACCCGCTAACGCCGTACAAGGATCTGACGCAGCGTGGTCTTGGCTCGGTGTCCCGGTCCTTTTTCGATCCCGCAACTCGCGAACTTTACTGGGGCCTGCGCTACCCGGGTGTCGTTGGTCATATTGCCGCGACATCAGTTGACGATGGCACAACTCGAAAGCTCGTCGACATCAAGCGACCCATGCTCTACAACGTCACGTCCCTGGCGTTCGACCCGGCCGAAAAAACGCTCTTTTATACGACCGACAACTATGCGTATCGGGATGTGATGTCGATCGGCGTCGCTGGCGGCAAGCCTACGATGCTGCTCAAGGACGCTCGAATTGGCGAGCTCGTATTCAATTCACAGGATCGCTCGTTGTGGGGTGTTCGTCACCTGAATGGCCTCGCAACGCTGGTACGAATTCCCTATCCGTACACCGAGTGGAATCAGATTCACTCCTTCTCTTATGGCGAGCTGCTTTATAACCTGGACATATCGCCTGACGGCAAGCTTTTGTCGACGTCTTACGGCGAATTGAATGGCGACCAGTCGCTACGTGTGTTTAGCATCGACTCGCTGCTGGATGGAGACATCACGCCGCTGCAACAATTCGATTTCGGCCAGGGCGTACCCGAGGGCTTTGTATTTTCGCCGGATGGTAAGTATTTGTACGGCAGTTCCTATTTCACCGGCGTTTCCAATATATTCCGTTACGAACTGGCAACCGAAGACCTGGAAGCCGTGAGTAATTCGGATACGGGTTTCTTTCGGCCGCTGCCACTCGCCGATGGCACGCTCATGGTGCTTCGCTATACAGGCGAAGGCTTCCTGCCCACGATCATCGATCCGGTTCCAATTGAGGACGTCAATGCCATTATCTTCCTCGGTACCGAAACCGTACGTAAATACCCCCAGTTAGAAGACTGGCAGGTGCAATCTCCGGCGGATATTCCACTCGATGACTTAATCACTCACGAGGGAGAGTATTCAGGAATTAGCAACCTGAGCCTGGAATCGATTTATCCGATTGTTGAAGGATACAAGGACGAATTTGCACTCGGTATCAACGCATCGTTTTCAGACTCGCTGCGGTTGGACACGGTCAACTTCTCTGCATCTCAGTCCATTGATAGCGACTTGCCCAGTAGCGAGGATATTCACGCAACACTCGAATGGCGGCATATTGTTGCCAGAGCAACACCGCTCGCCGGTAGCTGGACCGTGGCACTCAGGCACAACCCGGCGGATTTTTACGATCTGTTCGGCCCGACCAAACGCGGCCTGAGAGGCCAGTCAGCTTCGGTCAAATTTGAAAAAACGCTGATCTATGACAAACCACGCGAGATGCACCTGACCGTGGATCTGAGTCATTACACCAACCTCGACAGACTGCCGCGCTACCAAAATATCGACGCGACTTTCGATACGCTGAGCACCTTCGGGGCGCTGCTCGAATACTCCCACGTCAGAAAGTCGCTGGGTGCCGTTGATGACGAAAAAGGCCTCACCTGGCGTCTTGGCGCAACGGCGGATTACGTCGATGGTGACACCATCCCGAAAGTTCTGGCTCAGTTCGATTTTGGTTTCGCGCTGCCGTGGAAACATTCGTCAATCTGGATCAGAAACTCTGCCGGCGCAGCCTTCGGTGAGCCACTCGATGAATTTGCCAACTTTTTCTTCGGTGGTTTCGGCAACAACTACGTTGACCATGGCGAGGTCAAGCGCTACCGCGAATATTATTCGATGCCTGGTTTTGAGCTGAACGCCATTCCGGGGCGAAATTTTCATCGCGCGATGCTCGAATGGAATCTTCCGCCTATTCGTTTCAGGCGCGTTGGCGGGTCGAAGTTTTATCTGTCCTGGGCGCGCACATCCCTGTTCGCCAGCAACCTGACAACCAATCTCGACGATAGCGCGATAAAGCTGGAGACCCAAAGTTACGGCATCCAGATCGACTTCCGCTTTACGGTCATGTCACGGCTCGATATGACCTTGTCAACCGGCTATGCCAAGGCTTACGGTAACAACGGGTTTTCCGATGACGAGTGGCTGATCTCGCTCAAGATATTGTGACAGGCGACTTTCTGACTCACGCCCTGCTGGGGCTGCTGCCCGTGTGTTGTTTTCTCGCCGCGCTGATGTATCTCGACAGCTACAAACTCGTGCCAATTCGCTGGGTGATCGCAACCATTGTGCTGGGCTGCGGCATGGCCGTCGCCAGTTATCCGCTGAATGCTGCGAGTCTGGATCGGCTTGATATCGAGTTCATTGCCTACACGCGCTACGTCGCACCGTTCATCGAGGAGGCGCTCAAGGCGTTGATTGTCATTGTCCTGATTCGGCAAAACCGTATTGGCTTTCTCGTTGATGCTGCGATCATGGGCTTCGCTGTCGGCGCAGGCTTTGCGATCCTCGAGAACATGTACTACCTGCAGGTCCTGCCGGATATGCAGCTGGGCACATGGATCGTGCGTGGCTTTGGCACCGCGATCATGCACGGCGGTGCGACGGCTATTTTCGCGATCATCGCGCACACCATGATCGGGCAATACCCCAAGCACAGTTCGGCCGCGTTGATTCCCGCTTACGTCGTGGCGACGATTACGCACTCGGTGTTCAATCACTTCTTCCTGACACCTGTGCTGAACACACTGGTGGTCCTCGTGTGCCTGCCGCTGTTACTGATCATCGTATTCGACCGCAGCGAGAAGTCGGTCTCGGACTGGCTGGGCATGGGTTTCGATGCGGATACTGAATTGCTGGAGTTGATCAATTCCGGCGAGCTATCCTCATCAAAAGTTGGTTTGTACCTGCATTCGCTCAAGGAGAAATTCGACGGCCCGGTCGTCGCCGACCTGCTCTGCTACCTGAGGCTGCACACGGAGTTAGCCATTCGTGCAAAAGGGCTCCTGATGATGCGCGAGTCCGGTTTTGAGAGTAAGACAGGCGAAGAAACCCGTGCCAAGCTCGAGGAACTCCGGTTTCTCGAAAAGAGCATCGGCGCCACGGGCAAACTCGCAATCAAGCCGTTCATGCAGATGAGCCAGAAGGATCTCTGGCAGTTCTACATGCTGAGCAATTAGTACTGCAGCGAGAACGACAACGTGTAGCTGCGGCCGAACAGGTCGTACATACCCGAATCCGTGTTCGTACCGTTGCCTGCGTCGGCCATGAACGCCGGGCGCGTATCCGTCAGGTTGGCGATCGCCAGCCGGGCTACGATGTTTTCGCTGAATCGATAACCAAAGCCAAGGTCAAAGTAATTCTTGGAACCTATATCCGGAATCGCTAGCACCAGGTCAGGATCGCCGGCATTTCTGGGGAGCATTGGCGCGGCATTGTCGGTGCCCGAAATCCACCGCCAGTTTAGAAATACGTTGAAGTTACCGGACTGGTAATTGAAATTGGTCGTTACTCGGTCACTCGGATACGTTGTGCCATCCTTCCCGAAGTTGCAAGGCGGGCCAAACCTGCCGGCACAATCGACGATCGTTCCAAACGACGTTTCCTGAAACGAGTTCGACAACATGTGCGTCCAGATCAGGTCGACCACCAGATCGGCCGAGTTATCGCCAACAGACAATGCAGCCGGTAGCTCCGTTGACCAATTGATTTGCGTATCAATGCCACGCGTCTCGAGGACGCCTTTATTGATTTTTGGTTCAAAGACTTCAACGATATCGAATGTCACGGGATCGCGACGTATGTGGCTACAGAACAGGCCGGAGGTGTTCGCAGCATCAAAGCACGCTACATCGGCAACGAGATCGCCAATCGTATCTTCGACGTTAAGCTCGAAGTAGTCGATGGAGACTTGCAGATTTGGCAATGCATCCAGCGTGAAAACAGCACCGATCGTAAATGTCTCAGCAACTTCGGGCGTCAATAGCGGATTACCGCCCGATATAAATGTAGTCGGAACTCCAACCGTGGCCTCAAACGTACCGATTTCGCTCAACGGCAAACCGGTCAGGACACACTTATCGACGTTGCCTGAGGCGGCCGGATTTGCGGATGCCGAGCAAGGATCCTGGTCCGAAGATCTGCTGACGACGAGAAAAATACCTGAGAATTGCTCCTGAAAAGCCTCAAACAGGTTCGGGGCACGCACGCTGCGCTGGAACATGGCACGAAAGCGAACGCTCTGGTTCGGCATCCATTCAAAACCGAGCTTATAGGAGTCAACTGCCCCGGCGTTTTTATAGTCCGAGTAGCGTGCTCCCAGTTCGAGCGCAAGGTAGTCGGCAAACACAGCCCCCTCGGCAAGCGGCACGATAGCTTCGACGTATACCTCGGCAACGGTTTCTTTGCCGTTGACCGGTGCGTTGCCATTATATCCGAGAATGTCGCCCGCAAAGATCAGGTCATCGGCCTTGAAGCTCCCCTCGTCGCTGCGGTATTCAACGCCGAATGCGGTTTTGATCGGGCCGGCCCAGGTCGCGAAGAGGTCACCGCGCACGAACGCGCTGAAGGATTTCTGGGTGCGCGAAGTCGGATTGTCGAGTGGCCGCGACTTCACGAACTCAGCAGCCTCGGGCGACATATTGCCTTCTCCGAACATGTTGACGGGAACGCAACCGTTGGAGGGATCGAAGCACTGCCCGGTCAGCGGATCGACCAGCAGCCCCTGCTGGAACCTCGAGAATGACACCGCATTCAGCAGCTGCGCATCCTGGTCTGCTTTGTTGTAGATCACCCAGGCATCGAAGTCCCAGTTTTCGGTAAGCTCACCGCGCAGGCCAGCCACAAGCCGCGAATAGTCGCTGGTGTTATCGATGATTCGCGGACCTGTTTCGAGCATTCGACGCCCGAAAAAACCGGCCACCATGTTGGGTCCTGCCGGGAACAGATTGTCAGCGAAGAGCTGCTGCGTCGCGGGCGTCAGGAGCGGGTTATCAAGATTAAACACGAGGACCTCGAAAAAGGGTACGGGCGCCAGGTTCTGGCGATTCTCGGTTCGCGTGTGTGTCAGCTCGGCATAGCCCTCGAGATTATTGCTCAAATCGTAATTGAGAAATACACCGCCCGAGTATCGCGTCAATGGAACTTGCAGGTAATTTACGGGGGCGTAATTGTAAAAATCATCCGGAATAACGAACGCTCGCGGGTCGCCGCTCTGATCGAAGATGGTGCGAACGGGCCCCTGGCCGTCGCCATAATCTATACGCGGTGAAAAAATAGTACCTTGCGGCGTCGCGCTGCTGCCGCCCTGGACCACCTCACCGTCCCCGGCATCAAACCAGGCGAATTGTGTAAATTCACGCTCACTCTGGAACAACGGCTCCCGGTCGTAGTAACCACCGAACAACGTGATGTTGCCTTTGCCATTGGCGAACTGGTGCCCGTACGTGAGGTTGATGTCATAAATATTGGAGTCGCCTTTCTCGGTTGCGTAGGCGCTTGCGTCCAGACCGAAGCCCTCGAAATCGCTTCGCGTAATGAAGTTGACAACGCCTGCTATGGCGTCGGAGCCGTACACGGTGGTGGCGCCGCCCGTGATGATCTCGACACGTTCCATGAGCGCCTGCGGCAGGCTGTTTATGTCCACCGAACTGCCGATGCCGGCCGATCCGAGTCGGCGGCCGTTCAGCATGACGAGCGTCCTGCTTGAGCCGAGACCACGCAGATTAATGCGCGCAGTGCCATTGCCCGGATTGTTCGACGTGCGATCAAAATCCGGCGTAATCTGCGGCATCTTGTTGAGCGCCGTCTCCAGCGTCGCCTGCCCAGAGAACGCCAGCGTCTCGCGACTGATCGTCGAGATCGGGCTGGGCGCGCTGAAGTCGCGGCGCAACAGGCGCGAACCCGTGACAACGATTTCCTCGATGGCCTGAGTGTCATCGTCCGAGACTTCATTAGTCTGGGCCGTGGCGGGGCTTTGCGCCAGCGCCATCGCCACTGCCGCGGCGACCGCCGAGTAGTTCGCCCCCGAACCCCTGTACATCTGCTTGCCCTTCGCCATGGTCATACGCATTAGTACCCCATAACCGGAATAGGTTGACCGATTGTTATTTTGG
This sequence comes from Pseudomonadota bacterium, assembly GCA_022564475.1. GTDB lineage: Bacteria > Pseudomonadota > Gammaproteobacteria > Steroidobacterales > Woeseiaceae > UBA1847. The sequence continues at coordinate 7,678 of JADFLJ010000025.1, forward strand.
GCAATTATACCAGCATATGAGCAAGGAAATTAGCGCGACAACCCAGCGGCACACAAGCTATGCAGTCATTGCTTATTCACGCTGACCACCTGCCCGTAAATCCTGAATCATCTGCGGTGCGCGCAGCGCGATCCCGCGCAGACTGACAGCTATATCCTGGCGCTATTGGGTTTTTGAATTCTTAATAATCGATGCCGCTTGTTGTACAATTCGGCGCACAAATCCTTGCCACCGTTCATGTCAGGAAATCATCTGTGAAGACCTTCGAACAGCAACTTGAAAAAATGAAAACAGCCCCGGGCTTTATCGCAGCGCTTGACCAAAGTGGCGGTAGCACGCCCAAAGCCCTCGGCCTTTATGGCGTAACCGAGGATGCGTGGTCCGACGACGACGAAATGTTTGCGGTCGTTCACGAGATGCGCAGCCGCATCATGACCAGCCCGGCTTTCACAGGCGATCGAATTCTTGGTGCGATCTTGTTCGAGAACACGATGGACCGTGACGTTGACAGCCAGTCAACGGCCTCTTATCTATGGGACGTCAAGAATGTGGCACCGTTTCTCAAAGTGGACAAGGGCCTGGCGGATGAGGAACACGGCGTACAAATGATGAATCCAATGCCGGACCTTGCAACCCTGCTCGGCAAAGCAAAAATAGCCGGCATTTTCGGCACCAAGATGCGCTCCGTCATCAAGCAGGCGAACCCGGCCGGCATCGACGCTATCGTCAAACAACAGTTCGACATTGGCCGCCAGATCGTCGCGGCGGGTTTCGTGCCGATCATTGAGCCAGAGATCGACATCCACTGCCCCGACAAGGCCGAAGCGGAAGCCATTTTGCACACGCACATCATGGATCAATTGAATGCACTGAATCCTGATGAGCTCGTCATGCTGAAATTGACGTTGCCGGAAAAAGGCAATCTCTATGCAGACTGCGTGGCACACCCGAATGTTGTCCGTGTTGTGGCCTTGTCCGGTGGCTACTCTCGTGAAGAAGCAAATTCACGCCTGTCACAGAACAACGGCATGATCGCCAGTTTTTCGCGCGCTTTGTCGGAAGGACTGCAGGCACAGCAAAGCGATGAAGAATTCAACGCCATGCTGGATTCATCGATCGCCGCGATTTGCGAGGCGTCTGCAAGCTAAAAAACCGGATTAGAAAAAATCCGGAAATAATCAGCACCTGCGATTGCAGCGTGGCGGCTGCAGATCCACTATTCATATTCACGGCCAGGCGCCGTTGTCATCACGTCTCGATATGAGGTTCCAGATATGTCCACTCAATTACGCTCACCGATCAACGGCAATACTCATGGCAGGACATTGGCTGTCGTGGCCGCGTTTCTGCTGCTGTCCGGCTGTGCAACGACCAGCAACGTGCAACAAATCGATCAGCTCGAATCCATCGGTGAAAACCCGCGCATTGTCCTGATGCCACCGGATATTCGCTACTATCTGCTGACTGCAAGCGGTATTCCGGAGCCAAACGCCGAATGGACCGAGGCTGCAAAAACCAATTTTTCCAAGGCGCTGCTGGACTACGCAGACACGATTGGGGCCGATGTAAAACTCATCTCCGCAGACAATATGTCCGCCGATGAAATTCAATATGAGACATTGCACTCCGCTGTCGGCCTGACCTTGATGACCCATCATTTCGGAATGACAAAGCTGCCGAGCAAGGCCGGCGTGTTTGACTGGTCACTGGGTCCGGGTGTCGACACGATTGCCCGCAATCACGAAGCCGATTACGCATTGTTCGTCTACTACCGGGACTACCAGGCCTCGGGCGGTCGCGTCGCGTTCGCCATCCTCGCGGCTGCCGCGGGCGTCGGTGTCAGTACTGGCTCCGAACACGGATTCGCCTCGCTCGTGGACCTCAAGACGGGCGACATCGTATGGTTCAACGTCGTTAATGCCGGCGTCGGTGAGCTTCGCGACGCCGACAGTGCGGCAAAAACCGTAAACGCGTTGTTCAAGAATATCCCCACAGCCCGCGGAACGACCGAGATCGAGTGATTCATCGACTCCCCACTGCTCTTGTCCTGGTCATGCTGTTGTGCGGCAGCCCGGCACTCGCCGAGAAGGAGCCGCTCGATCACAAAATTCCACCGGGTTACGTGCCCGACGAGGCGCGTGACGAACAAGGCTTGTGGATGGAATTCGAAGAGATGGAGCGCAGGCTGAATAAATCGGCGCTGCTGGTTCGCGATGCTGACATCAACAATTACATCACCGAAATTGTGTGTCGCGTCGCCGCCGCCTATTGCAACGATTTTCGTGTCTACGTTATTCGCAATCCGGGGTTCAATGCATCGATGACTGCGACGGGCATGATGCAGATCTGGACAGGCCTGATCATCCGTGCGAATTCGACGGACGAGATTGCGGCCGTGGTTGGACACGAAATCGCACATTACACACGCTTGCATTCTCTGCAGCGCCTGCGAGATATGAAGAAAAAGCTCGCCGCCGGCTCGGTGTTTGACATTGCGGTAATCCTGGCGACCGGCTACAGCACGCCCCTCGGACAAATGACGGCAATGATGAGCGTCTTGTCCTTCAGCAGGGAACAGGAAACTGAGGCCGACCTGCTGGGTACACGCATTCTGGCCGAGGCCTCCTACAATCCGCACGCCTCTTATAAAGTCTGGCAACGTATAATTGCCGAGGAAGAAGCCGCGGCAGTCAAGCGGAGAAAACCGTCGGCTTTTTCGCAAACACATCCGGCGACGCAGCAACGTGCGTCCTATCTCGAAAGCCTTGTCGTATCCACCTACGGTGCAGATGACGCAGAGCCGGTCGCCGACGAAAAACTGCTCGCGATTCTTAATAATCATTATCTGTTCCTCATGGAGGACCAGCTTGATACCAATCGCTTCGGCCGTACCAGGGAGCTACTCGAGCGTCATCAAGAGATCGGAGTGGAACCGAGCCTCGTCTACTATTTTTACGGCGAAATGTTTCGCCAGCGAAACGAGGAAGGCGATATGCAACTCGCCATGGACTCCTATCTGCATTCGATCGAAGCAGGCGCGCCTCCGCCCGACGCATTCAAGAGCCTCGGCTACCTGCATCTTAAGAGTGGCGACAACACGGCCGCACAAATTCAGTTTAGAAAATATCTCGAAATCGATCCAGGCGCGGATGACCGCGCGATGATCGAGTTTTATCTGGAGAAATGAAAATCATGAACAAGCGAATTCTGTTTCTTGCCACCACATTTTTCATGCTGGGCGGCTGTGTCACCGGCTATACACTCGTCGAACCAGGCCAGCACAGCATTGATACGATGACCGTCAATGCGAGCAGCGGCTGGAATCTCGCCCCTGGCTACGCAGCACCAGGCAAGCGCAAGAACGCACAAGTCTGGACACAAGACGGACTGCTGCTCGACAGGCTGGTTTTCGTTCCCGCCATTCCGGACGGCGAGTCAATTTTATTGTCGAGCGCCAAAGACGCCGCGATGCCGGTGTTTCACAAATCGATGTTAGCAAATGAACTTGAGGAACTGGTCGAATCCACAATCGTAAAATATTTCGGTGAAGGACAGGCCGCCGTCAATACGAGCAAGTTGCGGCCACATCGTTTCGGCCAGCATAGTGGTGTCATGTTTGATATCAGCGCAGTCGTATCTGAAAGCCCCACATACAATGGCGTCGTGGGAGCATTTATTGCAAACGATGAGCTCTACATCATGTGGTACTTCGGTGCGGAGCCTTATTATTACGACAAGCACCTGGCGGACGCCGAAGCGATCATCAGTAGCGCTACGCTCGCAGCGTTGAACTAATCGTTATTCTTTGTCGCCTCGGGCACGCAGCTGCAATCGAGCTTGCGCGACCGGACGCGAATAATGTCGACGTCGTCGGCAATGTCATAGTCTTTTACGTCCAGTACCGGAGCAGTGTCCGTTCGCGTCCACGACTCGGCAAATTCCTTGCTATGGGTTTGCCTGTCGGCGCCGCGATAGCGAACCTGAATAACGTAGGACCCGGATGAAGCACCACAGTCCGCATTCGTGAGAGTGGACTCCACGTGTACGCTTGAACCCTTCTGGTAGTACTCAATTTCCAGCTCGGCATTGCACGCGTTCGTGGCAAAGCTTTGTTCAACCATAATGGTCGTACGAATCTGCGCCTCGTTGCTGATATTGCTTTCGTCTTCATCTGCGACGGCGAAACTGGCGGCCGCGAGCAGCAGGATCAGGAATGTTTTTTCAATGATTTTCACCATGAAACTCTAACACAGGCTCACCGGAGCGCAGGCACACACACGGGTTTTCCACTAGAATGGCCGACTGGATCACACGGCCACTTGCGACGAGACCAACAATGATAAATGTTCGCACCCTGATGGCCACCCACGCCCCAAAATCAGTACTACTACTGATCTCTCTGCTGGTCGCCGCTTGCACAACGCATGAGTCTGCGAGTCTCGAGCCCATCCGTATTAGCGTGATCGGCACTAACGATGTACATGGCGCGTTAGTGCTGGAAAAGGAGCGAGGTGGTCTCGTAACATTATCAGGCTATATCGATGCGGTTCGCGCGGCACGCGCAGAAGACGGTGGCGCCGTGCTATTGATCGACGCCGGCGATATGTGGCAAGGCACTGTGGCGTCAAATCTCAACGAAGGTGCCGCCGTCGTTGAAGCCTACAATGCGATGGGCTATACAGCCGCCGCAATCGGCAACCACGAATTCGATTTTGGGCCAATCGGCGATGCGGCCACGCCGATGAACGCAGGAGATGATCCCCGTGGCGCGCTGAAACAACGCGCGACAGAGATGGAGTTTCCGTTGCTCGCCGCGAATCTTGTCGACCAGTCCACGGGCAATCTCGTTGCCTGGAACAATGTTTCGCCGGCGGTGCTGGTTGACGTACAGGGCATCACCGTCGGCATCATTGGCGCCACAACCGAACGTACAAAAGCCACAACCATTGCGTCGAATTTTGTTGGCCTGGAGACAGAGTCGTTGCTTGTAGCGATCACGCGTGAAGCAAGACAGCTACGATCCCAGGGGGCGCAGTTGGTGATCGTTACCGCCCATGCGGGCAGTCGTTGTGAAGATTTCACTGATCCTTACGACCTGTCATCCTGCGACATGGACGGTGAAATCATGCGTCTTGCAAACGCATTGCCCGTGGGGCTCGTCGATCACATTATTGCCGGGCACAAGCACGAGCGAATCGCGCATATCGTCAACGACATCTCGATCACATCGAACCTGAGTCAAACCAGGACGTTCAGCCGTACCGATTTTCTTATCAGTCGCCAAACGGGCGATATTCTGAGCCGACAGGTTTACGCACCGCAGACGCCCTGCCCGTTTACCAGCACCTCAAACGGTGAATGTGCCTGGGAGGATGGCGACCAGGTTAGTGTGGCGCACTACGAAGGCCGCCCTGTTTCTCCCAACCTACGTGTCCTTGAAATCTCAAGAAAAGCCGCCGACATCGCCAGAGACAAGTCCGATGAAGAGCTGGGCCCCTATCTCGAAACAGCGTTTCTGCTGCGTGGGAATCCCGAGTCGCCGCTCAGCAACCTGTTTACAACGGCAATACTCGATTCGGTCGATGGTGACATCGCGATCCACAACGTGACGGGCGGCATTCGTGCGACCCTGCCTGAAGGGCCATTGACGTATGCATCCGTATTCGAGATGTTCCCTTTCGACAATCGCGTGATCGTATTGGATCTAAGCGGAGCCGAGCTGCGAAGAATTATCGGTCAACAAGCCCACAATCATCGACAACGTGCGGGCTTCGCGGGCATGCGCGTATTGGTTGACTGCAATGATGATGCGATGAGTATCCGCATGCTGCGACAGGATGGTTCAGACATCCTTGACAATGATCGCGTCGCCGTAATCGTCAACGACTTTCTGGTCCTCGGCGGCGATGACATTCTGACACCCGCCATGCCCGAGGACGGCTTTGTGTTTGGCGGTAGAGGGCCACTCACACGCGACGTGCTTGTTGATTGGTTTCGCATGCAGCCAGGCCGCATGAATGCAGCAGACTTTCAAAGCACGGACAATCCTCGCTGGACATTGCCGGAAGAACTGCCTGCGTCCTGTACTCTACCCACCTCAAATCCATAAGAACGAGCCGAAACCATGAACCTTAAGCAACACTGGCTGGCCTTGCTAGCCCTGATGGCCACATCGATCGCTATTGCCGACGACTCCGACGACTCCGACGACTCCGACGACAAGTGGGACGTCAATGTAATTCCAGGCGAAGCCCGCACGATCTCGATCGACACACGCACCGGGACATGGATGAGTCTGGACGTAAGTCCGGACGGCTCGACGATCGCATTCGACCTGCTCGGCGATATTTACGTATTGCCGATTGCCGGTGGCGAAGCAACCGCGATAAACAGCGGACTTTCCTGGTCGATGCAGCCGCGCTTCTCACCGGATGGCTCGCAGATTGCATTCACGAGTGACGCAGCCGGTGGCGACAATATCTGGATCATGCAGGCCGATGGCAGCGATGCCCGGCAACTGACCAAAGAGAATTTTCGGCTACTGAATAACCCGTGGTGGTCGCCGGACGGCAATTACATCGCGGCGCGTAAACATTTCACGACCAGCCGTTCGCTCGGGACCGGAGAAATCTGGATCTACCATCGCAATGGTGGTGACGGAATCGCTGTCGTCGAACGGCCCAGCGAAGCACATCAGAAAGAACTTGGTGAGCCGGCCTACTCGCCCGATGGCCGCTATATTTATTTCAGCCTCGACAGTACATCCGGCACCTCCTTTCAGTACGCACAGGATTCGAACGGTCAGATCTTCGAGATTCGGCGACATGACCTGCAAACCGGCGTCACCGAGAGTTTCGTGACGGGTGCCGGTGGTTCGGTTCGACCAACGCCGTCCCCTGACGGCCGCTACCTCGCATTCGTAAGACGCATACGCACAAAAAGTGCGCTTTTTTTGAAAGACCTCGAGAGCGGTGCGGAACGCCCCATCTACATGGACCTGGATCAGGACGTGCAGGAAGTGTGGGCCGTTCACGGCGTTTACCCGAACATGGACTGGATGCCGGACTCAAAGAGCATTGTGTTTTGGGCGGGTGGCGGCATCAAACGCATCAACATCGAGACCCTGGACGTGTCGAACATCGAGTTTCACGTAAACGACACGCGCACTGTCTACGACGCGCCGCGACCGAAACGTGAGGTTGCACCGGCCAATTTCGAATCCACAATGGCGCGCAACGCCGAAGTATCTCCGGACGGCAGCAAGGTTGTTTTTGAGACGGCCGGCTATCTTTACATCAAGAATCTGCCAGATGGCGAAGCGACATTACTGACCCGCGATACGCGCGACCATTTCGAATACGATCCGACGTGGTCACGTGATGGCAAACGGATCGCATTCATTAGCTGGGATGACCGGAAACTGGCGAATGTCCATATCGTCAGCGCCGGCGGCGGACGCAGCAAACGATTGACGCAGACGCCCGGGCATTATCACGGACCACGGTTTTCTCCGGACGGCGACAGGATTATTTACACGGCTGGCAGTGGTGGTTTCCTCACGTCTCCCGACTGGTCCGTCAACACAGGTATCTTCACTATTCCAGCGAACGGCGGCGATGCACGCCTCATAACAAGCGACGGCAGCAACCCGCATTTCGGTTCGCGCGGCGACCGCGTCTATGTGACTCGACGAATTAATGGAGATCGCGCCCTCGTTAGCCTGGATCTGAACGGCGAAGCTGCGCGCACTCACGCGAGCGGCAAGTTCGTAACACGTTATGAAGTCGCACCAGACGACGGGCACTTCGCATTTCGTGAGAATTACCAGATCTACGCGTTACCTCTTCCTCCGGGCGGCAAAGCGCTTTCCATATCGACAAGTGTCAGCAACATAACTACGATCCAGGCCAGCGGTGACGGCGGCAATTTCCCGAACTGGAGTAATGCAGGCGAACAATTGAACTGGTCTCTGGGCGCCCGTTTGTTCAACACCGACACCGAAACCATGTTCATGCTGCGCCGGGACGATGACGAAGACGGCGCTTACGAGTCGCCCGATGCGAGTGCGTCCCTGGCTATTTCCATGCAGGCCGAGGTTCCCGACGGGGTCGTCGCGTTAGTCGGCGCACGCATCATTACGATGTCTGCCGTAGATGGCGGTGTCATCGAAGACGGCGTCATCGTCGTTGACGGCAATCGTATTGTTGCCGTGGGCGCCCGTGGTGACGTCAGCATTCCGGCTGGCGCGAACAGCGTAGACCTCAGTGGTAAAACAATCATTCCGGGTCTTATCGATGCCCATGCACACAGCGCACAAGGCGTAGGCATGATCCCTGAACAGAACTGGATGAATTTCGCCACACTCGCGCTCGGTGTCACAACAACGTTCAACCCGTCTGCCGACGCAACGGTGATTTTCTCCGCAGCTGAAATGCAGCAAACCGGACAAATTCTCGCGCCGCGATTATTCTCCACGGGCAATATTGTCTATGGTGCCAAATCGACGTCGTTCGCCGACATCAACTCAATTGACGATGCACGTGAACACGTTCGCCGCTTGAAGGCCCAGGGCGCCATCAGCGTGAAGAACTACAACCAACCACGACGCGAACAGCGGCAACAGGTCACAACGGCTGCACGCGAGGAAGGTCTGCTCGTTGTGTCCGAGGGCGGCTCCTTGTTTCACATGGATCTGTCGATGGTTGCCGATGGCAATACGGCCATTGAACACAACTTGCCGCAATCGACGTTGTACGACGATGTACTGCAATTCTGGGGGCAGACGAACGTCGCCTACACACCGACGCTCGTGGTTACGTTTGGCGGCCTGACAGCCGAGCACTACTGGTATCAGGAAACCGATGTCTGGCTGCATCCGATATTGTCGAACTTCGTGCCGCCGGACATACTCCAGCCGGCATCGATCCGTAGAACAAAAGCGCCCGACGAGGATTTTCACTACATTACTGTCGCCGCCCAGGCAAAACGGCTTGCCGATGCAGGGGTCCTGGTCACGATCGGCGCCCACGGTCAGCGCGAGGGCCTTGGCAGTCACTGGGAGATCTGGGGCTTCGCAAGAGGTGGCATGTCACCCGTCGAAGCGCTGCGCGCTGCGACAATTGTGTCGGCCACAAAGCTCGGCATGGAGGACGACATCGGCTCGCTCGAGACTGGCAAGCTGGCCGACCTCGTCATCCTCAATTCGAACCCGCTCGAGAACATCTACGCAACCGACAAGATTGATAGTGTCATGCTTAACGGCCACCTGTACGATGCCGCGACTTTGAATGAAAAAGTAACCGGCGACCGCAAGACTGAGCCGTTCTACTGGCAGGAGTAGCCACATGCTAAACCCCGATCTGGATCGAGCCGCGCTCGCTAAACAATACGCCGTCGACGGGCGCGTGCGAGTTGAAAATATTCTCACTGCGGAAGTCGCTGATCGTATACAGGACTATTGCTCGAACCACCTGCAATACGACTACCTGACAAACATCGATGGCAAAAATGTCGTGTTAACGGCCGCGGAGATGAAAAACCTCAATCAGCAACAACTGACAGAGCTGCAGCAGAGCATCATGGCGCAAGCCGCCGAGGGCATTGGGTTTTTCTACTGCGGCTACAAGATGGGTCGCGAGGCGGACGACCCGGCCGACGAGAGGGTACGCTATCTGCACAGCGTTTTCGACTTCCTCAACAGCGACGAGATGCTGTCTTTTATTGCCGAAATCTCCGGCTGCAACGATCTCAAAAGCGCCGACGCGCAATACACGCGTTACGGTGCGGGGCAGTTTCTGACGCGTCACATTGACGATGAAACCAGCGACATGCGACGACTGGCCTATGTCATCTCGTTCACGAAGGGCTGGCACCCGGACTGGGGTGGTCTGCTGCAGTTTTTTGAAGACGACGGTACGCCCAGAGACGCGTGGGCACCCGTTTTCAATTCGATGACCCTGTTCGACGTGCGACATGTTCATGCCGTCACTTTTATCGCACCCTTTTTGAAACGCCCCAGGCTGTCCCTGACGGGCTGGTTCCGGGCTACGGCGTTGTAGCCGCAAGCCCTGGTTCGAGAATTTTCTTGCTAACCAAATTTGAAGCCCGGACATCCAAGCTTCAATGGTGGCAGTAATGCAGGGCGGCGGGGAGCCGACTCAGGCTGAGTTTCACGAGGCGATCACAAATCGGGCTGATCGCTGGTTCGCCGCGTGCCTGAAGATTACGCGCAACCGGGCCATGGCCGAAGACGCTGTCCAGGAGGCACTGTTGAGTGCCTGGGCCAAGCGCAGTCAATTCCACCACGACGCGCGGCTGGATACCTGGATTCACCGCATTGCCGTGAACGCGGCTCTGCAGTTACTCAGGAAAAATCGGCCCGCCTCGTTTGAGCCGCTGGATTTCGAAATCCCGGACGACGCGGACTCACAGGAAGATGTACACCACGCAGGGGAGCTGGCGCGTGACCTCGGCAAAGCGCTGACCCATCTAAGTGACATCGAACGAATTTGTTTTGTGCTGAAGCACATAGAGCAATGGCGACTCAAGGAAATCGCCGAGGAGCTCGATATCAACGTCGGCGTCGTAAAACAGGCGCTGTTCAGGGGTGTGGGGAAATTGCGCAAGCAAATGACCACGCTGCAAGGTGTATGAGATGAACGATGACAAACTGACACTTTATTTCTACAAGGACGGGCTGACTCAGGCTGAAAGGCTTGAGATCAACAACGCACTGGCGGCCGACACGGAGCTCGCGGCACGCTACAAATTATTGAGTAATTCGCTGTCGCGATTATCCGATGTCGAACCCGACGCTGTTACACCGGACATGATGCAGCGTTTTCACAATACGATAGACCGAGCTGCCAACATGGAGCGCGGCGCCACGTCCACAACATCGCCGCCCGTGCATTTCTGGTCCTTCTTTTGGGGTGCTGCGATCACCGCGGCGCTCGCACTCGGTATCGGAACAGGCGTTTGGTTTGCTGCCGATGTCGAACCTGGTCCCGATGACGGTCTCGGGCGGAACCTGTTCGTCGATGTGACGCCGCAAACCGATGTCGTGCCGGTGGTATTCCAACGCAGCATCACGAATTACTTTCGTGAGAGCCAGCGAGACATCACCGATCTGCCGATGGACGCCGAGGCGGACCGCTTGATTCTGATTCTTCGCTTGATCGATCATAACCGCTTGTTCGAAAAAGCAGCCATGCAGAATAATTCACCAGAGCTTGCGCGTGTATTGCGCGCGTTCGAACCCATACTTGTAAAGCTCGCTGCACATGACATCGCACCGGAAGAGGCGGAGGTTTTGCGCGCACAACTCGCCTTCGAGCTTAACGTGATGCTAACCAAACTGACGCGCGATACATCAGATGGGCAACAGACTTACTCAGAGAGAATATGAACATGAACAATTTAAGAAAAGGCTTTTTCACAGTGGTCGCATTTGTTGCGATCGCGTTTTGCGGCCAGGCCGTTGCTCAGTCGGACGATGCCGAGGAACTCAAGCTCGCCGCATTGGAAGCGTTGATTGCTGCCCCCGATGAGCGCGCGTTGCCACTCGCAATGAAGGCACTGCAAGGCAACCATAGCGATGAGGTAAAGGAACGCGCGCTGTTTATCTTGAGCCAGATCGACCTGCCCGAAGCGCAGGACGTTCTCATCGATACGGCGCGACAGGGGTCCGGTGATATTCGCCTGCAGGCCATCCGCATGATCGGAATAGGTGGAAACCCGGATGCGCTGACACAACTCGGGGAGCTTTATGACGCTGGCGATAGAGACGTGCGTGAGGCAGTACTGCAGGCTTTTATGATTGCGAACGATGAAGATGCGATATACGAGCTTGCCGTAAGCGCACACGCGGCCGGCAACATGGACGATTTCGAACATGCCGTTCGGTTACTGGGCGCAATCGGTGCGCAAGACCAGTTGCAACGAATTCGCGAAAACACCGGTCCGTCACAGTCTCTAATTCACGCATATGCGATTTCGGGGGATGCCGAGTCCCTACGGGCGATTGCTCTGGACACTAGTGATACCGAAATGCAAATAGAAGCTATCCGGGCTCTCGGGATCGTGGGTAGCGATGATGTAAATGCGACGCTCATGGAAATTTACAAGAGCAGTGACTCGGATGAGATCAATGACGCAGCACTCCACGGCATGTTTATTGCGGGTTATGACGAGGGTGTGCTTGAACTTTACCGATCCAGCCAGGACCCGGCTGAAAAGCGCGAGTTGCTCGAGTTCCTCGTGATCATGGGCAGCGACAACGTGTGGGACGTTATCGATTCGGCACTCGACGGCGGCTTCTGATGCGACACGTTGATCGCTTCGCGCGCACGCTCGCGTTCGTATTGTTGTTCCTTACCTGGACCGACGGAGGCGCCGCGGAGTTCGCGGCGCCAACCGCTGATGGCTGGCATGTCTGGCAGGTAAGGAGCTCTTCGAGCGATCGGAATTTCGATGACATATACGTGCAAATGAGAGCCGGCAAAGTCACCGACATCGAGATTCAAACGTCGACTTGCTCGAAGACCGCAGCCGCGGGAAAAAAACGCGCGAGCAGGCACTGTTCTGGCTCGCTCACTCAGACTCCGACCAGGCTTATGAATACCTCGACAGATTATTGAGCAGCAACTGAGTGAAATATTCCCGCAATAGTGTGGGTCTCTTACAAACAAGTCGTATCATTGTGCATTCCGCAGCGGCTTGAACAAGGGTCCCATATGAATGCTTCAGAACTGCTAGTGCGATGCCTTGAGGAAGAAGGCATCGAATACATCTTCGGCGTGCCCGGCGAAGAAAACGCCGACTTCATGATGGCGCTGGAGACGTCGAACAAGATCAAGTTCATCTTGACCCGGCATGAACAAGGCGCCGCCTTCATGGCCGAGATCTACGGTCGCTTGACGGGCAACCCCGCCGGTGCGCTGGGCACCCTGGGTCCTGGCGCCACCAACCTGATAACAGGCGTCGCGAATTCGAACATGGATCGCGCGCCGATGCTGGTCCTGACGGGCCAGGGCGCTACCGATCGACTGCATAAAGAATCTCACCAGATCATGGACGTCGTCAGCATGTTCAAGCCCGTCACGAAGTGGGCTACAACGATCCTGCGGCCCGAAACCATCCCCGAGATCGTTCGTAAAGCCGTACGCCTCGCGCGGACCGAAAAACCCGGCGCCGTACACATCGAACTACCCGAGGACATCGCAAGCATGGAGGTGTCCGCTACACCGATGACGCCG
>JADFLJ010000182.1 GCA_022564475.1 Pseudomonadota bacterium
AACCCAATGTGCCAAATCGGGATGGCGGGTTACATCGCAAGCTTGTTGATCCCATCGAAAGCCGCAGTTTTATAACACTCCGCCAACGTGGGATAGTTGAAAACCGTGTCCAAAAAGTAGTCCACCTGTCCGTTGTAAGCCATGACCGCTTGCCCGATATGGATAAGCTCACTGGCTCCTTCCCCGATGATGTGCACGCCGAGGAGTTTGCGGGTTTCAAGGTGAAAGATGAGTTTCAATAACCCGGTGCTGTCGCCGTTGATTTGACCACGGGCGACACATCGACGACCAACTCAGGTTCGGATGTAATCCGAATACTCGCCGCGTCTTTGCAGTTATTCATGCAGGCCTCGTTAGAGGTATCCGGTCGGTCATCCACAAAGAAACCATCCCTGTTCGGCATCTCAATCGACGCCAGGTTGTCACGCGTTAACACGAACTTGTAGTCAACAAGATCATTCAGATACAGCACGTAGGCCGTGATCGCATAGACATCCTGATCGCTCAGCGACTGCGGCGCTGCGAATGGCATCGCACGATGTATGTAATCCCACAAGGTACTCGCATAGGGCCAATAACTTCCGACTGTTTTTTCCGGCCGGGATTCCGTTAACGTGCCCTCGCCACCGGCCAGCACGGGGTAGCGGTCAACACCTTCGCCAAATGAGCCGTGGCAAACGGCGCACTGGTCTTCGTACAGCATTTCGCCGTCTTCGGCGCTCGCGCTGCCGTCCGGCAAACCAAGCCCATCCGGTCGTATGTCGATATCCCACCCGGCGATCTCTTCCGGGCTCGCCGCTTTGCCGACGCCGTAATAACCGGCAACCTGTTCGGGTTGATCCGGACCTGACAGATCCAGCTGATCACCGCTGTCATAGTTGACCGACACGCTGCACGCAACAAGCGTCGCCGAGGCCAGAACGACGAGCGCTTTAGCTAATCTGAACATTCGTTACCTTGCCACCTTCGTGCAATCGCCAGGTGTGTATCGCGTTCTTGTGATAAATCGAACTCAAACCGCGTGCTTCACGAAGTTGCGTGTAGGTCGGTTGCACGTAACCCGTTTGATCAACGGCGCGGCTTTGAATCAGCGCCGGCCCGCCGTCCCAGTCCCAATCGAGACTGAATCGTGTCAGCGCTTTTGCTAATACCAGGCCCTTAAGATGAGCGCGCCGCCAATTCACGCCACCGTCGAATGACACATCAACCTGTTTGATCTTGCCACGACCTGACCAGGCCAGGCCCTGCAACTCGTAGCGGCCTTTTTCAGTGGGCGGCTTCTCCGGACAGGGAAATGTCACGACTGAATTGCACTCCTGGACGAAGGAAAACTTTCGCGCCCTGCCATCGGCCAGCAAATCTGTGTACTTCGCGGTTTCCTCACGGTGATACCACGCTGCATCACCCACTTCGAGGCGGCGCAACCATTTGACGCACGTATTGCCTTCCCATCCCGGGTTGATGAGACGCAGCGGATACCCCTGCTCGGGACGCAACGGCTCGCCGTTTTGTGCATAGACGATCAAAGCATCGTCCATCGCCTTGTGCATTGGAATCGAGCGACTCAGATGTGCACCATCAGCGCCCTCGGCAAGCACCCAGGCTGCACTTTCTTGCACGCCGACTTCCTGCAACAGCGTTGACAACAAAACGCCCGTCCACTCGCAACAACTCAACATTCCATGCGTAAATTGCAATGCATCCATTTGCGCCGCACGCCATTCCATGCCGCCATTCGCCGGGCATTCAAGAAAACGGATGACCGACGTGCTGGGCATTCTGCGCAAATCATCAAGCGTAAAAATAATCGGACGATCGACGAGCCCGTGCAGCATCAAGCGATGCTGCTCCGGATCGATGTCCGGTATACCGGCATGGTGGCGCTCGAACACAAGGCTGTTCGGCGTGATGATGCCACTCAGTTCAGCGAGCGGTGTAAAACTGATCGATGCGATTCGATCGGCCGTGAGCCACGGCACGTTGCGACGAACGATATGCGACTCAAATCGAGATGGTTTGCCGTAAGGATTAGTTAGAACGCCTGGCCCCAGCGATCGCGACCATTTTGGCAGATTGGGGGGCAAGTTGAGCGACAGGTTTTTATCTGATGCTTGCGCATTCGCAGCAGCGCCTGCCAGCATGCCACCTGCGAGCATGAGTCCATTCTTGAGAAAATTTCGACGCTCCGCAATCGGCAACTTCTGCCCTTCTGCGGCCACCTTTTTCAATAGCTCTGTCATGGCGGATTTTTTCGACGTCACCTGGGCCTCTCAGGGTGAGTTTTCTGCGATCGTTTCGTGTATATTAGAAAATTCTAACATAAAAGAACAGCGCTACGTGTTTTCGAAATCTGTGTCCTTCAGAGCCCCGTCAACAAGACGAATTCGAATCTGGCTGACGGCGATCGTGTGTGGTTTTCTGCCGTTAACGGCATGCGTAAAAGAGATTACTGCCTGCCCTGCATCCGGTGTCACGCTGCAGGTTTTGGGATCCGGCGGACCGATTGCCGACGACGGTCGTGCATCCTCCGGTTACCTGGTCTGGGTCAACGGCACGTCCCGCTTTCTCATCGACGCCGGCGGCGGTGTGTTCCTGCGTTTTGCCGAAGCGGGTGGGAGCTTCTCAGAACTCGACGCGATCGGCATTAGCCATTTTCATGCAGACCACTCGGCCGACCTCATCGCGCTGCTCAAATCCGGCAACTTCGCGAATCGCGAACGCAGCTTGCCAATAAGCGGGCCTGCCGGTGATGGGCCGTTCCCGGGCTTGCACGATTACCTGAACAGTTTATTGAACAAGGACACTGGCGCCTACGCGTACCTGAACGGCTACCTGGATGGCAGTGGCAATCTGCCAAAACTTGAGCAGACCGAAATTGACCCGGACACGAACAAGACCGTGACAGTCTTTTCCGATGCCGATTCCGATACACGCATTTACGCAATGAATGTGCCACACGGCATAGTTCCGGCGATTGCCTATCGCATTCAGATCGGCGACAAGAGCATTGTCTTCGCGAGCGACCAAAACGGATCCAGCGAGGCGTTTCTCAACTTCGCGAACGACGCGTCTGTGCTCGTCATGCACATGCCGGTCCCGGAGGACGTGAGCGGTGTCGGTCGCGCATTGCACGCGCCGCCGAGTGTCATTGGCAAAATAGCGGCGAAAACGAACGCCGAAGTGCTGGTTCTGAGCCACTTCATGGCGCGCAGCCTGAACAATTTCGCAGACAACCTGGCGTTCGTTCAATCCGAATTCGATGGCCCGGTCATCGTTGCGAACGATCTCGACTGCATTGCGGTCGGCAACTAGTTAATCGTAGAGACTTCTTACGACATGGATTTTGACGGCAAACTCGATCTTGAACAAATGTCGGAGGCGGCGGAAAAAGCCAGCGCCCTGATGCGAACGCTTGGCCACAAGGGCCGCCTGATGGTGCTTTGCCATCTGGCCAGTGGTGAAAAGTCGGTTGGTGAATTGTCCGAATCACTGGGCATCCCGCAATCGCCCTTATCGCAACACCTGGCGCGCATGCGCACCGAAGGCTTGGTAACAACCCGCCGCGAGGCACAAACGATCTACTATTCTTTGCAAGCCGAGCACGCCAGCAAAGTGATCGAGTGCTTGTACAGGCTGTATTGCACGACCAGCCAGCCGTCGTCCTGACTATCGCGGCCGGCTTGCCGTTTACCGGGTCAAAACATCGTTCGCCAGCGGTTCAAAAGGCTTTGGCGAAAACACCGCATCCAGCGTCAGGCCAAAATAGCTCGCGAGGCGCATCGCGAGTGCCAAACTCAGATTGTATTGGCGGCGCTCGATGTAACCAATCGTTTGCGGATGTACGCCAACCGCTTCGGCGAGCTGCTTTCTTGAGATGGAACGCTCCGCCCGCAGCAGTTTCAGTCGATTGTGAAACTCGATTTCCTTATTGTTGCCCACGATCGTCCTCCAGGTTCCAGGCCGATACCAAACGTGGCGCCAGTGCACTCACGAGGAATGCGAACACCGCAATGCCAAACACAGAGTATCGTGGCAATTCCATTCCGGCCGCGATCGTTGCAAGCACGAGCAGAAATACCAGCACCAGGCCGTAGGATGCCTTGTAAGCATTATTGCGAACTGAAATCTGATACTCGTCCAGCAAGTCATCCTTGAGTTCGAATATGCCGCGCAGCGACAATATGAGCAGCAGGATGCATGATTCAAATACGATCGCGGCGGCGACTAGCCACCAAAAGCCATGCTCAAGATTTGAAAAAGCGACGCCCACCCAGGCAGCCCCAAGGAGCGTAGCCAAAACGAGGGCCCTGCGCCCCGCCCTGTTCTGCAGTCGGTCGGCAAACGGTCCGTTCACGTTGCCATAGAGTCTTTCCTGAAAATACGTCATGGCATTAGTACTTTTATTGCATTAAGTAGGATATACCCTACTTTCTAAATCACAGGAAATCAAGCGCTCATGTCACGTGATTTCAGGAAATACTGGCCTCGCTACCACGACGGGCAACTAATTCCGCTTGCACGGCATCGAACAACTCGTCGCGAAGGCCCAGGATCTTGAATATCTCGACGACCGTGAAGAACGGCGCAGCGAGATTGGCCTGTATCGGATGTTTGATCAGGACCGGCATCGATTTCTC
>JADFLJ010000183.1 GCA_022564475.1 Pseudomonadota bacterium
AGATTCAGAGCAGTACAACCAGTTGCCGAGAGACTACGGAATCGGACTTTTTGCGAGTGGTATTGTCGGCGCGGGTTTTTTGTTCGCCTTATTCGCCTTTGTGTGGCGCGGCCGAAAACGAGAATCCGTGAACCAGGCAATCTACGACAGGCAAATCCGATCAGAAACTGACAGCGAAGACTAACCTAGGTCTCATCAAAAAAAGCGGGCGTGTAGCATGACTTGGATAAAGGACATTATTTCACCGGAAACGAGAAACTGGGAAGAGTTTTACCGCAACCGTTTTCAGCATGATCGCATTGTCCGCAGTACGCACGGCGTAAATTGCACGGGCGGCTGTTCCTGGCAAATTCATGTTAAAGACGGAATCGTTGTCTGGGAAACACAGCAACTGGATTATCCGTTGCTGGAAGACAAGCTTCCGCCTTACGAACCCCGAGGATGTCAACGGGGAATATCCTTCTCCTGGTATCTGTATAGCCCTTTGCGCATCAAGTATCCGCTGATCAGAAGTGCGTTGCTTGATGCGTATAGAGAAGAGAAGGAAAAGACCGGTGACCCGATGAAGGCATGGGAATCTCTGCAGGCCAACGAGGAAAAGCGCAAGGCCTATCAGCAGGCACGCGGCAAAGGTGGATTCCGTCGAGCCAGTTGGGATGAGGTTATGGAAATCATGGCGGTTGCCAATATCTATACCGTCAAAAAATACGGGCCCGATCGGGTTATCGGTTTTTCTCCGATTCCGGCAATGTCGATGCTGAGCTATGCGGGCGGGTCACGTTTTCTACAGCTACTCGGTGGTGTTTGCCTGAGTTTCTACGATTGGTACTGCGATCTGCCGACGGCTTTTCCGGAAATCTGGGGCGAACAGACCGATGTCTGTGAAAGCGCCGACTGGTACAACGCGAAAATGATTGCGGACATGGGCGCATGCCTCAATATGACGCGTACGCCGGATTGTCATTTCTTTGCCGAGTCGCGGCACAACGGTACGAAGGCAGTTGTATTTTCTCCGGACTTCTCCCAGGTCTGCAAATTCGCGGACCAATGGGTGCCGCTGCACGCTGGCAGTGACGGCGCATTCTGGATGGCCGTCTCGCACGTGATATTGACCGAATTCCATCACAAGCAACAAACACCCTATTTCATTGACTACGTCAAGCAATATACGGATAGCGCGTTTCTGGTGAAGCTTGACAATGTCGATGGAACGTACCGGCCGGGCCGAATGCTGCGCGCGAATGAGCTTTCTGATTATCAGGATATTGAAAACGGTGACTGGAAGTTTGTTTCCGTGGATGCCGATGATGGCAGGTTTGTTGTGCCGAAGGGTTCGATGGGCGATCGCTGGGGTACTCCGGGTAAATGGAATATGAAACTTGAGGATTCGGTCGATGACAGTCCGTACGATCCAACACTTTCATTCCTGAGTCAGCATGACGAAGTCGTCCAGACAGAATTCATCGAGTGGGGCCTGGATCAGAAATCACTTCGCGGCGTGCCGGTTCGAAAAATCAAAACAGCCTCTGGAGAGACAGAGTACGTCACGACGGTGTATGACCTGATCATGGCTCAATACGGTGTCGGTCGCGGCCTGGCCGGCGACTATCCGGATGACTACACCGACAAGGATGCAGCTTACACGCCTGCGTGGCAGGAAGTCTTTACCGGTGTTGATGCCAAAACGGTATTGCAGTTTGCCAGGGAATGGGCGAACACGGCCAACGCGACCGAAGGTAAGTGCATGATCATTATCGGTGCCGGCATCAATCACTGGTATCACTCCAATCTGATGTATCGGGCCGGCGCAATGGCATTGATGTTGTCCGGTTGTATTGGCAAAAACGGCGGTGGCCTGAATCACTACGTAGGTCAGGAGAAACTCGCTCCAATGGACTCATGGAGTGCCATAGCATTTGCCAAGGACTGGCAAGGACCGGCCCGACTGCAGCAGGCGCCACTATGGCATTACATCAATACCTGCCAGTATCGGTACGACGGCCAGTATTCCAGGTACAACACCGTTCCGGACAACGAAATGACCCGCCAGCACACGGCGGATACGATTTTCAAGTCGGTAAGAAACGGCTGGATGCCGTACTACCCGCAGTTCAAGCAAAACACGCTCGATCTCTGCCAGGAAGCGATCGACGCTGGCGCCCAGGATGACGATGCGATCAAGGCCGAGGTGCTGCGAAAACTGAAGTCCAGGGAGCTTGAGTATTCCATCGCTGACCCGGAGGCCCCGGAGAATCACCCCAGAGTCTGGTATATCTGGCGGGGCAACGCGATCGTCGGCAGCATGAAGGGCCACGAGTATTGTCTGAAACATTATCTGGGCACGCATTCGAATGGCATTGCGAAGGACTCCGAGGATCACACCGAGGAAGTCCATTGGCGTGACGTAGCGCCCGAGGGCAAGATGGATCTGGTCGTGGATCTGAACTTCCGCATGGATTCATCCGCGCTGTACTCCGATATCGTCTTGCCGGCGGCCTCGTGGTATGAAAAAGCAGATTTGAACAGCACGGATCTGCACTCGTTCATTCATCCGCTGTCCGCGGCCGTGGCGCCGGTCTGGGAGTCGAAAACCGACTGGAATATTTTCAGAGACCTGGCAAAAGCGACCAGCGAGATTGCTGCGAAATATCTGCCGGAGACGCAGAAAGATATCGTCTGCTTGCCGTTAGCTCACGATACTGCGGATGAAATCACGCAGCCCGAAATCAAGGACTGGTATCTCGGAGAAACGGAAGCGATTCCTGGCAAAACCATGCACAAGCTGGTGGTGGTTGATCGAGATTACACGAAGATATACGAAAAATTTATTACGCTTGGCGACAACATCAAAGCAACCGGTCTCGGGGCTCATGGCAATCACTATTCGTGCGAGGATGTGTATGACGAGATGGTCGACTCCAACCACTTCGCGGTCAGAGAGATGGATGGCAAGACTTACCCGTCACTCGAAGAGGACGTCGATGCCATCGCCGCTGTTCTGCATCTGTCGACACTGACCAACGGCAAGTTGACAGTCCGGGCGTACGAGTACATGGAAAAGAAGACGGGCCTTGAGCTCAAGGACCTGGCGGCCGGAAGCCGGGACGTCAAGCTGCGCTATGAAGATCTGCAGGCACAGCCAAGGCGATATAACACATCGCCATTGTGGTCCGGATTAATGGCGGATGGCAGAGCTTATGCGCCCTACACTTATAACTATGAAAAACTGGTGCCCTGGAGAACGCTGACCGGGCGGCAGCATTTTTATCTCGATCATGAAATGTACATCGCCTATGGCGAGAACCTTCCCACCTACAAGCCGGCACCCAAACCGGAATTGTACGGAGACCTGAAGGAAACCCTGAAGGAAGGCAAGGCGCTGATTCTCAATTACCTGACGCCACA
Source organism: Pseudomonadota bacterium (assembly GCA_022564475.1). Classification (GTDB taxonomy): domain Bacteria; phylum Pseudomonadota; class Gammaproteobacteria; order Steroidobacterales; family Woeseiaceae; genus UBA1847. The sequence continues at coordinate 3,406 of JADFLJ010000183.1, forward strand.
CGGTAAATGGCATATCCACTCGACGTATATGGAAAACCTGCGGATGCTTACCCTGTCCCGCGGCTGCGAGCCCTGCTGGATGAGTGAAGTGGATGCCGCGAAGCTTGGGATTCAGGATAACGATTGGGTAGAGGTATATAACGATCATGGCGTGTACTGCACACGTGCGGTCGTGAGCGCGAGAATTCCACGTGGTGTCTGCATCGTTTATCACGCCCCGGAAAGAACGACCGGCATTCCAAAATCCCAGGTGCGCGGCAACCGGCGCGCCGGTGGTCACAACAGCGTGACGCGCATTCATCTGAAACCAAACTTCCTGTGTGGTGGCTACGGTCAGTTCAGTTATCACTTCAATTACTGGGGGCCGATCGCACCTAACAGGGATACGCACGTCATCGTGAAAAAGATGGACAAGGTTGTCTGGTAACCCTTTAACGTTTCTAAAGGCAGGTAGAAATAAAGATGGATATACGATCACAAATTTCGATGGTCTTTCATTTGGACAAATGTATCGGCTGTCACACGTGTTCGGTCGCCTGCAAGAATATCTGGACCGACCGCAAAGGCGCCGAGTACCAGTGGTGGAATAACGTGGAAACCAAGCCCGGTACCGGCTATCCCGGCAAGTGGGAAGATCAGGACATCTACAAAGGCGGCTGGGAGAGAAAAGATAATGCTGCGGGCAAGGGCAAGGGCAAGGGCAAGGGCAAGGGCAAGGGCGAGATCAGGATTGACGCTGCCAGCATCAAGCTCAAGGGCGCCGGTAAGCGCAAGGGCCTGGGTAACATTTTTCACAATCCCAATTTGCCGGTAATCGACGACTACTACGAGCCCTTTACTTACAAGTATCTGGACCTGATCGAAGCACCTGCCGGTAATGATCAGCCCACCGCGCGCCCTGTTTCCCTGATTACCGGCAAGTCCATCGACATCAAGATGGGCCCCAATTGGGACGACGATCTGAGTGGCACACCCGACTTCGCACGCAACGACCCCAATCTCAAGAACCTGACAGAGGCAGAGCAGGAAGCGATGTTCCAGCTTGAAAAGATGGCCTTTTTCTACCTGCCGCGAATCTGCAATCATTGTCTTAATCCGGCCTGTGTGGCGTCCTGCCCGTCCGGTGCACTTTACAAACGCGGTGAAGACGGGATCGTGCTGGTCAACCAGGAAGTCTGCCGTGGCTGGCGAATGTGTGTGACCGCCTGCCCTTAC
>JADFLJ010000184.1 GCA_022564475.1 Pseudomonadota bacterium
CCACGCATACCCCCTGACCTTGGCGCTACTTCTCGATCGTTCGGGTAAGCATGTCGAACGCCAATTGGCGCTCATCGAAGAGCGCATGGGTCGCGATCGAACGAGTCTCGTCCGTAGTTATCATGCAGAGCTGCAACAGTCAGGAGAAGAAATACGCCTGCCGTTACTCGAAATATTATTCCCGACACTGAAGTTGCGACCCGCAGCGCAACTCGAGTTTCTTATCGAACTCGCAAGCCGGCTGATTCAAATCGACGGCAAGGTTGATCTGTACGAGTACTGCTTCTACCGCATCCTGACAACCAGTCTGGGGCAGGCGGTGGATCCATCCGGACGACGCAGCTCGGGCCGCGCGCCGAAACGTGAGCTGCGACAGGCCGCGGTCAATATGCTCGCGATCGTGGCGGACCACGGTAATGACGATACGGCCAAAGCTCAGGCGGCATTTGACGCCGGCGCTGCGGTCCTGGGGGAATGGGCCCAAGGTGTCGAAATCAAGCCCAAGCGGGAATACACGGTCGATATTCTGAATCACAGTCTCGATATTCTGAGCAAATCGAACAACAAGGGGCGGCAAAAGCTGCTGCGGGCGGTCAGTGAAGTCGCAGACCACGACAAACAACTGACGGTTGCCGAGGCCGAACTCATCCGCGTTATCTGTGCAACGCTCGACTGCCCGTTACCGCCCATATTGGTGGCCAATTCCTAGCGTCCGATTTGGCGTATCATTGAACTCTTTGCCCGCTTTCAGACCTAAGTTCCCACACCGAAAACGATACGGAAAATGACTATGCGTGTGACACAAAATACAGCAGTCTTTTGCCTGCTTGCGCTGATCCTTACGGCTCCCGCAACGGCCGCAACGAGCGAAGAAAAACGCGTCGCGGACGCAACCGACGTACTTGATAAGCTGCTGCGAATTCCGGAACAGGCCATTCCCCCAACTCTGTTATCCCGTGCCTACGCGGTCGCTGTGATACCCGACGTCATCAAAGTCGGCTTTGGAATTGGCGTTAGACACGGCAAGGGAATTCTTGTGATCCGTCAGGATGACAATTCGTGGAGCAACCCGGTATTCATCGCGCTGACCGGCGGCAGTGTTGGCTGGCAAATAGGCGGCCAGTCGACCGATATTATCCTGGTGTTCAAGACACGCAAGGGCGTTGACGGCATTGCCAATGGCAAAATAACCCTGGGTGCAGATGCTTCGATTGCAGCCGGACCCGTCGGCCGGCAGGCAAGCGCTGCGACCGATATTGTTTTTCAGGCGGAGATCATGTCGTACTCGCGCAGTCGTGGATTATTCGCAGGTATTTCGTTTGAAGGCACCGGCGTCACGATGGACCGCAAGTCCAACGTCGCATTTTATGGCGACAGCACAATGACTCCTGAACGTATTTTCGCCAGCTCGCCAAACATTGCACCCGACGTTGCGAACACGTTTGTGCAAATGCTGACCGCACAAACCAGCCGCCTGCCCACACAACCCGGCATGCGATCCGGTGTCACGTCGATATCCCCTCCATACAGCGACGACACAGCCAGCGTTCGCACCTTCGGCATGCCGGACCCGGACGAAGACCTGTCCGTTCCAGACGACGAGAATTTCGATCCAGATCTCTAGCCGTTCATGAACGATTTCATCACCAGCGTGCAGGCGATGGCCGAGCTGGTCGGCCCCTACTTGTATTTGCAGGCACTGCTCATCGCGCTTGTGTTCATCTTTTTTGGCAAAATCGCCGACTGGATTTTTTCGGCAATGCTTACGCGAATCGCAAAGCGATCGGCGACACGCGTGGATGATGAGATCGTTGAGTTGTTGCACCGGCCAATTTTCCTGTCATTCATTCTTCTCGGGCTTGCGATTGCGACAGAACACATCGACATGGCAGATTTGCCGGAGAAGATCACGCTGTCGATTCTGAAGACGATCGCAATTCTGATCTGGTACACCCTGTTTTTCGGCCTGATCACTATATTTGCCAACGAGGTACGCAAGACTCCGAAAAACAAACTCGTACAAAGCGGCATGCTGGCATTGCTGCAGAACGTCGGCAGAATCATCCTGATCGCACTCGCGATTTACTTTACCTTCCTCGCCTGGGACATCGAGGTGACCGCATGGTTAGCCTCGGCCGGTATCATCGGTCTGGCGTTGGGCCTCGCGGCCAAAGACACGTTGTCGAATTTGATTGCCGGTGTCTCGATCGTCGCAGACTCACCGTACAAAACTGGCGACTTTATTATTCTCGATACCGGCGAACGCGGCATCGTCACTCACATCGGTTTGCGCAGCACGCGCCTGCTCACACGGGATGATGTGGAAGTCACGATTCCGAACGGCATTCTGGGCAACAGCAAGATCATCAACGAGGCTGGCGGGCCATCCCAAAAACACCGCATCCGGGTCGCTGTCGGTGTTGCCTATGGCAGTGATATCGACCATGTTATTTCAACACTCGAAGGCGTCGCTGCAGATAACAAGGAGATCTGCACGGTACCCGAGCCACGCGTTCGATTTCGCAGTTTCGGCGATTCGAGTCTGAACTTCGAACTGCTGTGCTGGATTGAGAGGCCGGTAGACAGTGGCCGGTTGAATCACGAACTCCATTGCGCTGTTTACAAAGGATTCATCGAACACGACATTGTGATTCCGTTTCCGCAGCGCGATCTGCACGTGCGAACGATGCCACCGGGCAATAACTAGAAAATCAGGTGTGGCGTAGCGTTTGCTACTGCTCGTTACCCTCGTCATTGCGCCGCCGTAATTCGTCTCTGATGGACTCGAGATCTGTCTCGGGCTCTTCGTCGGGCGAAATTTCCATGACGGGCGCGTTGCTGCCAATATTTGGCAACGCGTCAAACTCGCCGCTGTATGTTGCGCCCCTGTCCTCGGCGTCCGGAATAAGCGCCATCGGCACATTGCCGCTATATTCTTCAGTCACGGGTTCTTCAATTGGTGGCAGCACACCAAATTGAGCCAGGTACTCCGCTTCCTCGCGTTGCCGCCGGGCTTCTGCTACTCGCCGTCTGGCTACGGTCCGGGCGCGCTGCGTTTCGCGCAATGCGTCACGCTTACGCTTGGATTGCGCCTCAAGTTCTGCACGTCGAGCTGAATCTTCCTGCGCCTCGGTCAGCATGACCGCCTCACGAGCATTTACGCACTCCGCGTCGTAGCGAGATTCCGCACGATTCCTGGTACAGCGAACCAGCGCAGCCTCCAGTAAGATCGGATGCTCGATAAATTCCGACACGGAGCGCGGCTGCTTCTCCTCAGCGCAAGCTGCCAAAAGCAAGACAGCGGCTACCGGGATTGTGATTCGCAATAGTTTCATGGTCGCCGCGGGCCCATATCCTGTCGAAAAGCCGGAAAATTCCGTGTTATGTAGCACAGGATCATAACACCGGTGTCCGATCGAAAAACCGTCGCGAGTTCGCAGTTTTGTGATGCTATAGTGGCTGCGGCCCGAGGCAGGGAAGAATTTAGTGTCAGATTCAAACCAGTTTTCACTACTTGGGCAGCGCCGCTTCGCGCCATTTTTCGTCACCCAGTTCCTGGGCGCACTCAACGACAATATTTTCCGCAATGGACTTGTGATCCTGGTCACATTTCAGGGTGTACTCGTAGCCGGCATGGAAGCCGGGATGCTCGCGAACGTCGCCGGCGCGCTTTTTATACTGCCCTTCTTCCTGTTTTCGGCAATGGCCGGACAACTGGCCGACAAATACGAAAAGTCGATGCTCATGCGTCGCATCAAATTGCTGGAAATCGCGTTGATGTCGATTGCTGCGGTGGCGTTCTACACACAGAGTTTTACGCTGCTGTTGCTGGTGCTGTTCATGACCGGGTTTCAATCGACCTTGTTCGGTCCCGTCAAATACGCCTACTTGCCACAGCAGCTTGCGGCGGACGAACTCATCGGTGGCAACGCACTCGTCGAGTCCGGCACCTATGTCGCGATCATTCTCGGATTGATAGGCGGCGGCCTGTTGGTCGATGGCAGTCTGGATAGTCAAATACTCATCGGCGCTGCACTAATCGGCGTCGCGTGTCTCGGCTACCTCGCAAGCCGGCAAGTGCCCGCCACCAAGGCCGTGGATCCTGCCCTGACGCTCAGCCTGAATGCGTGGAAGGAAACCTGGCGCATCGTCGGCTACGCGCGCGAGAATAAAAGCGTCTACCTGTCCATCCTGGGCATTTCCTGGTTTTGGTTTTTCGGCTCGGCGATGACCTTGCAAATACCCGCGTACACGCGCGACATCATGCATGGCAATGAGGTCATTACGACCGGACTCCTCGCGGCATTCGCGATCGGTGTTGGTATCGGCTCGCTGCTTTGCGAACGCATGTCCGATCATAAAGTCGAGCTGGGCCTGGTTCCGTTCGGATCAATTGGCTTGAGCGTGTTCGCCATCGACCTGTATTTTGCACAGCCCGTCGCAAGCAGCACGCATGTCAACTCGATCGCAGAATTTCTCGCACGACCAGGAAGCTGGCGTGTCCTGATCGACCTGTGCCTCATTGGCGCCTTCGGGGGCTTTTACATTGTGCCGCTTTATGCATTGATCCAGCAACACTCCAGGCGCCAACACCTGTCC
>JADFLJ010000026.1 GCA_022564475.1 Pseudomonadota bacterium
CTTGTATTTCGAGTCGTTGACGTTCGAAGACGTGATGGAAATCATTGATCTCGAAAAGCCGCAGGGAGTTATCGTGCAGTACGGCGGACAGACACCGTTGAAGCTGGCTCGGGATCTTGAAGCCGCGGGCGCCCCGATTATTGGCACGTCGCCGGATTCAATTGACCTGGCCGAGGACCGCGAGCGATTCATGCAGCTGGTTGAAGATCTTGAATTGACGCAGCCGCCCAATTGCACGGCGCGCAACAAGGAAGAGGCACTCAGGCGGGCTCCCGCAGTCGGTTTCCCGCTGATTGTTCGCCCGTCCTATGTGTTGGGCGGTCGCGCGATGGAAGTCGTGCATGGCGAAGAGGATCTCGCCGCTTATATGGATGCCGCGATTCAGGTTTCGAACGACAGCCCGGTTTTGCTTGATCGTTTTCTGGACCTGGCGATCGAAGTGGATGTGGATTGCATTTGCGATGGTGAGCGTGTCCTGATTGGCGGCATCATGGAGCACATCGAGCAGGCGGGCGTGCACTCCGGTGATTCGGGTTGCTCGTTGCCGCCGTTTAGCCTGTCCGACGAGATTCAAAAGGAATTGTGCGCACAGGTCGTGAAGCTGGCGAAAGCTCTCAACGTCATTGGTTTGATGAATACCCAGTTCGCGATTCAGGGCGACGTGATCTATTTGCTTGAAGTGAATCCACGCGCGTCCCGAACTGTGCCGTTCGTGTCGAAGGCAATCGGCGTGCCGCTGGCGAAGATCGCCGCCAAGACGATGGTGGGAGAAAAGCTGGCAGATCAGGGTTTCGTGAATCAACGCGTACCCGAGTACTACTGTGTAAAAGAGGCGGTTTTTCCGTTTATCAGATTTCCGGGGTCGGATCCTATTCTCGGTCCGGAAATGAAATCGACTGGCGAAGTGATGGGCATCGGACGTTCATTCGGTGAGGCCTATGCCAAGGCGCAGCTCGCATCCGGCGTTGTGCTGCCGCGTCAGGGTGTCGCGCTTCTGAGTGTTCGTGATCGTGACAAAGAGGGTGCTGTTGAGCTCGCGCGAATACTCATCGAACGCGGTTTCGAGATTGTTGCGACGCACGGCACGGCCCAGTGTCTCGCGTCGGCTGGTGTACTATGCCGACGGGCGAACAAAGTTCGCGAGGGTCGACCGCATATCGTCGACATGATCAAGAATGCTGAGATTGACCTGATTGTGAATACAACCGAGGGCAAGCAGGCCATTAGCGAATCAATTTCCATTCGCGCCGAGGCGGTCCGCCGCAGCGTGACGTATTACACGACACTCGGGGCTGCGATCGCGACTTGTATTGCGATCGAGCATCTCGATGATGGCGAGGTAAATCGCCTGCAAGATTTACACAATGAGGTAGTCGTATGAGCAAGGTACCTGTAACGGTACGCGGTCACGAAAAGATGACCGAAGAATGCAAGCGCCTGAAAAGCAAAGACCGGCCGGCGGTAATCGCCGCGATCGCTGAGGCGCGAGCGCATGGCGACCTTAAAGAGAATGCCGAATACCACGCTGCCAAAGATCAGCAGGGCTTTATTGAAGCCCGGATCAAGGAGCTGGAAGGTAAGCTGTCCAATATCCAGGTAATCGACGTGACATCCATTGACGCGAAAGGGAAGATCATTTTCGGGTCGACTGTCGAACTTATCGACGACGCGACCGGCAAGGATATCGTTTACAAGATTGTTGGCGAAGACGAAGCCGATATTAAAAGCGGAATGATTTCTTTCACGTCGCCGATTGCGCGCGCGCTAATTGGCAAGAGCGAGGGTGATACGGTAAATTTTTCGGCGCCAGGCGGTGAAAAAGCGTACGAGGTTGTCGAGGTTCGCTACGAGTAGATCACTACGCTCTCGGCAAGCGGATTTTTTTGTTTTCCGGATTCTCCCGATACAACAGCGCGACATTGCCAATGCGTTGAATCAGTTCGGTGGATCCCTTGTCGCAGAGCTCGCGAATCCTTGCATCGCGGATGGCCCGGTCACCGGCGTGCACTCTTAACTTTATCAATTCATGATGCGCGATCGTCGACTCGAATTCAGCAAGCAAGGTATCTGTAAGACCGTTTTCGCTGACTGTAATCATCGGTTTCAACTGGTGGCCCAGGCCGCGCAAGTATTTTTTCTGGGATTCTTTTAGGCTCATGGGCGTGGAGTGTAGCAGCGTGACAAGGAAATGAGCGGTCCACGACGCAGTGGTGGCAGCTGGCGAGATCGTCAGGAGCGCGACCCGTATGTACAAAAGGCCAGACGCGACGGCTGGCGGTCACGTGCCGTGTACAAGTTGGAGCAGATCAACGAGAAAGAGCGGTTCTTGCGCCCGGACATGATTTGCATCGACCTGGGTGCAGCGCCCGGGAGTTGGAGTCAATTCGTCACCCACAAACTCAAGGGTCGTGTGCGAATTATTGCGCTTGACCTGCTGCCAATGGATGCACTCCCATCGGTCGAATTTATTCTGGGCGACTTCCGCGAAGAGCAGATTCTTGACGAATTGGACAGTTTGCTGGGCAGTGACAAGGCAGACCTTGTAATGAGCGATATGGCCCCCAATATCAGCGGTAACAAAGCCGTCGATCAACCACGGTCAATGTATCTGGCGGAGCTTGCACTGGACCTTGCAACACGGGTTTTGAAACCCCGTGGCAATTTCGTCTGCAAGCTATTCCAGGGGGAAGGCAGCGAGGCCTTTATTGTCGCTGCCAGGAAGCAATTTGAACGCGTGCGGGTGATGAAACCCAGGGCTTCAAGAGACAGCAGTAGTGAGGTCTATCTCGTAGCAAGGAACTACCGATTGTAGTAGTGTCCAAATGATAGAGTTCGTCAAAATCCCCGTAAGTAAGGGCTTTTTTACGCAGTACGGAACCTGAATGTGAATGATCTGAGCAAAAATATTATTATTTTTATTGTTATCATCGTGGTGCTTATTTCGGTCGTCGAAAGTTTGTCCAGTGGGACTGGCGCGCAACCGGAGTCGAGGCCCTATTCAGAATTTCTCGATCAGGTGCGGGCGGGCCAGGTCAACGTCGCCGAATTTAATGGCGAGCGCATTCGCTTCGGAAAATCGAAAGACAACATGCTGTTTTATACGATCAGCCCCGAGACTGACAATAATTCGATTATTGGCATTCTTGAGGACAATCGAGTCGAGTTTTCTGCTGCAGAACCGAAGTCGCAAAGCCTGATCGGCCAGCTATTAATCAGCTCGTTTCCGATTTTGCTATTGATTGGCGTGTGGATTTATTTCATGCGGCAGATGCAGGGCGGCGCCGGTGGTCGCGGTGCGATGTCCTTTGGCAAGAGCAAGGCCCGACTGCTGGGAGATGATCAGGTCGGCATTTCGTTCGCGGACGTGGCGGGCGTGGATGAAGCGAAAGCAGAAGTGGAAGAGATCGTCGAATTCCTCAAGGACCCGAGCAAATACCAGCGTCTGGGCGGTAAAATACCCAAGGGCGTATTGATGGTGGGCCCACCGGGTACGGGTAAGACCCTGCTGGCGAAAGCCATTGCCGGCGAAGCAAATGTGCCATTCTTTTCGATCTCAGGGTCCGACTTCGTCGAGATGTTTGTCGGTGTCGGGGCGTCTCGTGTGCGTGACATGTTCGACCAGGCGAAGAAGCAGGCCCCCTGCATCATATTTATTGACGAGCTTGATGCTGTTGGCCGACACCGTGGCGCGGGCCTCGGCGGTGGTCATGACGAGCGCGAGCAAACTCTGAACCAGATGCTGGTGGAGATGGACGGTTTTGAAGGCAGCGAGGGCGTTATTGTCATCGCTGCGACCAACCGCCCGGACGTGCTCGATCCGGCGCTGCTGCGGCCGGGTCGGTTCGACCGCCAGGTGGTGGTGCCGCTGCCAGATATTCGCGGTCGCGAACAAATTCTGAAAATACACATGCGTAAAGTTCCGCTCGACGACGATGTGAACACCAACTTCATTGCCCGCGGTACGCCAGGCTTCTCGGGCGCTGATCTGGCAAACCTTGTCAATGAGTCAGCGTTGTTTGCCGCACGCGAGAACAAGCGCGTCGTCAGCATGGAGCAGTTCGAAAAGGCGAAGGACAAGATCATGATGGGTGCCGAGCGGCGCTCAATGGTCATGAGTGAGGCAGACAAGCTCAATACGGCCTACCACGAGGCAGGACACGCAATCGTTGGTTACTCGATGCCGGAACACGACCCTGTTTATAAGGTAACCATTATCCCGCGCGGCCGAGCACTGGGTGTGACGATGTATTTGCCCGAAGAAGACCGTTACAGCATGTCCAGGCAACGCCTGGAAAGTGCGATCGCGAGTTTGTTCGGCGGGCGTATCGCCGAGGAGATCATCAATGGTGACGCGGGCGTGACCACGGGTTCGTCGAACGATATCGAGCAGGCAACGGAGATTGCGCGAAACATGGTCACCAAATGGGGCTTTTCAGAACGCCTCGGGCCGTTAACTTACAGTGAGGAAGAAGGCGAGATTTTCCTTGGTCGCAGTATCACGAAGCACAAGCAGGTTTCCGATAGGACTGCTCATATTATCGATGAGGAAATTCGCATTATCATCGATACGAATTACGCCACGGCGAAGAAGGTTCTCAAAGACAATATCGACAAGCTACATGCGATGTCTAAAGCGCTGATGAAGTACGAGACGCTCGATCACGAGCAGATCAAGGACATCATGGAAGGCCGCGAGCCAAAGCCGCCGGAGGACTGGAATGACTTGGTCGATTCCAAGTCGCCAAAGGATGCGACCAAAACCGACTCGAAATCCGAGTCAGATGCACCCACCATCGGTGGGCCAGCAACCGAAAACTAGATCGGATCCAGGGGCGCCACGCTCCATGCGGATCGGCAGGCTGAATCTTGAAATCCCCGTCGTCATGGGGATTCTCAATATCACACCCGATTCTTTTTCAGACGGTGGTCGGTTTCTTGCGCGCGACGACGCGTTAGGACAGGCCGAGGCAATGCTGCAATCCGGTGCGTCGATAATCGATGTCGGTGGTGAGTCCACGCGGCCCGGTGCGCAGCAGGTCAGCGCAGCCGAGGAAATCGAGCGCGTCGTGCCGATTATTGAGGCCATCCACAATATGACGGATGCGCCTGTGTCGATAGATACCAGCAAGGCGGATGTGATGCGGGCGGCTGTCGAGGCGGGCGCTGCGATGGTCAATGATGTGCGGGCATTGCGGGAGGCGGGCGCAGTGGCAGCGGCGGCTGATCTGGGGGTGGTCGTATGTCTGATGCACATGCAGGGGAACCCGCGGACGATGCAAGAAGAGCCACACTATGAGGATGTCACTCTGGACGTTCGGGATTTCCTGGCATCGAGAATTGAGACCTGCATCGACGCCGGGATTGATCGCGAGCGTATGGTCATCGACCCGGGCTTCGGATTCGGAAAAAGCTACCGGCATAATGTCGAGCTGCTCATGAATCTGCGACAATTGACGGATCTTGGCCAGCCGCTAATGGTCGGTCTTTCGCGCAAGTCGATGCTGGGCGAGATGACGGGCCGGGACACAGGCGACCGCATACCGGCAAGCATTGCGGCGGCCGTGATCGCGGTGCAGGCAGGTGCGGACATCCTGCGCGTTCACGATGTCGCCGAGACGGTCGAGGCACTTAAAGTGACACAAGCGATAGCAAAAGCGAGACAGAGCTAAATGGGCAAACAATATTTCGGAACGGACGGTGTTCGCGGTACCGTGGGCCAGGACCCGATGACGGCGGATTTCGCGATGCGTCTTGCGAGCGCGGCCGCACGCGTACTTGTGCCGACCGGTGGCACCGTGCTTATCGGCAAAGACACGCGGCTCTCAGGCTACATGTTCGAGTCTGCGCTGGAGGCCGGATTTGTCGCGGCGGGTGCCGATGTGCTGCTGCTGGGGCCGCTACCGACACCCGGCATTGCTGTGTTGACCCAGGAGTTCAATGCGGATCTCGGCGTCGTAATCAGTGCCTCGCACAATCCGTACTATGACAACGGCATCAAGTTTTTTGACGGCACAGGCTCGAAGCTGAACGACGACGTAGAGCGACAGATCGAAGCGCAATTGGAACAATCTGTGATCACGCTCGAGTCCAAATTATTGGGCAAGGCGAAGAGGATTGATTCAGCACGTATTCGGTATCAGGAATTTTGTGCTGCAACGTTCCCGAGCAATCTGAGCCTTGCAGGTCTCAAGATCGTGTTCGACGGCGCCAATGGGGCTGCTTATAAGGTAGGACCGCGCACGCTTGGGGATCTGGGCGCGGATCTCATTCCAATAGGCTGTTCGCCGAACGGTCGAAATATCAATGATGGCTGCGGCTCGACCCACACGACACTGTTGCAAACCACCGTGCCGGCGATTGCTGCGGATGTCGGCATTGCCCTCGACGGAGACGGTGATCGCGTCGTCATGATCGACGAGAACGGCGAGCTCATCGATGGCGATCAATTGCTGTACATCCTCGCGATAGCCCGCAAGGCCAGTGGCCAGCTCAAAGGTCCCGTGGTTGGTACCGTAATGAGCAATTTAGGACTGGAACACGCGCTGCGGGACAAGGACATCGAGTTCCAACGGGCGCAGGTCGGCGATCGCTCTGTTCTGGAGATGCTGAAAAAGACGGGTGGAATGCTGGGCGGAGAGACCTCCGGCCATGTGATTATCCTCGATCGCACGACGACGGGCGATGGCATGGTGTGTGCCTTGCAGGTGCTGGCGGTGATGCAGGAGACGGGCCGTAAGCTGTCCGAGCTCGTCGCGGGAATGAGTAAATACCCGCAAACGATGATTAATGTGCGCGTGGCCAGGAAAACGAATCCGCATGACTCGCCTGTAATTCGGGAAGCGGCCGCAAAGGCACAGTCAGAACTGGCAGACACGGGCCGAATCGTGTTGCGAGCGTCCGGTACCGAAGCAGTTATCCGCGTCATGGTCGAGGGGCAGGATAAGCAAGTCGTGGATGACGTGGCGAAAAGGCTCGCAGACGTCGTCGCTGCGGCCTCTGCATAGTCGTTGCCAAGGGCTGAAAATCGTATAAATACGCGTTGCTTTGCGCGCAGAGCCTCGGTATCCTTGCGCGCCGTTAGACCTGCGGAATAGCCGATATGCGTAAGATTCTGGTTGCCGGCAACTGGAAAATGAATGGCGACTCAGCCGCGAACAGCGAGCTGATCGGCGGCATCATTTCAGGTCTGTCAGGGATTGCCGACAGTGCCGCAAAGCCAGACGTACTGGTTTGTCCGCCGTTTCCGTATTTGGCCGCCGTCCGCGAGCAGATTGCAGGCAGTGACGTGCAGCTGGGGGCGCAGAATGTCTCGGAGCATCCGTCTGGTGCCCATACTGGCGAAACGTCGCCTGCAATGCTGCAGGAGATGGGCTGCACGTATGCCCTGGTGGGGCATTCGGAGCGTCGGGCGTTGTACGGTGAGACGAGTGAGCAGGTCGCTGCGAAATTTGCCGCGGCGCTGGCCGCAGGAATAACGCCGGTCTTGTGTGTTGGCGAGACGCTGCAACAACGCGAGGCAGGAAATACAGAGGCCGTGATCAACGAGCAGTTGGCCGCGGTGCTTGATAACAGCGGTATCGGCGCGATTGCGTCGGCCGTGATTGCCTATGAACCAGTGTGGGCGATTGGAACAGGAATGACCGCGACGCCTGACCAGGCGCAGGACGTACACCGATTTATTCGCGTTGTACTCGAGGCGCAGGACGCGGACGTTGCCGCTGGCGTACAGATACTGTACGGCGGCAGCGTGAAAGGCGACAATGCGGCGGGTTTGTTTGGCATGCCCGATATCGACGGCGGACTGATTGGTGGTGCGTCGCTGAAAGCAGCTGATTTTCTCGCCATAGTCGAGGCAGCTGCCACACTTTGAGGTCTTAATGGATACGATTCAAAAAACCGTTCTGATCGGGCACACGCTGCTTGCGCTGCTCATCATTATTCTGGTGCTCATGCAACGCGGCAAAGGCGCCGATGCGGGCGCTGCGTTCGGCGCGGGTGCTTCGGGCACGGTATTTGGTTCACGCGGTTCGTCGAGCTTTTTCTCGCGGGCCACAGCGATTCTGGCGACGGCGTTTTTTGCCAGCAGCCTGACGCTGGCCTACATGAGCAGCCAGGGTGTTGAAGGGCCGAGCAGCCTGCTTGAGGGCTCTGAGCCCGTTGCGGCTACGATTGACGCGGGCCCGGCCGATGGCGATACAGCGCCCGAGGGCGGTACTTCTGCGGATGAATTGCCCTCACTTGACGTAGAGCTGCCTGAGGAAGCAGAGGTCACGATTGAAGACGACCTCCCGGTCATCCCGGAAGACGAATAATCCCTCGGTTTTTATAGGTTTAGCAAGGGCTCTGGTGGTGGAATTGGTAGACACGCTGTCTTGAGGGGGCAGTGGCGAAAGCCGTGCGAGTTCGAGTCTCGCTCAGAGCACCAATTTCTTTTACAATATTGCGCAGAAATTCGAGGCGCATTCTGCGTCGTTTGAGCAGGCAAAATGCTACAAGAATACATACCCGTTCTGATTTTTCTTGGTGTCGCGACCGGGATCGGATTGCTCCTTTTGGGGCTCGGTTTCCTCATCGGCAGCGGTAGCAAGACCGATGAAAAGCTCTCGCCTTACGAGTGCGGTTTCGAGCCATTCGACGATTCGCGCATGAAATTTGATGTGCGCTATTACCTTGTCGCCATCCTGTTCATTATTTTCGATCTGGAAATCGCCTTCCTGTTCCCCTGGGCAGTGTCGCTCGATACGGTGGGAACATTCGGCCTGCTTGCGATGGGTGTTTTCCTGGCCTTGCTGGTCGTTGGCTTTATTTACGAATGGAAGAAAGGTGGCCTCGAATGGGATTAGAGGCCAAGGTGGAAGACAGCGCCGCAGCGGGCGGCAGCCTGCAGAAAAAAGGCTTTGTCGTAACCAGCGTTGATGCGGTTATGAACTGGGCCCGCACAGGGTCGCTCTGGCCGATGACTTTCGGTCTTGCCTGCTGTGCCGTTGAGATGATGCAGGCGGGCGCGTCGCGTTACGATCTCGATCGTTTCGGCATCATATTCCGGCCGAGTCCGCGGCAATCGGACTGCATGATCGTCGCCGGCACGTTGACCAACAAGATGGCTCCGCCGCTGCGCAAGGTTTACGACCAGATGCCAGAGCCGCGTTGGGTCGTCTCGATGGGCTCCTGCGCCAACGGCGGCGGCTACTACCACTATTCCTATGCCGTAGTTCGCGGTTGCGATCGCATCGTGCCAGTGGATGTTTATGTTCCGGGCTGTCCACCGACGGCCGAAGCCCTTATTTACGGGCTCATTCAACTACAGAACAAAATACGCCGCACGAGCACAATAGCCAGGTAAGCAATTCAGACATGAGTGATCGTTACGAAAAACTGGCCGCTCGAATCGACGAGCGGTTCGGGGAGCAAATGAAGCGCGTTTCATCAACGTGCGGCGAGCTGACTTATGAGCTTGCGAAAGGCGATCTGATTGAAATCGCGACGGCGTTGCGTAACGAGGCTGACTTTGGTTTCGAGATGCTCATGGACGTCTGCGGTGTGGACTATCTCCATTTCGGAATGGACGAGTGGAATACCAGCGATGCGTCCGGCACGGGTTTCAGCCGGGGAGTCGAGATGATGCCCGTCATTCTCGACGAGTCGGACGAGTTCGATGCGCGCCGTTTTGCAGTCGTCTATCACCTCTTGTCACTGCAGCATAATTTTCGACTGCGCCTGCGCGTGTTTACGGGCACAGAAAACCCACCGATCGTCAGGTCGGTTGTCGATATCTGGAATAGCGCGAACTGGTTCGAGCGCGAGGCGTTCGACCTGTTCGGGATTCTCTTCGAGGGTCATCCGGACTTGCGCAGAATTCTGACGGACTACGGTTTTATAGGGCACCCGTTTCGCAAGGACTTCCCGCTTATAGGCAACGTCGAAGTGATTTACGACGCCGACAAAGGCAGAGTGGCCTATCAGCCCGTCAGCATCGAGCCACGCACGCTCGTGCCGCGTGTTATTCGCGATGACAATCGCTACTCCGCGGATCTGAAGGATCGTACTGATGGCTGAGATCCAGAATTTCACAATGAATTTCGGCCCGCAGCATCCTGCGGCGCACGGCGTCTTGCGCCTCGTGCTGGAGATGGATGGCGAGGTAATTCAGAAGGCAGACCCGCACATCGGCTTGCTGCATCGCGCGACCGAGAAGCTCGCCGAGTCCAAACCGTTTAACCAGAGTATCGGCTACATGGATCGACTCGATTATGTGTCGATGATGTGCAACGAGCATGGCTACGTGCTGGCGATCGAAAAACTGCTGGGTGTCGAAGTGCCGGAGCGCGCGCAATACATTCGCGTCATGTTTGATGAGGTCACGCGAATTCTTAATCACCTGATGTGGTTGGGTGCGCACGGTCTCGATATCGGCGCGATGACGATATTCCTGTATTGCTTCCGCGAGCGCGAAGACCTCATGGATCTGTACGAAGCAGTGTCCGGCACGCGCATGCATGCTACCTATTACCGTCCGGGTGGCGTTTATCGTGACTTGCCCGAGACGATGCCGAAATATCAGGAATCGAAGTTTCGTAGCAAGAAGGACCTGGCGCGGCTCAACGCAGCGCGTGAGGGATCGGTTCTCGATTTCATCGAGGCATTTACCGACAAGTTCCCGGGTTGCGTTGACGAGTACGAAACATTGCTGACAGACAATCGAATCTGGAAGCAGCGCACAGTGAATATTGCTGTTGTGTCACCGGAACGTGCGATGCAACTGGGTTTCTCGGGACCGATGCTGCGCGGCTCCGGCGTCGAATGGGACCTTCGCAAGAAGCAGCCCTACGAAGTGTATGACCGCCTGGATTTCGATATTCCCGTGGGCGTGAATGGCGATTGTTATGACCGCTACCTGGTGCGTGTCGAGGAGATGCGGCAGTCCAATCGAATTATTCAGCAATGCGTTCAATGGCTGCGGGAAAACCCAGGCCCGGTCATGGTTGACGATTACAAGGTTACGCCGCCGAGCCGCGTGGAGATGAAAGATGACATGGAGTCGTTGATTCATCATTTCAAATTATTTACCGAAGGCTATTGTGTGCCCGCCGGCGAAGCCTATGCTGCGATCGAGCATCCGAAAGGCGAGTTTGCTGTCTACCTGATATCCGACGGGGCGAACAAGCCCTACAGGATGAAAATTCGCGCGCCGGGCTTTGCACACTTGTCCGCAATGGCGGAAATGGTCGAAGGACACATGCTGGCGGACGTGGTTGCCGTGATAGGCACGCAGGACATCGTATTTGGTGAGGTAGATCGATGAGCGACGCAATCGAACTATCTGCTCACGTCAAAGACGAAATTGAACACTGGAAAGCCCGTTTTCCGGAAGACCGCAGGCGTTCGGCCGTACTTTCGGCCTTGCACGCGGTGCAGCACGAAAACGCAGGCTACCTCACGACGGAACAGATGAATGCCGTTGCGGCGTACCTCGACTTGCCGACTATTCAGGTTTACGAGGTCGCGACATTCTATTCAATGTTTCAAACCAGGCCGGTTGGTCGCCATAACGTCGCTATTTGCACAAATATATCCTGCATGCTGCGCGGTGCGGACGACCTTGTTGAACACGTCGAGAAAAAACTCGGCATCAAGACGGGCGAGAGCACGGCCGATGGCCGCATCTATCTCAAGCGCGAAGAAGAGTGTCTGGCAGCTTGCTGCGGTGCGCCGATGATGATGGTCGATCACAAGTATCACGAGAACCTGACAACAGCGCAGGTCGACAAGATACTGGACGAGTTGGACTGATGGCTTTGCAACAGAATCTGGTTTGCTTCAATACGTTTTCGGCAGACGAGCCGCATACGCTAAAGACCTATGAGCAGCTCGACGGTTACAAGTCCTGGCGCAAGATTCTTGACGGCAAGATGACAGCTGAGCAGGTTGTTGACGTAGTGAAGGCATCCGGCTTGCGTGGCCGTGGTGGTGCGGGCTTCCCGACGGGCCTCAAGTGGAGTTTCATGCCGAAGACGGCTGGTCAAAAGTACATAGTTTGCAATTCAGATGAGTCGGAGCCAGGCACTTGTCATGATCGCGAGATCCTGCGATACAACCCGCACGCGCTGATCGAAGGTATGGCGATTGCCGCTTATGCGATGGGCGCGACGGTTGGCTACAATTACATTCGCGGCGAGTTCATTGATGAACCCGTGCCGCGTTTCGAAGCGGCGCTTAAAGAGGCCTACGACGCGGGTCTTCTTGGCAAGAATATTAAGGACTCCGGAATAGACTTCGACCTGTACACCTTTATCGGCGCGGGCGCGTATATCTGCGGTGAAGAAACGGCGCTGCTCGAGTCACTGGAGGGCAAGCAGGGTAAGCCGCGGTTCAAGCCGCCGTTCCCGGCTAACTACGGTCTCTACGGCAAGCCGACAACGATTAACAACACCCAGAGCCTTGCCAGCGTGCCAATGATTCTCAATAAGGGCGCATCCTGGTTTGCAGGCCTGGGGCCGGAGAATTCCGGCGGTACGGCATTGTTTTCAGTGTCCGGTCACATCGAAAAACCCGGCAATTTCGAATTACCGATGGGTGTTAGTTTTAAAGAACTGCTGGAACTGTGTGGCGGCATGTTGGGCGGTCGCAAGTTAAAGGCCGTTATTCCGGGTGGTTCGTCATGCCGGGTATTGCCGGCCGATGTCATCATGGAGTGCACGATGGACTACACCTCTTTGCAAGAGGCGGGTTCGTCGTTTGGCACGGGTGCCGTCATTGTCATGGACGAGACGACCTGCATGGTTAAAATGCTGCGCCGGATCGCGCGGTTTTACATGGCAGAGTCCTGCGGGCAATGCACGCCCTGTCGCGAAGGCACCGGCTGGTTGTACCGCATGCTGACGCGCATTGTGGACGGCCAGGGCAAAAAAGAAGACCTAGCTCGTTTGCTCGACGTCGCGAACAAGATTGAAGGGCACACGATTTGTGCCTTGGGCGATGCTGCCGCATGGCCCGTGCAGAGTTTCCTGCAACACTTCATCCACGAATTTGAATACATGATTGAGCACCATGGACGCAGTGTCGTCGATGGCGTAACGGCCGCGGCCGCGTAAGCTGTTATGACAGATGACATCGTAAATATTGAAATTGACGGCAAGCCGGTCGAGGCTCGAAGAGGCCAAATGGTCATGGAGGTGACCGACAAGATCGGCGTCTATATCCCACGTTTTTGCTACCACGAGAAGCTGAGCATCGCCGCGAATTGCCGCATGTGCCTCGTCGAGGTGGAGAAAGCGCCGAAGCCCATGCCGGCTTGTGCGACGCCGGTTGGCGAGGGTATGAAGATTTTCACGCGTTCGCCGAAAGCCATCGCGGCGCAGAGAGCGACGATGGAATTCCTGCTGATCAATCATCCGCTGGACTGCCCGATTTGCGACCAGGGTGGTGAGTGCGAATTGCAGGATCTGGCGATCGGCTATGGCCGGGACGTGTCTCGGTACAACGATGGTAAACGCGTCGTCAAGGACAAGGATATTGGCCCGCTGATCTCGACAGACATGACGCGTTGCATCCATTGCACGCGTTGCGTGCGCTTTGGTGAGGAAGTTGCCGGCATGCCGCAGATGGGTACGGTCGGTCGCGGCGAAAACATGGAGATCGGCACTTACATCGAGAACAGTGTCGATCACGAGATGTCGGCAAACATTATCGATCTGTGTCCGGTCGGTGCGCTGAATAACAAACCCTACCGATACAGTGCGCGTGCCTGGGAAATGACTCAGGTCGCGACCGTTTCGCCGCACGATTGTGTTGGCTCGAACATGTATGCGCATGTTTTGCGCGGCACCGTTAAACGCGTCGTACCGCGTGAAAACGAGAGCATCAACGAGACCTGGATCTCAGACCGGGACCGATTCAGCTACGAAGCTATTTACTCCGGTGACCGCCTCGAAACGCCGCGTATCAAGGTGAGTGGCGAATGGCGTGAGATCGAATGGGAGGATGCGTTGTCCAAAGCGGCAGACGTGTTGCAAAGGGCTGAGGCTGACAAGATTGCGTTCCTGGCGTCGCCAAGTGTGACGGTTGAAGAAGCGCATCTTGTTGTGAGACTTGCCGACCACCTCGGTACGAATAATCTCGATCATCGGATTTCACGCCGCGATTTTTCGGACCAGGTTAACGACCCGGTTTACACGTGGCTTGGCTGCGACATCGCCGACCTCGAAACACAGAATTCTATCTTCGTTGTCGGTTCGAATATTCGGCACGAAGCACCGATCCTGGCGCATCGCCTTCGCAAAGCGGCGCTTGCGGGTGCCGATGTCAGTTTTGCGAATAGCCGCGAATACGAAGTATTTTTCGACGTGGCGACGAGCCTGTCAGGGACCGGTATTGCAGAATTACTGGCCGGAGTCGCCGTGGCTGCGGCGAACGGCAAGCAATTGCCCGCGTCGGTCGCCGATATTTGCACGGGCGTAAAAGCCGATGCAGGTCACAATGCAATCGCCAAATCGCTGTCCGGCGCAGATGATGCGCTGATACTGCTCGGCAATATTGCGGGCCGGCATGCGGCTTATTCGGCCGTACGTGCGCTGGCGGCGGCAATCGCCGAACTAACGGGCGCCAAACTGGGCAATGTCTCGGAGGGTGCGAACAGTGCCGGGGCTCAACTGGCCGGACTGCTGCCGCATCGCGCGCAAGGCGGCCAGCCACGTTCGAGTACGGGCCTGGATGCCGCAGCAATGATTGATGCATCACTTGATGTCGTTTTACTGGTCAATATAGAGCCGGACGCCGATATTCACGCGACCGGGAACGCCGTCGCCAAATTGTCAAAGCAAGCCTATGTCATCGCGCTTACACCGTTTGTGTCCGCTGCCTTGCTCAAATCGGCGGACTTGTTATTGCCGATCGGTACATTCGCCGAGACCTCCGGCACTTATGTCAACGTCGCAGGGACCTGGCAGAGTTTTGCTGGTATCGCGACCCCAATCGGGCAGGCACGGCCCGCCTGGAAAGTGTTGCGAGTCATTGGCAACCTCGTCGATGCGGACGGCTTTGATTACGTGACAAGTGAAGACGTGCGCGACGAGTTAGTCGAGCAACTGGGCGATGTGACGCCAAGCAATCAGTATGCCGGCAAAGGCAAGATCGCGAAGCCTGATGGTGAGGATGCGCCGGACGCGGAAATCGATACGCCGCTGTATTCCGGTGACGGCCTGGTGCGGCGTGCGCATGCACTGCAACTCACGCCAGAAGCGCGACGCGCAGCGGGGAACACTGACTGATGCTCGGTTTTCTGCAAAAGCTCGTGCCGCAGTTTGTGCAGGATATCTGGAATTCGCTGCCGCCGCTGGTTCAATACCTCACGATAACGACCTGGAAGATTGTGTTCGTCATGTTCAGTGTCATTCTCGTCGTCGCATTTTCGACCTACTTCGAGCGCAAGGTGATTGGCCGCATGCAAAATCGTGTTGGGCCTAACCGGGTTGGACCGCTTGGTCTCGGACAGCCGTTCGCCGATGTTATTAAGCTCGTAATCAAAGAAGTTGTTATTCCGGCCAAGTCGAACAAGTTCCTGTTTGTGATTGCACCGTTGTTGTCGCTGACGCCGGCGCTTGCGGCCTGGGCCGTGATGCCGCTGCATCCGGGTTTCGTGATCGCAGATATCAATGCGGGTCTTTTATACGTTTTGGCGCTCACATCGGTGGGTGTCTACGGCGTGATCCTCGCGGGTTGGGCGACCAACTCCAAGTATGCGTTCCTCGGCGCCATGCGCACCGGTGCGCAAATTGTTGCCTACGAGATCGCGATGGGATTTGCGTTGGTCGGCGTACTGATGGCTGGCGGCAGTCTGAATCTGGGTGTAATTGTCGAAGCGCAGGCCGGTGGGGTCAGTCAGTGGTTCTGGATACCGCTTTTCCCTCTGTTTATCGTGTACTGGATTTCAGGGGTCGCTGAGACCAATCGAGCACCCTTCGACGTGGCAGAGGGCGAGTCGGAAATCGTTGCCGGTTTTCACGTTGAGTACTCGGGTGTCGCGTTTGCGATGTTTTTCCTGGCCGAATACGCGAACATGGTGCTGATTTCAGCCCTGGTTTCGGTGTTTTTCCTCGGTGGCTGGGCATCTCCGTTTGAAGGCTGGACGTTCTTGCAAGCGACGCCGCTCGCGTTTATGGCGGCGCCCAGTTTCGGCTGGTTGTTCGCGAAGATCTGTTTCTTCATGTACTCATTCTTCTGGTATCGCGCGACGTTCCCGCGTTACCGCTATGACCAGATCATGCGCCTGGGTTGGAAGATATTCATTCCCATCACCATTATCTGGATCGGTGTTGAGGGCGTTATGGCCTGGCTACGGGTTGGTCCCTGGTCGGGTCTGGGGGCCTAACGGCAGGTTTTGTTATGAATAAAGCGATCAGTTACATAAAAACATTTTTACTTTGGGAGCTCCTGCGCGGGCTGTCTGTGACCTTGCGAACCTTCTTCAAGAAGAGCGTCACGATCAATTATCCCGAAGAGAAAACACCACAGTCTTATCGCTTCCGCGGTTTGCACGCGTTGCGGCGTTATCCCAACGGCGAAGAGCGTTGTATCGCCTGCAAGCTTTGCGAGGCTGTCTGTCCGGCACTGGCGATAACGATCGAGTCGGAGGTAGGTGAAGACGGAACCCGTCGCACATCGCGCTACGACATCGATTTATTCAAATGTATTTACTGCGGCTTCTGTGAAGAGGCTTGTCCCGTAGATGCCATCGTCGAAACGCGCATCCTTGAATACCACATGGAAGCGCCGGGCGAGAACATCATGACCAAGGACAAATTGCTCGCGGTAGGTGATAAGTACGAAGCAATGATAGCGGCAGATAAGGCGGCGGACGCGCCTTACCAGTAGCGAAAGAGATGCTTTTTCAGGCCATTTTATTTTATGCATTTGCAGCCATGCTGATCGGCGCGGCATTGGGCGTTGTGTTTTCGCGTAACCCGGTGCATGCCGTGATGTTCCTGGTGCTGACGTTTTTTCAGGCTGCGGCCTTGTGGCTGATGGCCGAAGCAGAATTCCTCGCGATCGTGCTCGTGCTTGTTTACGTCGGCGCGGTCATGGTGCTGTTCCTGTTTGTCGTCATGATGCTGGACGTCAATGTCGAATCCGCGAAACGTGGACTCACACGTTTCGCACCCGTCGCGATCGGAATTGCGTTAGTCATGGTCGTGCAGCTGATCCAGCTGATTTGGTACAAGAGTTCAAGCGCTGCGATTCCCGGAATTTTCAGCACCAATCCCGAGGGATACGACAATACGAAAGCATTGGGCGCCGTTCTCTACACGGAACACGTCTACGCATTCGAAATTGCAGCCGTCATTTTGTTACTTGCGATCGTCGCAGCGATTACGCTGACGATGCGCAAGCGTCCGGGCCTTAAATTGCAGAATATCGCGGCTCAGGTAGCGGTACGCGCGAAGGATCGAGTCCGAATAGTCAAGATGAAATCGGAGAAGAAATTATGATCGGGCTGCAGCATTATCTGACGCTGTCGGCGATGTTATTCGTACTGAGTATCGCGGGCATCATCATCAATCGCCGCAACCTTATCCTGATACTCATGTGTATCGAGCTCATGTTGCTCGCAGTCAACTTTAACTTCATCGCATTCTCGCGTTTTCTGGGTGATGAGACGGGCCAGATATTTGTGTTCTTCATACTGACGGTCGCGGCAGCCGAAGCGGCGATCGGGCTCGCAATTCTTGTCGTCCTGTTCCGTAACCGACGTTCAATCGACGTCGAAGAACTCAACATCTTAAAGGGCTAGCCGCGGATGATTGAGTACTACCTCACAATCGTTCTTGCGCCCTTGTTGGCAGCAATTGCCGCAGGCTTGTTCGGCAAGCGACTCGGCAGGGCTGCTTCGCATTGGGTCACGATTCTGGGTGTGGGCCTGTCCTGCGTGCTGTCCTTTTATGTGATGTACCAGATGCTGTGGGGCGGGGCCGTTGCCGAGAATATTTACCTGTACACATGGGCTGTGACAGATGGCTTGCGTATGGAGATTGGCTTTCTCGTCGATCGCCTGACGGCGCTGATGATGGTCGTCGTGACCTTCGTATCATTCATGGTGCATGTGTATACGGTCGGGTACATGAAGGACGATCCGGGCTACCAGCGTTTTTTCAGTTATATCTCGTTGTTCACGTTTTCAATGCTCATGCTCGTCATGTCGAACAACTTCCTGCAGCTGTTCTTCGGCTGGGAGGCCGTGGGCCTGGTGTCCTATCTCCTGATCGGATTCTGGTTCAAGAGAGAAACAGCGATATTCGCGAACCTCAAAGCATTCCTCGTCAATCGTGTTGGCGATTTCGGATTTATCCTCGGCATCGCCGGCATTGTGATGTTCACGAATTCACTCGACTACGTCGAGGTGTTCGCGCAAGCAGAATCAATCGCCGATCAAAGTATCGAAGTCATTCCGGGTACGCCGTGGAATGCAATGAGCGTTATATGCATCCTGTTGTTCATTGGCGCGATGGGCAAGTCGGCGCAAGTGCCATTGCACGTGTGGCTGCCAGACTCCATGGAAGGCCCAACCCCGATATCGGCATTAATTCATGCTGCCACGATGGTCACGGCCGGCATCTTCATGGTCGCGCGCATGTCGCCGCTGTTTGAGCTCAGCGTCACGGCCCTCGGGGTCGTTATACTCATCGGCTCGTTCACGGCATTCTTCATGGGCTTGCTGGGCATCGTGCAGAACGACATCAAGCGTGTCATCGCTTACTCAACGTTGTCACAGCTTGGCTACATGACCGTCGCACTCGGCGCGTCCGCGTACAGCGCCGCGATTTTCCATCTGATGACGCATGCGTTCTTCAAGGCATTGCTCTTCCTCGCTGCAGGTTCGGTCATCATCGCGATGCATCACGAACAGGACATTCGCAAGATGGGTGGATTGAGGAAATACCTGCCCATTACTTACTGGACGGCACTGATTGGCTCGGTGGCCCTGATCGGCTTCCCGGGTACTGCAGGATTCTTTTCCAAGGACGCTTTGATCGAGGCGGTCAGGTACTCTCACTGGCTTGGTCAGGGGCCGGTTTACTGGATTGCCTATTTGAGCGTCCTGCTCGGTGTCTTTGTGACCGCGCTGTATACCTTCCCCATGTTCTTTCTCGTTTTTCACGGCAAGGAACGCATGGATGACGACGTGAAGTCCCACCTGCATGAGACGTCCTGGGTAATTACCGGGCCACTGATCTTGCTGGCTATTCCTGCCGCGATTATTGGCTGGTTCACGATTGAACCGGTGCTGTTCGGCGGGTTTTTTGGTGATGCCATAGTGGTAACGAGTGCGCATGATGTCCTTGGCCGCATGGGTGAAGAATTTCACGGCAGCTGGGAGTTTCTGAAGCACTCGTTCGTGACGGGTCCTGCAGTTTACCTGGCAGCGGCGGGCGTATTTACCGCCTGGTTCCTGTATTTGAAACGCCCTGAGATTCCGGCAAAGATTGCCACAAGGTTTTCCTCTGTCTACACCCTTCTGGAGCGAAAATATTATTTCGACGATCTGTGGATCAAGGGTTTCGCAGCTGGCGGCAGACGGATCGGACAGTTCCTCTGGATCCGCGGCGATGAGCAGCTAATCGACGGGATCCTCGTCAATGGCACTGCCAATAGCGTGGTCCGCCTGGCGGCGACATTGCGCCAGCTGCAAACCGGTTATCTCTATCACTACGCCTTTGCCATGATTATCGCGCTGACGTCGTTCCTCGGCTGGCTTCTCTGGCTGCACTAATGGAATTTTCGCAGCACATTCTTAGCACCCTTATCTGGCTACCGATCATCGGTGGATTGGGTGTACTTGCGTTCGGTGACGGCGGGGATCCATCGTCTGCCAGAGCGGAAAGCATGCGGATACTGACGCTGGCGATTTCATTGCTGACGTTTGTGGTCAGCATCTACCTGTATATCGGCTTCGACGGTGGCACGGCCGCCATGCAATTCGTGGAGCGTGCTGCGTGGATTGAAGCGCTGCACGTGGAATATTACCTCGGCATCGACGGTATTTCGGCGCCGCTCATTTTGCTGACAACCTTCATCACACCGCTTGTCATACTCGCAGGCTGGAAAAGCGCGGATTCGCGTGCCGCCCAGTATTTCGCCGCCTTCCTGATTCTGGAAGGGTTGATGCTTGGCGTTTTCATGGCACTGGATGCGGTGCTGTTCTACGTTTTGTGGGAAGCGATGCTGGTGCCAATGTTCCTGATCATCGGCATCTGGGGTGGGGAACGACGCGTTTACGCGACACTGAAATTCTTCCTGTACACGTTCCTCGGCTCGGTACTCATGCTGGTTGCGTTTATCTATTTATACGGCAAGACCGGCGACTTTAACTTCTTCTCGTTTCAGGAAGTGTCACTGACGCTCACAGAGCAAAAATACCTGTTCATCGCCTTCCTGCTCGCCTTTGCGGTCAAGGTGCCCATGTGGCCGGTGCATACCTGGTTGCCGGATGCGCACGTTGAGGCACCAACCGGCGGCTCTGTCATCCTGGCGGCCATCATGTTGAA
>JADFLJ010000185.1 GCA_022564475.1 Pseudomonadota bacterium
TTGGTTGTGACATTGTCATAGCCGAGAGCTGCCAGGCGATCTTTGGCCTCGTTGGCGAGCGCTTCGATAATTTCAATGCTGTAAACATGCGTTACGAGTTTCGCGAGAATCGCCGCCTGGTAACCGGAGCCGGTGCCGATTTCCAACACGGTAAAATCACGATCGGGTGCAATGAGATCGGTCATCAGGGCGACGATGTAAGGTTGCGAAATCGTCTGTCCATGACCAATCGGCAACGGGCGATTATCGTAAGCGAAGGCTTGCTGGTGCTCTGGCACGAACTTGTGGCGCTTGACCTCGCCCAGGGATTGCATCACGTCTTCGTTTAGTGCTTCTTCCCCGCTGTCGCGGGCAAGCGTCGCATAATAGTGGACTTCATCCACCATGTTAGCTCTGGCCATCGAATAATCCACCTCATCGGCATTCACAGAGAATGCCAGCAACAGGACACCGTATACCGCGTTCTTCATGTTAAAAAAAACCTGGGCAGGCGAAATAGATCAAATGCCACGCACCGCTTTCATCGCGCTCGACAACAGCAATACTGCCGGGCCGGAAGTCTACCAGTTGCAGATCGGGTGAGCCCGTTACAGCCTGCGACAAAACGCGCGCCACGAACGGCAGATGGCTGCTAATGAGTGTGTCCTCATCGACAATCTGCAATTGCTGCAGCAACACCTCCGGCGGGTCATTGGGTCCAAGGCCTTCGGCGGGATGTATCGTGCCGCCGGCTTCAAGTACTGACCCTAGCAGTTCGGCTGTCTGCCGTGCCCGAGTCTTGCCGCTGTGACATATCCTGGACACTGTTACGTCGCTGCTCACCAGCCACGCCACCAGCCGCGAGATGTCGGCCCTTCCCTGTTCACTCAACGGCCGGTCCGGATCGACGTCCTTGGTCAAAGCGTCGCCATGCTGAACGAGATATAGACGCATACCTGCTTCCGCGACTAGTGCACTACGTAAACGCTGTCGTGTTCCCTGGTGTACTCGAGCATCTCAATGCCAACGTTATCCCCCGGCTTCGCAACGTCTGCAGCTTCGTGCTCAAGTTCCATCGAAGAAATCTTTTGCATGAAGTCCGAAGTGTGGCCCTTGATATGGATCATGTCGCCCGTATGCAACTCACCGTCCGCTATTTTCACGGTTGCTACATGCAGATGAGTGAAGTAGTGGGTTACGGTACCAATCCTGGTTTCGCTCATGTCATGTCTCCACTAAATTTCCTTGCAGTACCCAAAGTATAGACACTGTGGCGCGACTCGCCTGCCAATACACCTCGCTGCCTGTTCAATGTAGCTTCCGGTAGGGTTGATGGGTGTAATACTTGGGTTCGGAGTCGAACCTGATATGCATCCAGTAGACGCCAAGGCCGGATGTGCTGAGCCAGACAGGCTGTGTACCGAGCTGTCGCTCGAGAGTCGCGCCGACTAATGTCCACAGCTGATGTTGCTGCTCGCCGGGCGCCAGACGCGTGAATGCGGCAATCTGCGAGTAAGCGGATAGTGGTCCGCGGTGGCACGGGACAACAAGAGTTGCATCACCGCCAAGATTCGAAAATTCGATAACGGATGCGCCAGTTTGGGCCGACGCGAAATGATTCGCGAATGCCTGCTGGTCGGTGCGAATGCCGTGGAGTTGCGGGCTGTCCACGAGAACGAACGCGAACTCACGGTCGATCGTCGCGCGGGTGACCGGCGGCGTCTCCCAGAAATACGCGCGAAATGGCGCGTCGCGGAGAGCTGATATGAAAAAACAGCGAAACGACTGATCGTTTTGCCACCGATGCGCGACATCGGACCAGGATAGCGGCGCGCCATCACGGAGCAATCTAAAACGTAAAATACGACCCTTATCCAGTTGCGTGATTGCAGCGCTGTATTGACTTGTCAGGCCGGCATTTTTTCTTACTTTCTCGATCATTAGACACTCATCTTATCTTCTACAGCGTTTGCCGAGGAACCAGACGAGCACCACCAGCACGCCGAAACCGGTATAGATCGTGGTGAACACCCACGGCGCCGCCTGATAAAAAAGAACCTCGTGCAGCCAGTGCTCGACAAACGTTTCCGTATAGCCAGACTGACCGGCCCGGCGACGCAGCTCGTTTTCCCAAACGGTCAACGGACAGAGCTGCCCGAGCCAGGCCTGCAGAACGACGATCCCGATCGCCGCCAGGTGCGTAATGCGAAATATTCGATTGTGAATCCATGACCAGTGGGCCAGCAGACCGAGCAGAATCAGCATGAAGCCGATTACGACAAATACCACGAATGCGAAGTGAATGACGAGCATGGCATCCGCCAGCAAACTGTACAGGTCCGCGTCATTCATTCGGGGCCTCGTTATCCGTACAGGAACTTCAGATGTGCACCGATCGCGGCAAGCAGCTGCAGGTAAGCCTGGCCGATCGCCGTATGCGGTAGCGCCAGGAACAGGATCTCGGTACTCACGCACACAATAATGCCCGTCCAGTACACCCTGTGTATTCTGCCGTCGACGATTCGGTCGTGCAGCATGCCCGCGATGATAAAGACGTTTGTAAGAAGGATGCCCGCCGGAATGTTCCAGAGGTTGGGCCCGAGAATCCCCATCAAAACACGGAAAGCGGCTGCACCCAAAACGACTGAACTGGCGACGACGATGTAGCGTTTGTGAAAATCGGATCGCCTGCGGTTACGAATCGCGAGTGCATAGAACACAACAAAAAGGATCAGCGTAGAGAGAATTGCCGGCCCGAACAATATCCATATTGGTGGCTCGCCCGGTTGCAGTGGCTTATGAATATTCACCGTTACGATGATGAATCCCGTGACGGCCATGATCGCCACGAGAGCAACACTGGCGATTCCTGTGCGGCGATGCAGCCGGTATCTTGATGATGCTATGAGACTCGTCTGCAGAAGCAAAAGCAGGAACCAAAGGAAAAACGACAAGCCGTGCAGGTGAACGATCAGGGGCAGGTCCGCGACGTCGCCACCGAAGGCCGATTGTTGCGACAGAAGCGGCGCGAAGTAGGTTATCGAAAAGCCCCAGAACACGACCACGTTCAGCGCGATCGCCGTGAACAGGTAAAAGCGGGATCTACGTCGCACAGGCCGCCTCCTTGGAAGAACGGGGTCAGAGTACATTTCTACCATAAAAAGCGAGTAACGACTGATGCCGACCAGCACAAATATGGCTATCGTGATCGATGTAGAAACCTCTTCGGATACCGGATGGCACGACTACCTCGAATCGACCTTGCTGACGTTCCACAGCACATCATCCAGCGCGGCAACAATCGACAAGCCTGTTTCTTCAGCACAGAAGATTATCGCGTCTATCTCAAGTCACTCCTGTTGGCTGCGCAGAAATACGATTGTTTCATCCATGCGTATGTACTGATGACGAATCATGTTCACTTACTAGCAACAGGTACTACATTGGGTGCGGTGAGCCTCATGATGCAAAGCCTGGGACGACGATATGTCCGTTACGTAAATGCGGCCCATCGACGCACCGGCACCTTGTGGGAGGGGCGCTTCAGATCGAGCCTGGTTGATTCAGAGCGCTACTTGTTCGCCTGTTATCGATATATTGAAATGAATCCCGTACGTGCATCGATAGTAACTACCCCGGGAGACTATCCCTGGTCGAGTTTCGGCTACAACGCCAGCGGGGTCTCGGACAGCTTAATTACCGCGCACAAGTGCTATACGGCGTTAGCCGATACGCATGCGGTTCGGCGTAAGGTTTATCGAAACCTTTTTGAGCGTCCAGTCGATGATGATGAAATCAAGGCGATCCGAGCTCATGTGAAGCAGGGAAGGGTGTTGGGTTCAGAGCGTTTTCAGGCTCAGGTCAAAGCGGCACTAAATCGCCGTGTGGAACTGTCGCGGCCGGGACGGCCAAGAAACGTACTCTGACCCCATTTTCCCTTACACGACATAATGTAGGGTGTGAGCTGCCGACAAGAAACGATTAGACTACACTATTAAGGGTCACAACCTATCCGATGCTGCGGCCAATGCTGCAGCGTCGATCACAATAAAAAAACGTGAGGCTCCAATGAGGGCGATCTGTTCAAAAGTATGCTGCGCTGCGGCTGTCATTGCCGTTCTCGTTTCGAGTACGGCATTTGGCCAGAGCGTGGTCGGTCGCAACACAAACGTAGTCGGGCCGACACCCGACGGTTTTTACCGCGGCATCCCGCATTACCAGGACAATGAGGCGCACTGCGACAGGAACCCGCTGCTTCCAAGCAATATCATTTGTATGGCGAACGGTTACGGTGGTACAGACGATGCGATCGGTGACGCCTGGCCGCGCATCTACGAAACGCAGGACAACGCGCGCACCTGGCTTTCCCGCTATGCAACCGGCAGCGCTGCGGATTCAGTGACCGGCCTCGGTCTCGGCTTTGGCGCCGACCCCATTATGGTTTGTTGGCCCGGTGCTTGTGGCGGCTTTTTCATTGCAGCTGATCGTGCAGCCGCCGGCGGCACGGGCGGCGGTGTCTATATGCAGCTGATGCCGGAAATCAACATTGAGACGGGCTTCAGGCACCTCTCCGAGGCCGGGCCGCGGACCGTACAGCTG
>JADFLJ010000186.1 GCA_022564475.1 Pseudomonadota bacterium
TGTATGCCCTTTTTTCTTGGCAGCATTGACTCTATGATGTCCATTGGCTAGATACACATCACTCCTATTTTTTTTTGATAACCTGGAACCATAAGCCACCCTAACAGGGGGAGCTTTTGTTGCCCGTGTTGCGTAATCACCTACCCGTGCCTCATCAACAGGTATCTCTTCATGATCGATATGTTTTATAGGCAGGTTTACCAGAACATGATCACGCAGAGAGTCCGCCGCAACTGGGCACGGCCCGGTACAGCCCGTGATGACCTCAAGTGCATTGTTTCAGTGCAACAGGTCCCGGGGGGAACTGTAGTGAGCGCTCGCGTTATAGAATGCAACGGCGACGACATAGTCCGTCGCTCGGTTGAGGCTGCGGTCCACAGGGCGTCGCCATTGCCGCAACCGTCTAACCCTTTGTTGTTCCTTCGCACGTTTCAAATAACGTTTACAATCGATGACTAAACATTCGCGCTAATCGGGAGTTACCGTGCTGAAAAGAGCTGCCTTGTTTTTGTTCTGCCTGACGTTGTCACATGCAGCGATCGCTGAAGTGAACCTGATCGTGATCGGTGGCGAGCTAAAGCGCACGCCGGTCGCCGTTGTGCCGTTTGGCTGGGAAGGGCAGGCCGCACAGGCCCCGCTCGATATAGCCAAAGTGATCAGCGCGGATTTGTATCGCAGTGGCCGTTTCGCGCCACAAGCCGAGCGCGACATGTTGCAGAAGCCGACGACGGGCGCGGAGATCGATTTCGGGGACTGGACTATTCTCGGCGTCGAGGCTTTGGTTGTCGGCAAGGTTATTCAGGTAGATGCGAATGTCTACAAGGTTCAGTTCCGGCTTTTCGATCCAATACGGCAGGAACAAATCTATGGCTATGAGTTTAATGCGAGCCGCGGCACGATGCGCCGCGTTGCGCACAGGGCGGCGGACAGGATTTTCGAAGAGCTGACGGGAATCAAAGGCGTTTTTGCGACCAAAGTCGCTTTTGTCTCAGCGCAGGGGCAGGGCGACAACAGCCTGTACCGCCTTGTCGTCGCGGATTACGACGGTGAAAACGAAGCCATTGTCATGGAGAGCCGCGACCCGATCATGTCGCCGGCCTGGTCACCTGACAGTCGCCGACTGGCCTATGTGTCATTCGAGGGCAACAAGTCGGCAATTTATGTGCAGCAACTGCGAACCGGCAACCGCATCAAGGCTTCCAGTGAACCGGGTATCAATGGCGCGCCGTCATTTTCCCCGGATGGACGCAAACTGGTGATTACACTGGGCGGTGTCGATGGCAATCTCGACATCTATATACTGGATCTGGCGACCAAGCGGAAAAAGCGCCTGACGACACACAGAGCAATCGACACGGAAGGCTCCTGGTCACCGGACGGTCGCTATATCTATTTCACCTCGGACCGGGCGGGTGGGCCGCAGATCTATCGTATTAGCACAAACGGCGGGACGCCTGAGCGCATTACGTTTGAAGGGAGTTATAATGCGCGTCCGCGTTTATCGCCGGACGGTAAAAAACTCGCGGTATTGACGCTGGATCGCGGCAATTATCGCATCGGTGTTGTGGATTTGCGCAACAAACAGTTGTTTGTGTTGTCCACTGGCCAGCAAGATGAGTCGCCGAGCTTCGCGCCGAACAGCGAGATCCTGATTTACGCGACACGGCAGTCGGGCAATGGTGTACTGGAAACCGTATCTGCCGATGGCTTGATTTATCAGCGCCTGGAAGCCGGGGACGGCGATGTCCGAGAGCCGGTGTGGTCGCCTTTTGAGCGCTAGATTATTGATATATTGCTTTAACTTATTTATGTAACATACTGTTTTAAAATAGTTTACTTTGGGCTTACCCCTGTTAAGGAATTCAAAATGTCTCACTCTAAAATTCTCTTGTTGACGCTTGGCTTATTCGCCATGGCAGCCTGCACCGCCCCGACCGTTCCCGATCCCGAAATGACCGAGGCGGCAGGCTCCGCGGAAAGCGGCGCGGATACATCAGCTTATGGCTCCGGGGGAGCTGGCGGCACCGAGCTAGCTGCGGAAGATAGTTACGCCGGCGAGCTCGCCACAACGATTTACTTCGACTTCGATTCATCCGAAGTCCGTGCTGACGACATCGACATCATTGCGCGTCACGCCGTGCAGATTTCCGATGACATGCGCATTAGCGTACGTCTTGAGGGTCATGCCGATGAGCGCGGTTCACGCGAATACAACATCGGCCTCGGCGAGCGACGTGCACAGGCTGTGCGCCGCTTGCTGTTGCTGCAAGGCGTCGCCGCCGGCCAGATATCGACCGTGAGCTTCGGTGAAGAGCGCCCGGCAGCGTTCGGCAGTGGCGAATCGGCTTACTCACAAAACCGTCGTGTTGAGATCAACTACACCAACTAGGCACATGCAGGTTCATCGTTTGAAGATTAACAAGACGCTTTGCGTTCTGGCGCCCGTCATTCTGATGGCGGGTTGTTCTGTAATGACTCCACCGTCCGAGGATCCCGTATTGATCAAGCTTGCGGAACTCGAACAGCGACTGGCTTCGATAGAGCGCGTCATGCAAAACCAGAGTCTTGTGGACATGAGTCGGCAAGTCAGTGCACTTGAACTACGCGCCGATGAGTTGCAGGGCATGTCCGAGACCCTGGATCACGATGCGACGACGACGGCCGATCGACAGCGCCAGCTGTACTCGGATCTCGATGATCGTATTCGTGAGCTCGAATTGAACATGCAGGCGCGCAACGCACCGAGTGTGCTGGACGGGGGCACGCTTATTGCGGGACAGTTGCCCGTGCCGGGCGGTTCCGACAGGGACAATTACCAGGCCGCGCTCGAGTTCGTCAAAGAGCAACGCTATGAACCCGCGGCGCTCGCGTTCAAACAGTTTCTGATTTCGTTTCCGAACAGCGACCTGGCTGCCAACGCGCAGTACTGGCTGGCCGAGTCATACTACGTGACGCAGGACTTTGGCGCCGCGCTCACGGCATTCCAGCTCGTAATCAACGACTATCCGCGCTCCAGCAAGGTGGCGGATGCGCTGCTCAAGACGGGCTATTGCAACTATGAACTCGAACGCTGGGATGCGGCAAAAGAGTCCCTCGCGCGGGTCCAGGACGACTATGCGAATACAACGGCTGCACGCCTGGCCGCGCAGCGTTTGAAGCGCATGGAGACCGAGGGCGTCTGAGGATCGGGTGGCGCTGCTTTGTGCTTGTCATTCGACAATTATCCGGTATTATGCCGCGGCATTCGCAGGAGCCCGCCAGGCGGGCAGTACTCCGATGGGGCGTTAGCTCAGAGGTAGAGCATTCGGCTTTTAACCGACCGGTCGTAGGTTCGATCCCTACACGCCCCACCATTTTCCTTTAATATGCTCGATTTTTCGCTCGGTAAATTCGGTGTACATGGCGAACAAATGAGCGACTCTCCCTGGAAAATTCATAAGTTCGGTGGCAGCAGCCTCCGGGATGCGGACTGTTTTGCTCGCGTGGCGAGCCTTCTGCTCGATTATCCCGATGAGCGCATCGGCGTCGTCGTCTCCGCCATGGGCGGAATGACCGATGCGTTGCTGCATCTTGCCGTGTTGGCCGAACGGGATAACGAGCAGTTTAATAATGAACTCGTGGCGCTGGGCGACCTCTATTGCGACGTCGCGAAGCAGCTCATTGAAGGGGATTTGCTGGCGGACGTACTCGACGCCTGGGCTAAAGATGCTGACGACATTCGAGACGTTCTCAAAGCCATAGCGCTGGTGAAGTCAGCGCCGCGGCGAAGTCGCGATGTGGTCGCGGGTTATGGCGAAATTTGGTCGACACGGCTGCTGGCCGCATTACTGAAACATTTGTCGGCCGAGCGCGGCGGATCCTGGATCGATGCGCGCGATGTCATTACGATTCGCCAGACAGAGCTTGGCCCGACCGTTCTCTGGCAAGTGTCACAAGCGAAATTTAATGCCGCACTGCCCGCTGAGTATTCGGGTATTTGTGTGATTACGGGATTTATCGGCAGCGATGAAGAGGGGCTGCAAACGACCTTGGGTCGCAACGGCAGTGATTACTCGGCGGCTATATTCGCCGCACTAAGCGATGCCGCGGAGCTGAGCATCTGGACCGACGTTGACGGTGTAATGAGTGCCGATCCCAAGCGTGTGCCTGAGGCGCAGGTCATCGACAAGCTCACGTACAGTGAGGCCATGGAGCTTGCCTATTTCGGCGCCAGTGTCATCCATCCGCAAACACTTGGACCGGTCATCGAGAAGTCCATTCCGATGGTCATTCGAAACAGCCTTACCCGTCTCACCCGGGCAGTCGCATCGTGGCCGAGGCGACTGATTCCGACAACATCAAGGGCATTACGGCGATTGGTGATATCGCACTCGTGAATCTTGAGGGTTCGGGCATGATCGGCGTGCCGGGTACCGCCGACCGACTGTTTGAATTGCTGAGGACGGCCGGTGTTTCGGTTACGTTGATTTCGCAGGCAAGTTCCGAGCATTCAAGCTGTGTTGCGGTGCCTGCAGAATTCGGCGTTCGTGCGAAAGACGTCATTTCGGCGGCATTCGCCGAGGAACTTGCAAGCGG
>JADFLJ010000027.1 GCA_022564475.1 Pseudomonadota bacterium
ACCGCCCACGCCGAGCAGCGGCTCTACGACACCCACCTCTACCGGGTGAATCTGGAGGGTAGAGGGTTCACGCGCCTGACGGAAGGAACGGGCGGCCACTTTATTCGATTTGCCCCCTCGCACCAGTTCTTCTTGGACACCCACTCCAATACAGATCGGCCGCCCACGGTGGAGTTGCGGCGGGCGGACGGTACGTTGCTGCAAACCCTGTCCCGGGCCAATATCGACGCGCTCAGGGAGGAGCTGAAGTGGAGCCCGCCGGAGGATATCGTGGTCCAGGCCGCCGATGGCGAGACCGACCTCTATGGAGTTCTCTACAAGCCGTACGATTTCGATCGAGAGAGGAAGTACCCGGTGATCGAATACATCTACGCTAGCCCACACTTGTCAGACGTGCAACGCACGTTCATGAACGACTATGCCATATATCCTCAGGCTCTGGCCCAGCTGGGTTTCGTCGTCTTCGTGGTGGATGGGCGGGGGACGCCCGGACGCAGCAAGGCCTTTCAGGACGTGGCGTACGGCAACCTGGGCCGTCACGAGATCGCCGACCACATGGCGGCGCTCATGCAGTTGGCGGGAAGACGGCCCTATATGGATCTGGACCGTGTGGGCATATTCGGCCACTCATACGGCGGCTACATGACGCTCCGCGCCCTGTTACTCGCCCCCGATGTCTATCACGTGGGTGTGGCGATCTCTCCGGTTGTGGATTTGTACTTCGGGAATTTTACGGAGATATATATGGGCTTGCCGGAGGATAATAAAGAGGGGTATGAGTATGCCTCCAACCTCCCGCTCGTGGATAGACTCCAGGGCAAACTTCTCGTTGTCCACGGCACAAGCGATTTCAGCGCGGTGTTTTCGGGCACACTGAAGCTGGTTGAAGCGTTTATCCAGGCAAGCAAACCCATCGACATGCTGGTGCTGCCCGAGCGGGACCACGTTATCGATGTTGCGTCCATCATCGTGGAGAAGGATAACCGTTACGTAGGGGAGGCCATTCGCCGCTACTTCCAGGAACACCTGAAACCGTAGCTGCCGAGCCGCAAGTTGCTACCGTTCTCTAGCGAGTCGCATTCGGTGTCGATGTCCGCTTTGGGTCACAAGCGGCCCTTAGCGGGTGTTCTCGCGCTACGCGTATCGCTTCCGTAGCGCTCAGTCGTCGCTGTAACCCGTCAACTCCTCAGCGCTGAAGGCGACACCGAGCCCCAGCGCCAGCCGGTTCACGAAATTGAAGTACGCCGTGACCAGTGAAACATCGAGAATATCCTGGTCGCTGAGGCCGACGGCGCGTAACTCGCCGAGATCGCTCTCGGTCATTGCGCCCGGTGCTGTGGTGAGTTTTTCGGCGTGGCGCACAATATTGCTGAGGCGGGGTTCGAGTGTTTCGAGGCCGTCCGCGGCTGACAACAATGCCACGATCTCCTCGTCTTTCTCGTAACGTCGCAAGGCTTCGGCGTGGTGGCTGACACAGTAAGCGCAGTCGTTGCTGGCCGACACGACAACGGCGATCGCCTCGCGTTCGCGACGACTAAGTCCGGACTTGCCGAACATGAGCGTCATGTACAGATCGAGATGATTGCCCATCGCCGTCGGGTTGAGGCTGTGAACTTTGAGAATGTTCGCAACCTTGCCGCGTTGCTTGATCAGTTTTGCATAAATGTCAGCCAGCTCGCCGTCGGCAGCATCAACTTCGATTTCTTCAATCCAGGACATAGTTTGACTCTCAATTTGCGAATAATTGTGCGGGATCGGTGAAGCTCTTGAACTCGAGAGCATTTCCCGATGGATCGAGCAGGAACATTGTCGCCTGCTCCCCGACTTCGCCTTTGAAGCGAATGCGGGGCGAAATTAAAAACTCACAGTGTGCCTGTTCGAGACGGTCAGCCAGAGCCTGCCAGTCCTGCATGTCCAGCACCACACCGAAGTGCCGCGCCGGCACATTGTCGCCATCGACAGAGTTGGTATCGACACGGCCATCGTGTTCATCGACGAGATGCAAACTGAGTTGGTGGCCGAAGAAGTTCAGGTCGATCCAGCGTGCAGCCGTACGCCCCACGCTGCAGCCGAGTACGCCACAGTAAAAGTCGCTTGCCGCAGCAAGGTCGTTAACCGGCTGCGCAAGGTGAAATGGCTTCAGCTTGTCAGCCATTCGCTTCTCCGAGCCAGTCTCTGGGTCGCAGGTAATCGCTATACAGCACGGCCTCGGGTGAGCCGGGTTCCGGGTGCCAGTCATACTCCCAGCGGACTTTGGGGGGTAGTGACATCAGGATCGATTCTGTCCTGCCACCGGATTGTAGCCCGAATATTGTGCCGCGATCGTAGATCAGGTTGAATTCGACGTAGCGTCCACGACGATATAATTGAAAGTCTCGCTGGCGTTCGCCAAAGGGATGTTTTTCTCGTCGTTTCACAATCGGCACATACGCGCTCATGAAACTATCGCCCGTGGACTGCAGGAAGGCGAAACTGCTGTCGAAGTCCGGTTCGTTCAGGTCATCGAAAAACAGACCACCGACGCCACGAGTTTCGTTGCGGTGTTTGAGAAAGAAATATTCATCGCAGCATTTCTTATAACGCGCATAACAGTCATCACCAAAAGGATCGCAGGCTGATTTCGCGTGCGAGTGCCATTCGACAACGTCTTCGTGGAATGGGTAGTAAGGTGTCAGGTCGTAACCACCACCGAACCACCAGACAGGGTTCTCGTCTTCAACAGCGGCTGTAAAAAACCGGAAATTGGCGTGCGTTGTCGGGATGTACGGGTTGTGCGGATGCAGAACAAGAGACACGCCGACGGCCTGAAATGCCTGGCCAGCGAGCTCAGGTCGGGTTTTGGTTGCAGACGGTGGTAGCTCAGAGCCGAAGACGTGTGAGAAATTGACGCCGGCCTGCTCGAACAC
The DNA here is from genome assembly GCA_022564475.1 of Pseudomonadota bacterium. Classification (GTDB taxonomy): domain Bacteria; phylum Pseudomonadota; class Gammaproteobacteria; order Steroidobacterales; family Woeseiaceae; genus UBA1847. Next base: position 2,907 of record JADFLJ010000027.1, read on the forward strand.
GCCGCCGTTGCGCAGTACGCGGCTACAACCGCCGCCGCCGCCCTCGCGTGTCCAGAAATCTTCCAGAAAACTTGCACCGCCATCAAGATGCTCGAGTTCCGAGACGATGCGGTTTTGTAACGACAGCAAATAGTCTTTTACAACGTCAAGTTGATTCATCGGCTTCCTGATCGTAGTACTTCGCCGTCCTCCAGCCGCCGTATCTCCGACGCACCCGTCGTGGGACCGCAGTCGCCGGGCACGACGTAGTCTACTAGAGACTCGAAGCTGTTTAGCAACGCGCTGCTGTCATTCACGACGGGCTCGCCAGCAAGATTAGCGCTCGTTGAGGTGATCGGCGATGCGACGGCGCGGCAGATTGCGGCCGCCACCGGATGGTTGGTGATGCGCACAGCAATCCCCGGGTGATCGCCGCGCAGCAGGGGTCCGGATTTGGGGCCGGCTTGTGTGATCCAGGTAATGGCCAGATCGCGGTTGGGTGATGGCAGTCGTCGCAGGTCTTCATCGCTGACCCAGCCTTCGAGCTGTGACGGCTCAGCCGCAATCAGGATCAGTCCCTTGGTCGGATCGCGCTGCTTGACTTCGAGTAGCCGTGTCACGGCCTGCAGGTTGTCGGGCAAACAGCCCAGCCCGAACACGCCCTCAGTCGGATAGGCGATGACGCCACCACCGGTCAGGACCTCGGCGGCGCGACTGACGGGCGAGTTCATTTGCTGTCGGCAGGTTTCTTGGCGGCCGCTTTTTTCTTTTTCTTCGTTTTTCTTCCGGTTTTCTTTTTAGCGGTCTTCTTCGCAGCAGCGGCTTTTTTCTTCGCAACCTTCTTTTTCTTGCCGCGGCGGCTACGCAGCGGTGCTGCCGCCAGCAGCTCAACGCATTCTTCGAGCGTCAGTGTTTTCGGCTCGCGGTCTTTCGGCACGCGTGCGTTCTTGGCCTTGTCGGTGATGTAAGGGCCGTAGCGGCCGTTCAGCACCTGGATGCCCTGTTCTTCGAAATCCAGAATGATGCGATTCGCGTCCTCGATTCTTTTAAGCTCAATCAATTCGAGCGCACGTGCTAATTCGATCGTGTACGGATCGTCTTCTTTGATGGACAGGTATTTGTCGCCGTAGCGCACGTATGGACCGAAGCGGCCAATGCTTGCAGAGACCGAGAGGCCATCGGCAGTCTCGCCCAGTTTGCGTGGCAGCTTGAACAGCTCGAAGGCCTCCTCAAGCGTGACGTCGTTCATTTTCTGACCGGGACGCAAGCCTGCGAACTTGGGTTTTTCCTCATCGTCCTTGGAGCCGATCTGCACGAACGGACCGTAGCGCCCCATACGAACGGTAACAGGCTTGCCGCTTTTCGGATCAATGCCGAGTTCGCGTGACTGTGCGACTTGTTCGCGCGATACTGAACTCTCTTTCTCCACGCACAATGCGTGGAAGGGTTTCCAGAAGCTTTCGAGCAACGGTACCCAGTCTTTCTCTCCGAGCGAAACCGCGTCGAGATCGTCTTCGAGGCGTGCTGTAAAATCGTAATCGACGTACTGCTTGAAGTGCTCGGTCAGGAATCCAATGACAATGCGCCCGATGTCCGTCGGGATAAAGCGCTTGGCATCCATCTCGACATACTCGCGATTCTTGAGCGTCATGATGATATTGGCGTAGGTTGACGGTCGGCCAATACCGTATTCTTCGAGTGTCTTGACGAGGCTTGCTTCAGTGAAACGTGGCGGTGGATCTGTGAAGTGTTGCTCCGGCCGCAGCTCATCGAGCTTAATGATGTCGCCTTCGCTTATGTCGGGCAGCAGCCGGTCGCCATCATCGTCCTTGTTGTCGTCCTTGCCTTCCTGGTACACGGCCATGAAGCCGGGGACGACAAGAATAGAGCCATTGGCACGGAAGCGGTGACCGTCGTCTTCCGGCCCGGCGGCAAGATCGATAGCCACGGTGTCGAATACGGCCGGGATCATCTGGCACGCCATCGTGCGCTTCCAGATCAGCGTGTACAGCTTGAGTTGATCTGTATTGAGCGCAGCTTTGACCGAATCCGGTGTGTGCCGTACCGAGGTCGGTCGCACGGCTTCATGAGCCTCTTGTGCGTTTTTCGACTTGGTCTTGAACTGCTGCGGCTCGTCCGGAACATTTTCTTTTCCGTAGCGCTCGGCGATCAGTTCGCGAATCTCATCGACGGCCACCGATGCCAGTGTCACCGAGTCCGTCCGCATATAGGTAATGAGGCCAACAGCGCCTTCGCCGTCCAGCTCAATTCCTTCATAAAGTTTTTGTGCGACGCGCATCGTCCGCTGCGTATTGAAGCCCAGCTTGCGAGAGGCTTCCTGCTGCAATGTTGATGTCGTGAACGGCGCGGTCGGATTGCGGCGACGTTGACGCTTTGTGACAGCGAGCGTCTTGAGTTCGCCGGCAGCGGCGGCGCGCACTGTTTTCTCAACCTCGCGCGCGGTCTCCTCATTTTCAAAACTGAACTGTTCGACCTTGTCGCCGCGATAGGACGTAAGGCGGGACAGGAATGGCTGCGCGTTCTTGCTGACGTCTGCCTCGATCGTCCAGTATTCACGGGCCTTGAATGCCTCGATCTCGAGCTCACGCTCGACGATCATGCGCAACGCCGGGCTTTGCACGCGACCCGCAGAGAGGCCTGGCTGCACCTTCTTCCAAAGCAACGGCGACAGATTGAAACCAACAAGGTAATCGAGCGCCCGTCGCGCTTGCTGCGCGCCTACGAGATCACTGGAAATATCGCGCGGGTTAGCAACCGCATCCTGAACCGCGTGTTTGGTGATCTCGTGAAAAACAACTCGATGTACGGACTTGTTAACCAGCTCGCCTTTTTCCTTGAGCAATTCAACGAGATGCCAGGAAATGGCCTCGCCCTCGCGATCCGGGTCAGTCGCGAGATACAGCGCGTCTGCCTTTCGCAGGGCTTTGATAATGGCTCTTACGTGTTTTTCATTGCGCTCGATGATCTGATATTTCATCGTGAAGCCATTCTCCGTATCGACCGCGCCCTCCTTGGGCACAAGGTCGCGGACATGGCCGTACGAAGCCAGCACCTCGAAATCCTTGCCGAGATACTTCTCTATAGTCTTCGCCTTTGCGGGCGATTCAACGATTACCAGATTTTGTGACATAGCTTCTAAATGAAAAACCGCGGACAGTGCCGCGGTTCTATTACTTGCTTGGCCGCGGTGTGTCAAGAAATCCTGTTTCCTGCCCCGGCCTTATCGCTTGAATTCAGGCCCTAATGAAGCACTCCGGAGTTCTCATCAAAGACGAGGTCTTCCATGCGGGCGTAGGCGGTTTCCTGCCCCGGCTGGCTGAACAGCACCATGAGCACTACCCACTTGATTTGCTCGACATCGATGTCCGTTGTTTCCAGCGCCAGCAGCCTGTCGATAAGGATTTCGCGCTGTGGGGGCGACAGGATTCCGATCTGTTCGAGATAGGTAATAAAGCCCCGACAACCTGCATCCAGACGCAGCAGCTCGCGGTCATTGAAGATGCGAGTTCCGTTCTCGGTTTGGGCGTTGAAGGTGAGGTTGTCCTGGTGCTCGGTAAGCCCGTCGAGCCATTCGAGTGCGCGATCGATTTCCGCATCGCCAAAGCCGGCTCGCGACAGCTCGAGCCGCAGCTCATGCTGATCGGGCTCAGGATCTTCTTCAGTGTCGACGTAGGCGTCAAACAGGTACATCAATACATCGAGTACGTTTTCTTTCATGCCTGGAGCGGTTCCCTTTAGATGGCTCAATGGAGCAGAGCGTATCGTCCGCCGGACAACTTCTCGATCTTTCCGTCTAGCTCCAGGATAAGAAGCATGGAGGAAACCTGATCGATCGTCAATCCGGAGCGCGTCACCAGTTCGTCGATGCTGATCGGGTCGTGGCCCAGGCTTTTGCGCAAATTGACATACTCTTCATCATGCGTCTCGACCGGGTCTTGCTTCTGCGTTGATTCCATTGAGGTATGCAGGAGGTGGCCTGCCAGCGGTCCTATTTCCGCCATGATGTCATGGACTGATTCAACGAGCCGCGCGCCGTCCCTGAGCAATTGATGACAACCTCGTGCCAGTGGATTATGGATAGAACCGGGCAGTGCAAAAACCTCTCTTCCCTGTTCGGACGCGAGTCTGGCCGTGATCAACGAGCCGCTGCGTCGGGCGGCTTCGACCACCAACGTGCCCAGGCTCAGGCCGCTGATGAGTCGGTTGCGTTGCGGAAAATAGGCTCGCAGTGGCGGCGTGCCCGGCGGGTATTCGCTCACCAGCGCACCTTTTACGAGGATTGCGTCAGCAAGTTCCCGATTCGATACCGGATATACCGTGTCGATGCCGTTGCCGAGAATGGCGACTGTCACGGCGTCGGCCTCGAGTGCACCGCGGTGTGCGGCCGCGTCAATGCCTTGCGCGAGCCCACTGACAATGCAAAAACCGCTGCGGGCCAAATGACGCGAAAACTCGAACGCGTTGCGCGCGCCGCCGCTGGTCGGATTGCGGCTGCCGACGATCGCCAGGGAGGGCAAATGCAGCGCGTCGACATTACCGCGTACGTACAGGACCTGCGGCGGATCCTGAAGCTGAGTGAGTAATTCAGGGTAGTCGTCGTCGCCAGGCGAAATGGTCTTGTAGGAATCGGATTGTTCAGACACCGCTGCATCATACCCGTGCAGCAGTTCGAGAGCCGTCGTGAATCTTGACGGTCCATCTGAATTTGGGGGGTCGCGGCCAAAAAAAACGGCGCCACCGGCGCCGTCTTTGTTGTTGCTCTATTTGTTGCCTTGATGCGCGCTAGATCGGATTCCGAACTGCGTCGTGAATATGAATCGCCTGCGTCGCTTCCATGACGAGTGCGTAGCCGATGTCGTCATATACCTTGAAGATCATAACCGTGCCTGCCTTTTCATCCGGCAACACTACTGAACCGCCAGCGATACGGTCTTTAATTGTCTCACCTGCCCGGAATACCGACAGGATGTCACCGACGGCCAGTCCGTCACGGGCGCCGCGGTTAATCACGATGACCTGGTACTGACCGATCTGGGTAACGCCATTAACAACCGACATGATGCGGCCATTAATTACATTGCTCGGCGCGCGGGGAAAGAAATTCATTGGAACATCGACAGTCTCGGGAATCAGGCGATCGCCAAATCGTGCCTCCTGGATCGATTGGGTCAGCCTTACTGTTGCGGGATCACCGCCACGGCGCATTGTGCCGGTAGCGACGAAAATGCCCTGGTAGCCGACCAGGCGATTGTCGTCCGGGTCGATCAATGGTTCGCCCACACGGACGATATTGAATCGGGTGCCCGTGCTTTCGCCGCTGAGCCCACGCACGTATATATCATTGCCGGCAGCGGCCAGCAGATGGTCGCCGCGCGTTTCAAGAATGTAAGGCAGTGCTTCGGACTGGCTCTTTTCAAGTACAATGCCCGTCGTCAAAAATGCTGACACAGCCTCGTAGGGAATGCTTGATATCGCCTGGGTGAGCGGCGTGATGCGAGCCTGCGGCGACATGCGATACACAGACGCGCGAACGTTTGTTACGCGTTGCGTGCCATTGATGGTTACGAGGCCAAGTACGTCGCCCGGATAAATAAGGTGCGGGTTTTCAATCTCGGGATTGACATACCAGATTTCGGGCCAATACCACGGATCCTTGAGAAACGTAGCTGCGATGTCCCAAAGTGTGTCGCCGACCTGAACCACGTATTCGTTTGGATGGCCTTCCGCGAGCGGCACAGGTTTATTAATTCGAACGAGCGCAGGTTCATTGCTCGCTACTGTCGGCGAGCCTGGTGCTGCGGCCGGCGGTGGCGGCGCAGGCTGCGCGACAGGTATCGGCGTCCTGTCCGCATTGCCGCCGGTTATGGAACAGCCGGCTGCGGTCGTCAGCATGGCAGCGGCCAGGGTGACGGTTATCAGCCGGAGGCTGCTGGTAAGGCTTTGTTTATGCAGGAACATGATGTTTGAGGCGCTCCAATTCGTGGTATTCAGTCGGATCCAATATCGCGTTGCTATAATATGTCGCTCCGGGGTGGTCAGGGCTGCCAATTGCGTCACATTTCCGACCCCGAAAGCGGTTTCGCAGGCTAGTTTTCTCGCGGCATTGTCTGACATCTTATTCAATAAAGTCAATCATTTAGGTGCTTTTTGAGGGCTTTTACACGAGAAATGGCCGGATTCGTGATTTCGGCCCAGCAGGATTTTACGATGAATGAGCCGAAATTGGTCGCAACTATATTATGACAATACTACGAATTTTGGTGTTTCCGGACCCCCGGCTCAGGAAAAAAGCGACCCCGGTTGAGGTCGTTGACGATGCTTTGCGCGGTCTGATCGATGACATGTTCGAGACGATGTATGCGGCGCCCGGGATCGGACTTGCAGCGACGCAAGTCGATGTTCACAAGCGACTGCTGGTCGCCGATATTTCGCAGGAAAAGACGGACCCCTATATCCTGATTAACCCGCAGCTGCTGGAAAAAGACGGTGTGATCGTTAGTGAAGAGGGTTGCCTGTCCGTGCCCGGTTATTATGAAGAGGTCGAGCGCGCAGAGCATATTCGAGTGTCGTTTCTGAATCGGGATGGCGCAGAGGTCGAGATGGAAGCCAATGGCATGCTTGCTGTTTGTTTTCAGCACGAGATAGATCATCTCGACGGCAAGTTGTTTGTTGATTATTTGTCCGAAGCGAAACGCCAGCGTATTCGCAATCGTCTTGTACGGGACCGTCGCCACCAGTCATGAAAGTACTTTTTGCTGGCACGCCGGAATTCGCACGTGTGTCACTTGCTGCGCTCGTCGCCGCCGGCGTGACACCCGTCGCCGTGTTGACGCAACCAGACCGGCCGGCCGGCCGGGGCAAGAAACTGACGGCGAGTCCGGTAAAGCAATTCGCGACGTCGCACGACATTGCAGTGTTGCAGCCATCAACATTGCGTGACGCTGACGTTCTGTCGGAACTGGCCGCACTGAAACCCGACCTGATGATTGTCGCGGCATACGGGTTAATCCTGCCGCAGGAGGCGCTGGATCTGCCAACACACGGTTGCCTCAACGTGCATGCCTCCGTGTTGCCACGCTGGCGCGGCGCGGCGCCCATCCAGGCGGCGATACTCAATGCCGACAAGACAACAGGCGTCAGTCTCATGTCGATGACGGCCGGCCTCGACTGCGGTCCTGTTTTTCTGTCGGAATCGATTGCGCTTGGCGTTGCCGAGACTGCCGCTGAATTGCACGATCGCCTCGCGACACTCGGTGGCAAGCTGCTCGTGGAAAACCTGGACAAAATCTTATCGGGAACACTCACTGCCGCAGAGCAGAATGAGTCTCTTGTGACTTATGCCGCGAAAATCAAGACAAGCGACGCGCGACTGGGGTGGCAATTGTCCGCCGCAGATATCGATCGCCGGATTCGTGCGTACAACCCCGCACCGGGAGCCTGGTTCATGCTGGGAGAGGAGCGCGTGAAGTGCTGGCGCGCACGAGTGAGCGACGCAAACAACAATGCGAGTGACGTAGCCGCCGGTACAATCCTGTCGGCCGATCGTGAGGGCATCGTCGTTGCGTGTGGCTCGGGTTCCATCGTGCTCAGCGAATTGCAGCGTCCTGGCAAGAGTCGAGTATCGGCGCAGCAGTTCGCGGCCGTCACAGACCTGTGCGGCCGCGTGCTGGCGTAGGCACAAGGGCGCAGTGCTTGTGACACAGAATAAAAAGGGCGCACAAGTTCGTGCTGCGGCCGCAGCAGCAATCGACGAGGTTATTAGCAAAGGTCGCTCACTCGATGCGGCGCTGGCCACGGCAGAGTCGCGCGTTGCGAGCGACGATCGCGCTTTGCTGCGCATGCTGTGCTTCGGTTGCTTGCGGCATCACTGGCGGTTGCAGGAGTGGTGTGACCAGCTCCTCGACCGGCCGTTGAAAAAGCGCGACAGCGTAATGAGTGCGCTGATCGCCGTCGGCTTGTTCCAGTTAAGCGATACGCGTATTCCGGATCATGCCGTTGTGTCGCAAACCGTGGAGGCTGCTCGCCTCCTCCGGCGACCAAAACACGCAGGCTTGCTTAACGCGGTATTCCGTCGCTTTGGTCGCGAGGAGCTCGTGGACAAGAAACCGCGCAGTGATGAGGCCCAACACAATCACCCGCGCTGGTTGATCAACGCCATCCGCAAGGATTGGCCTGACGACTGGCGGCAAATTCTTGCGGCAAATAACGATCGCGCGCCGATGTGGCTGCGGGTTAATCAGAGTCGCGTCGCGGCAGGCGAATACCTCGATGAGCTGCGATCCCGCGATATCGAGGCAAGCCCGATGCCCGGGGCGACGCAGGCGCTGCAGCTTGCAAATGCAATGCCTGTCGCCGACTTGCCGGGTTTTGCAGAGGGCCGGGTGTCTGTACAGGATGCGGCGGCGCAGATTGCGGCGCCATGGCTGCTCGCGAACGGGCGTGGCCGTGTTCTCGACGCGTGTGCCGCACCGGGCGGCAAAAGCGGGCATTTGCTCGAACTGGGCGGCCCGGACCTGGCGCTGACCTGCGTCGACCGGGACCCGCAGCGACTAGAGAGTGTGTCGGAAAATCTTGACCGGCTTGGACTCAATGCAACTCTTTTGCCCGGCGATGCATCGAATCCCCATGAGTGGTGGGATGGACAGCCGTTCGACGGGATTCTGCTGGATGCGCCGTGTTCGGCCAGCGGTGTCATTCGGCGTCATCCGGATATCAAGCTACTGCGCCGCGAGACCGATATCGCCGAGCTGACGCAGCTTCAGGCTGCGATGCTGGAGGCGCTCTGGCCTCTGCTGAGGCCCGGTGGGCGATTGTTGTACGTAACCTGCTCTGTCCTGATGGCCGAAAATGACGCTGTCGTGGGTCGGTTTCTCGCTGCGACAGCGGACGCGAGAGAAAACGAACTGTTGCCAAATAACAACATCCGCGATGTAATGCGTCGGAAGGTACGCGGTTATCAGGTTCTGCCCGGCACGGCCGGTCTGGACGGATTTTATTTCGCCTGCCTTGAAAAGGTCTCTTGAGCAATGTCAGCAAACGTTATCAATCACCGTCCAGTCGCGCATCGCGCCGTATTCGTGCTCGTCACGATGTTTGTCGTGCTGATGGGTGCTGCCGTGCTGGCCCAGGATGAGATTGTTCGCGAGGGTTACTTCGAGGTGCGGTCCGCGTCGTCGGAGCTCATCGACGGTGTGCATATTCTCGATGCGCGTCTGCAGCTCGTTCTTTCGAGCGAGGCGCTAAACGCCCTGAACAGTGGCGTCCCGCTGACGATCGAGCTGCAACTTCAGGTGATCCGTGTACGGCGCTTTTTCATGGACGCGCTGGATGCGGAGCTTTCCGTGCGTTTCGAGCTGGAGTATCGACCCTTAAGTCAGCGATACATCGTCCGCAACCTCAATAGCGGCCATCAGGATTCTTTCGCAACACTGTATTCCGCCCTGAACAACCTCGGTCGTATTGAGGTTTTGCCGGTGATCGATGATGCCTTGCTCGCGTCGGACAGGCCTTATCGTGTGCGTGCGCGCGTGATGCTGCAAACGCAGCAGTACTCGGCACCGTTACGACTGTTGTTCTTCTGGCGCAGCGAATGGCAACTGCAAAGTGATTGGTTTGAGTGGACTCTAAAACGATAAAACGGGGTTTTTACGCGCTACTTGCTGCGACCGGTGTCGGGCTGGCACTGATCGCCCTGTTTTTGCTCAGTCGCTCCGCGCAAAACGCCGCCGACTTCGATCGTCTGCACATCGTCATCCTGTCGATAAACGTCGTTGGCGTACTCGTCTTGTTCATGCTGCTGGTTGGCAACCTGGCGCGCCTGCTGCGTGAATATCGCACGAACGTTCCGGGCGCCAGGCTAAAAGCGCGCATCGTCGGAATGTTTGTTGGCCTCGCCGTGTTGCCGCTGCTCGTGGTCTTTTACTTCTCGGTGCAGTTTATCAATCGCGGCATCGACTCGTGGTTCAACGTCGAAGTCGAAGAAGGGCTCGACAGCGCACTGGAGCTAAGTCGGGCAGTACTCGAAATCCAGAAACGCGAACGCCTGTTCGCCACCCAGCATGCTGCGAGGCTGCTGGGCCAGGTACAGGAGCACCAGTTTGTTTTTGAACTAAGCATGCTGCGACGCGAAAGCGGCGCGAGTGAAATGACTCTGTTTGGCACGAACGCGCGAATAATTGCCACCAGTTCGGCCAATGCGACGGCGAGCTTGCCGAGGCCGCTTACCGAGGAAGTGGCGATGCAGGCACAGCAGAACAGACCGTTTGTCAGTCTCGACCCACTCGAAAATGGCAGTTACGAAATACGCACAGCTGCTTTGGTTACGATTCGTGGCAGAGCGACGCCGATTGGCGTTGTGCAGGCTTACTTTCCGGTAACCGAACGGCTGAGTCGCATGACCAATAGTGTCGAAAGCTCGCTGCAGGGTTATCAGCAGATGGTATTTCTGCGGGAGCCCCTGAAGAACACGCTGACACTGACGCTGACAGTTGTATTGATGCTGAGTTTGCTCGCCGCAATTTATGGTGCGTTCGTTTTGTCGCGCCGCCTCGTGGCACCGATCCAGGATCTTGTTGCCGGCACGCGAGCCGTCGCACAAGGTAATTACGATACGATTTTGCCGTCACCGGCGCGCGACGAAATCGGCTTTCTGATTGATGAATTTAATGACATGACGCAACGTCTGGCGAAGGCACGACGTGAGACGAGTCTGAGTCAGGCATTGGTGGAGGCCGAGCGCGCCAATCTGGAAGTTATTCTGGCCCGGCTTTCGACCGGTGTTGTTGCCCTGGATTCTGATCTGCGGATTCGCACAGCGAATCAGGCCTCCGGCGCAATCCTGAACGTCGACCTGGAGAATAGAGCCGGTGAATACCTGACCGACATCGCGAAAAACGAACCCTTGCTCGAGCAGTTTGTCGATGTTGCACGCGTACATCTCGATGCAGGTGAGACTGAATGGCGCGAACAAATCGTCCTGCGTGGCGAAGTCGGTCGGCGCGTGTTGAGTTGCGCGTGTACGACGCTGCCGTCGGACGGAGACAGTCCGCCGGGGTACGTCATCGTATTCGATGACATTACTGCCTTGTTGCAGGCGCAGCGGGATGCGGCCTGGGGCGAAGTCGCAAGACGACTCGCACATGAAATCAAAAATCCGCTTACGCCGATCCAGCTTTCTGCAGAACGATTGCGGCACAAGTATCTCCACACGATGAGCAAAGATGAGGCACAGGTTCTGGATCGTGCGACGCATACGATCGTGCAGCAGGTCGAGGCCATGAAAGAAATGGTCAACGCGTTTAGCGACTATGCGCGAGCTCCTGATATGGATGTCGGCCGATTCAGTCTGGACAAACTCGTGCACGAGGTGGTTGATCTCTATCGCGCGCAAGACAGCGGCGTCGACATCGCGGTGACGTCGGATCCGGCCATGCCGCTGATCGATGCCGATATCGGACGTGTGCGACAAATCCTCCACAATCTTGTTCGTAACGCAATCGAGGCCCTGGAAAACACCAGGAATGGCCGCGTAGAGGTGCATGTCAGTTCAGCAGAGATTGACGGTATCGAGATAGCGCAAATACGAGTTGAAGATAACGGGCCGGGTTTCCAGACCGGTTCCGTGACACAGGTATTCGATCCATACGTGACGACCAAGCCAAAGGGCACCGGCCTCGGCTTGGCAATTGTGAAAAAGCTCGTCGAAGAACACATGGGGACGATCCGGGCGGACAACCGCAAAGAAGGCGGCGCGCGGATCAGTATTCGCCTGCCAATGAATGAAGCGGCACGCGAGGCGATGATCGCCAAAATCTCGGGTCATTCCGAGTTAAGGAGGGACAGGGTGTGAGTCAGGTACTCGTTGTAGATGACGAAGCCGATATCCGCAGTTTGATATCGGATATTTTGAGTGATGAGGGTTACGACGTCACCGTAGCGGCCAATGCGGAGGAAGCGCGAGCATCGCGCAGAGGTGGCAGGTTTGATCTGATTCTGCTCGATATCTGGATGCCGGACACAGACGGCATCACCTTGCTGCGCGAGTGGAACGATGCAGGCGATTTGAATTGCCCGGTGGTTGTCATGTCGGGACATGGCACGGTTGATACGGCCGTTGAAGCCACTCGACTCGGGGCATTTGATTTCGTCGAGAAACCCCTGTCGCTTGCCAAGTTGTTGCGCACGGTCGAAGGTGCAATTGAGTCCGCCGGCAAACAGTCGAAGAAGGCGCGCAGCATGCTGCCCTCTTTGTTAACGCCTGTCGGCCGCAGCGAGCTCATGAAGGCGTTGCGCGAAAAAGTTCAGCAGTACGCGCGTCACGACGCAAGTGTGCTGATCAGTGGCGAGCCCGGTACAGGCCGAGGCGCATTCGCACGCTACCTGCATGCGCTGAGCCAGCGGACGGAAGGCCCCGTCGTCAGAGTGACGGCAGCATCATTGACGGACAGCAACGTTGAGGAGCAATTGCTCGGCAGCGAGCAGGACGGCCGCATCAAAGCCGGCGCGTTTGAGCGCGCGGGCCACGGTACGCTGATTATCGATGAGCTTGCCGACTTGAGCGCGGCAGCGCAGAAGATTCTGCTGGGTGTGCTTGAAGACGGCGTGTTCCTTCGGGTCGGCGGCAGTGAAACTGTCCATCTGGACGCGCGCGTCGTTGCGACGGTCAGCGCCGATTACGACACGAGAATCGACAATGGCGAATTGCGGCGTGACCTGTTGTCGCATCTGCAGGTACTCAATCTGCAGGTGCCGCCACTCCGAAATTATTCGGAAGACGTACCTGAATTGCTGAATTACTACGTCGATAAACTCGTCGATGGTGAAGGTCTCACGTTCAGGCGCTTTAGCGTTGCCGCACAAAACCGACTGCGCAATTACCCGTGGCCGGACAATGTGCGCGAACTCAAAAACCTTGTGCGTCGCTTGCTGCTCACGGGAACGGACGAATACATTTCGCTAGAGGAAGTCGAAGCAGAGATAAACAGTGCTGCGCATGCTGATGAGCCGCTCGTGAAACAGGACTTGTTGGCGTTACCGTTGCGCGAGGCGCGTGAACAATTCGAACGCGCGTACCTGCAGCAGCAGCTTGTGTTGTGTGACGGCAAGGTCGGGCGGCTCGCGAAGCGTGTGGGTATGGAGCGTACGCACCTGTACCGAAAATTACGTTCGCTGGGTGTCGACTTTAAGAGTGTTTCCGTCGACGACTAATTGCTGACCGCGTCGATTGGTTCTATGTGTCCACTCGGGAGAAACCGGAGGCTGCGTTGATCAAAGTCTTCGCCGCTCAGTTTTCGAATGAGCTTAAGTGCGCGCGCGGTTTCGTCGATCGACGGGCCGGCCGGGCGCAGCTGCACCGTTGAAATAATTTTGCCTTCTATGAACCGCCCCTCGCCATCCAGCGTGGTGATCAACACCGGGGCGAGTCCTTTGATGCCCGCAACGCTGATGCCGTAGTAAGTCGCAAAATTACCGAGGCTGTAGGCGATCAAGCGGCCCTTGTAAGTTTCCATGCCTCGAACAACGTGCGGGCCGTGCCCGATGACGAGGTCTGCGCCCGCATCCACGACCATGCGCGAAAAGCGCACCACGTCGCCACGTGGTTCGCCGTAGTACTCCTCCTCGTCGAACGCCAGGTGTGTAGCGTCCTGGCCTTCGGCGCCGCCGTGAAAAGACACGATGACAATATCGTGCGATGCAGCGTGTTCGCGCACAGTTCGTTCCGCGAGCTCGTAGTCGAGCAACAGATTGGAGTTCTTCGTGACGGCATACGCGAGCACGGCAATGCGCAAGCCCTTGCGTTCAAGGGATGCGAAATCACCCTCACGCCCGCTGTGTAACATTCCCGCAGCAGCGATGGCCTCCATTGTGGACGTGCGGCCTTCCTCGCCAAAGTCACGCGCATGATTATTGGCGAGGCTCAGGACATCGAAGCCGGCGTCGCGAAAGTGTTCCGCATAACGCGTGGGCGAGCGAAACAAGTAGCAGGTGTCCGGGTTGCTGCACTTCTTGCCGGGCTCGCCGCCGTCGACGAGCACGCCTTCGAGATTGCCGAACGTAAGGTCCGCTGCTGACAGAATGGGCGTGAGCTCGGCCAGAAAACTGACGCCGTCGTCATCAGGCAGGTGGTTCTCCGGATAGTCCGTGCCAAGCATCATGTCGCCGACAGCAGCGATTGTGATTCTGAAAGACGATTTGCCGGGCTCGTCGGGTATCTCGACGACCTCCTCGACAGGAGGTGTTGATACGACGTTGATCACGGGCTCGGGAGGCAGTGGCGTTGTAGAGCAGGCTGCCAGGATCAGCGGCAAAAAAAGTGCGAGCGTTTTTCCTGAATCAGGCACGAAGGCGAATAATGAGTACGTCAATTTTGGCTGCGCGTAATCGACTCCGAATCATATTGAGTTCGTCGAGGTCGTCGATCGGTCCGATGCGCACACGGTGATAGGTCTTGTCGTCGATCGTAACGCGCTGAATCGCAGACTCAATTCCCTGCAGTGCCAGCTGAGCGCGACGCCGGTCGGCGTCTTCGAGTGTGGTGAACGATCCGGCCTGCAATACATAAGTACCGGGTGTGTCAACGGCTTTCGGTTCGATGTCGGCAGCGACATCGGGCTCCTCTTCGGGAATGATGACCTCGAAGAGCGGCAGGATGTCGTAGAACTCGAAGCGACCGGGTTTCGATTCAGTCCGCAGGTTGTCGGTGACGGCCGTCTCGCCGTTATGGTCGATGTTGTTTACGACGCTGGGAGGCGGATTCTCGGCAGGCAGTGGCCTGCGATCGCTCACCCAGACAGCGGCCGCAACCGACAAGCCAATCGCGAACCCCCAGATGCCCCAGGCCCAGCCCGGATACTCCTGTTTTTTCGCCGACCGGGTCGACCTGCTGGAGCGGCGTTTTCGACGCTGCGCCACTACATGGACTCCGGTGCAGATACACCGAGTATCGTGAGGCCATTCGCGATGACCGTGCGCGTCGCGGCGCATAATGTGAGTCGCGCATCACGCTGATTCGCCTCATCAACAATGAAAAACTGTGCGTTGTACCAGCTGTGAAAATCATTGGCGAGATCGCGAAGATAATGCACGAGATGTTGCGGTGCGCGATTGTTCGCCGAGAGTTCGATGACTTCCGGGTAGCGACTCAGCGACGTCATGAGTGTTTTTTCATGGGACTCACTGAGTTCCGCCATGTTGTCCTGACCGTTCGTCCGGTCCCAGGCAAGCGACTTGTCGGCCAGTTGCCGAAAGACGCTTGCGATGCGCGCATGCGCATACTGAATGTAAAATACCGGATTATCGTTGGATTGTGATTTCGCTATATCCAGGTCGAAGTCGAGGTGCTGGTCGTTGGAGCGCGAAACATAATAGAAGCGTGCAGCATCGTTACCGACTTCCTCACGCAATTGCCTTAGCGTGACGAAGGTGCCGCCACGCGTGGTCATTGCGACCTTTTCGCCGTCCCGAAATAGCGCGACAAATTGTACGAGTTCAACTTCGAGGTCATCGCCCTTGTAGCCCATCGCTTCGAGGCCTGCTCGAACACGAGACACATAGCCGTGATGATCGGCGCCCAGGATGTCAATCAAATGGTCGAAGCCGCGTTCGCGTTTGTCGAAGTGATAAACAATATCGGACGCGAAATAGGTTTTGACGCCGTTGGCCCGGATGACGACGCGATCCTTTTCGTCTCCATAATCGGTGGCCGGAAACCAGGTCGCGCCGTCTTTCTCGTAAAGAATCCCGCGTTCCTTAAGAACGGCGAGAGCGTCGTCGATGCGCCCTGTCCTGGTCAGACTTTGCTCGGAGAACCAGGTGTCGATCTTGACGCCGAAACCGGCAAGATCGTCCTCAATGTCGGCGAGAATGGAGTCAATGGATTGCTGGCGAATGCGGTCGAAATTTTCTTCACCAAGCAGTTCCTTTGCACGTGCGGCGAGTGCCTCAACGTAGGCTTCCCTGGCATCTTTTTCTTCCGCGTCGTTGCTAACGCCGTCCGCAGGGAGGCCATCGAGGATTGCCTCCGAGGTCGCGTTTGCAATGCCTGCGGTATCAATCGCCGCCGCGATTTCGCGAATGTAATCACCGCGGTAACCTGCCTGTGGAAACGGGACGTCGCTTCCTTGCAATTCCTGCCAGCGCAGCCAGACACTGACGCCGAGGATGTCCATCTGCCGACCAGCGTCGTTGACATAGTATTCACGACTCACGGGATAACCGGTCGCCTCGAGGAGGTTGCCGATCGTGGCACCGTAGGCAGCGAGACGGCCGTGTCCGACGTGCAAGGGACCTGTCGGGTTTGCCGAAATAAACTCCAGCAATATTTTCGGACCGCTTTTGGCTGCTTGCCGGCCGTAGTTTTCGCCCTGATCGAGTATGGTCGCGATCACCGCGTGAAACGCCGCGGGGCTCAGGTAGAAGTTTATGAAACCCGGCCCGGCAATCTCGACCTTTTCCACACTGTCATTTTCGGCCAGCGCCGCAATGATGCTGGTCGCAATATCGCGCGGGCTTTTACGAACTGCCTTGGCCAACCGCATCGCGACGTTGGTCGAGAAGTGGCCGTGTGACGCATCGCGCGTGCGTTCGACGGTGCTCTCCATCGAGAGGTCGGCCGCGGCTTCCTTAAGCTCCGGCAAGGATGCCAGCGCATCGTTAACGAGGTTTGCGACGAGTCGTTTCATGATTTCCAAAGATTGTTTTCAGGAGCAGAGCTCCACGAGAGCCGCGAATTCTACAGCGAAACCCGGCAAATAAGGACCCGATAATGTCGGCCTAGAATAACTCGATCGGATCGACGTCGATCGACCAGCGGACCTTACGCGCTGTCGGCTCGCCTTCCAGTATCGGCCGGAGCTGCCGAAGGACGGCGTGCAGGGCCCGCCGGTCAGCGCTCTGCAGCAATAGCTGCGCACGATAGCGTCCTGCCCGTCGACCCATGACAGCGTCGACGGGGCCGAATACGCGCACGGAGTCCGCGCCCAGTTGCTCAATACGGTGTCGGGCAGAGCCCAGGAACGCGTGCGCATCGGCACGCTTGTGTGCGGCGGAGCGGAGCAGTGCGAGTCGCGAAAAAGGCGGCCAGTGCGCTGCCGCTCGTTCGTCCAGAGCGTCCTCCGCAACGCCGGCATATCCGGAGTCGATGAGTCGCTGCCAGAAAGGGTGCTCGGGGAATGCTGTTTGAATCAGAACCTCACCGGGTTTTTCCTCACGGCCTGCGCGGCCTGCGACCTGCACAATCGATTGCGCCATGCGCTCGTCAGAGCGAAAGTCGGTGCCGAACAGGCCCTGGTCGGCATTGATGACGCCGACCAGCGTCAGGTTTGGAAAGTGGTGTCCTTTTGAGAGCATCTGGGTACCGACGAGGATGTCGGCCTCGCCACTTGCCGCGGCGGCCAGCGCAGCATCCATCGCACCTTTGCGTTGCGTACTGTCGCTGTCGATCCTCGTGATTGCCCTGCCGGGAAAGCGCTCATGCAAAGCATCTTCGAGGCGCTCGGTACCCGCGCCAAGGAGTCGTACAGGTGTTTCACATTCTGTGCACGCATCGTTGAGTGCG
>JADFLJ010000187.1 GCA_022564475.1 Pseudomonadota bacterium
CGACGCCCCACTCTTTCAGCTTCGATGCTAGCGACGTGGCAACAATGGCGGTCCGGTACCCTTTCGGCTTCACCACCTCAGCGTCGCCGGCAAGCAAGCTCTACGGCAAATCGCCCATCGGGTTACCGGCAATAAAATTCTTCAGCACGTGCACCTTCCTGAAAAACACGCCGCCATCCCTGCCTTCTTCATCGTAAACGACATTGCTGTAGATCACCGGTATGCCGGCAGCCCGGGCAAGCTCGCGTATCCGCAGCGCAGATTCCAGCGCATCTTCAACGCCCGCGTACAGCGCGCCACTCTCGTCGAAGTAGGCCTGCACAAAGTCCACCAGTATCAGCGCCAGGCTGTCACCGAATCCCAGCCGCTTGTCATAGGCCTTTTTGTAATTGGCGGACAAGTCCTGAGTCACGTCGTTGTCTGCCTGGCTCACGCCTGCTTCGAAAAAACGGGCGTCTCTGGCGGTGGCAGGTGAGTCTCCTCCAGTGAACGTGCCTTGATCTCTTCGATCGTGCCACCGAAGTTGAACAAGCCCTGTTCACCGCGATCGGCGATCATTTTTTTCCTGAGTTTGCTGGTCGCTGCTTCGTCCACTGCACCATCGCCATTGATCACAACGCCATAACGTTGCGCGCCTTCCTGGCTGACGATGCCACGTTCGACGTCAACCCTGACCGATTCCGCGTCGCGCTCCATCGGCACACCCCAACCGCCACCGCCCCAGGTATTGAAGTACAGGACATCGCCCTGTTTCACATTGACGCCGTCGCACTTGGCCGGCAGCCACTCTTCACTGCCGTCAGCGCGTACCAGCCGCTTGCTTGAACGCATACCCGGATCGCCGCCGCGAACACCCCACGGGTAGGTCAACCAGCGGTCGTCATGAATACCAACTTGTCCATCAACGAGGAATTCGTAGGCCACCGAAAGGCCGTTGCCACCCCTGTGGAATCCCGCACCTCCCGAGTCAATGATCGGCTCGTACTTGATGATGCGCAGGGGAAAGTAGGCTTCGATGAATTCATTTGGCACGTTAGTGAATCCCGGCCACAACGAGTGCCCGTCCGGACCGTCGCCGACCGGACGGCCAGGTATGCCGCCGAAGCCGATCTGGAACAACTGGAACCACTCGCCTTTCTTGTCGTAACCGGAGAAAAACAAATGCGGGCTGTCGGAAAAGCCCGCGGCGTTCATCGCGTCCGGCGCGCCCTGTCCAAGGACTCCACCCATGACGTCGAATATTCGCCCCAGGGCGTGCGTCCGGCCGGACAGCGCTGCCGGAAATTTCGGCTTCAGCAGGCTGCCGTCGGGAATACGTACATCGACGAGTTCGTAAAAACCGTCATTAAAGAGAATATGCGGATCGAACAGGTTGATCGTGAACGAACCGAAAAACATTTTGAACATGTCTTCGCTGAGATAGAAATTGATCGAACTCTTGGCCTGCGGATCGGTACCCGCGAAGTCGAAGATCGCCACATCGCCCTCACGCCAAAGCTTGCAGGCAATCTTGTAAGGTCCCATGCCAACGCCGTCGTCGCAGACGTAATCCTCGAAATACTGCGGCTCCTCGGGAACGATCATGCGAATGATCGCGCGCATCGCCTCGAGGTTGCGATCAAGCATGATCTGCATCGTCGTGAAGAACGTGTCATCGCCGAAGCGCTCGGCAATCTCGACGCAGCGTTTGCCGGCTGTGCGGCAGGCCGCGACCAGTGCATTGAGGTCGAAGCGGTTCCATTCAGTCGTGCGCACATTGTGCAGAATCAGTTCGAGTAGATCCGATTGCAGCTCACCTTTCTTGTAAAGCTTGGTTGGCGGGATGCGGATGCCTTCCTGATAGATCGTCTCTGCACTGATCGGAATCGATCCCGGCACCATGCCACCGTTGTCCGACATATGCCCGAACATTGCGGACCAGGCCATGTGGCGGCCGTCTTTGAATATCGGCACCAGCACGATCCAGTCCGGCAGGTGGGAGACGGCGGCATTACACATGTAAGGATCATTCGTCAGGATGATGTCGCCTTCCTCGATCTCGCCATCGTAGGCGTCCATAAAACCACCGATGAAGGATCCAAATTGGCCGACGACCATCTTGCCGTCGCGATTTGCGACCATCGGGAAGCAATCACCCTGCTCCCGGATACCCGGGCTCATGGCCGTGCGAAAAAGCACGGCATCCATTTCGACGCGGACATTGCGCAAGGCGTTTTCGATGATGTCCACGGTAACCGGATCGACGTCCACGGTCTTGAATGGCGTGGCGTTCGTTTCAATAATTTTGGCTGTCATTTCGAACTCCTGGCCTAAGCTGGGTTAATCAGAATATTGCCGACTTTGTCTATTGTTGCAGCGTGTCCGGGCAATATCAGCGTTGTCGCATCCATCTCCACGACGATTGCCGGCCCCGTAATGACCGTTCCTACGCCGAGCTTGCTGCGATCGTAAATGACGGCGTCGCGCCACTCCTTTTCATAGTAATACTTGGTGTCGTGAATCTTCGCATCCACAAGCCTGGTCTTTTTGTCGCTGACCTCCTTGAGATCTGCACTAAGACTGCTGGTCGCCTTGACGATCGCGCGAACAATCACAATCTCGTGATCCTTGCCGTGCGCAAACGTAAACAACTGTTCGTGCTGCCGATCAAACTCATCGGTTAACACAGCCAGGCCGCTGCTTTTCAGTTCGTCGATCGTAACAATCAGCGACAACTGGAACGCTTGCCCGGCATAACGAATATCCGCTTGATAACTGACTTCCTGCTGGTCCTCAGGAATGCCATCTGCTTTGAAGGATTCACTCGCGCGCACGCGCAAGGATTGCAGCTGCTCGATCAACTCATCCGCCGACAACTCATCAATGCGCGCAACGTAGGTTTGAGATGCCTCGTCCTGAATTCGCGTTGTTGCGTCGCCGTAGGCACACAGAACACCCGGGCCTGGCGGCACAATGACGGGCCAGGAACCGGTCAGCACACCCAGAGAATTGGCGTGCAGCGGTCCGGCGCCGCCGAATCCGACCAGCGCAAAGTCGCGCGGATCGTAGCCTTGCTCGACCGACACCAGGCGCAATGCACCGAGCATCGATTCATTTACGATTTTAATAATGCCTTCCGCCGCAGTCATCAAATCAATGTTCATCGCATCGGCCAGCGTCTGTACAGCGCGTACAGCGGCGTCGCGATTGATGGTCATGGCGCCACCCAATTTGACGTCTGACGGCAAATAACCCAGCACCACATTGGCGTCACAAACGGTCGGCTTGTCGCCGCCTTTCATATACGCGGCCGGTCCGGGATCAGCACCCGCTGAGTCCGGCCCGACGCGCAGCGCCTTCGTGAGTTCCGGGCTAAAGGCGATCGAGCCACCGCCGGCGCCAATGGACCGAACGTCGACAGACGGAGCGCGCACCACCACGTCACTGACGCGTGTCTCTCGCCGAATTCTTGCCTGACCGTTTTGTATGAGCGCAACGTCCGTTGACGTCCCGCCCATGTCGAAGGTCAGAATGTCCTCGAATCCGCCGCGTTTGCAGAAGTACATCGCCCCTGAAACACCACCAGCCGGACCGGACAGCAAAAGATTCACCGGAGACTCACAAGATGCTCGAGCCGACGCAAGACCACCGTCAGAACGCAGTATGGCCAGCTTGACGTCGTCACCCAAACGCTCTTCGAGCGAGGCCTGCAAGTTGCCGATGTACTTGGAGACCACCGGCCGCACGTAGGAGTTGACGACTGTTGTCTCGGCGCGCTCGTACTCCTGCATCTCCGGAACGACTTCGCTGCTGATTGAGATTGGCACATCGCCGAAAATTTCCTGCACGACGTCGCGCACCTGTTCCTCATGTTCGCCATTGACATAAGAGTTCATCAGGCAAATGGTCAGTGCTTCGACTTCGCCCTTGTCCGCGAGCGCGGTCGCATCGCGGCGCAATGCGTCCACATCAAGTGGCTTGACCACCTTGCCCTCCGCGTCCAGTCGTTCGTCGGCTTCAATCGTCAGTTCCAGCGGTGCCATCAAAGGCGCTTTCATGTAGCTGACCCAACCGCCGAGACCGCCGGGGCAAAACGAACGCGCAACCTGCAAAATCTGTCGATAGCCCTTGGTCGTTATCAGCCCGACTTTGGCACCGTTTCGGGTGAGAACAGCATTCGTCGCAACGGTCGTTCCGTGCATGACCTGGGTCACCTGCCTGGCATCGATATTGGACTCCTCGCAAATTCGATCAATGCCGTTAAGCACGCCGATTGACGAATCCTCGGGTGTCGATAACACCTTCGCCATGTAAGTTTGCCCCGATGATTCATCAACCAACAACAGATCGGTAAACGTGCCACCGACATCGACTCCAAGACGAAACGCCATGCTCTTTTCCTCTGATATGTTCGTTTAGCCCGGTACGATGTTGTGCCCCGGACGCTTCTAAATGATGGACTTGGCCCGCAACTCTTTTAGTTCTGCCGCGTCCAGCCCCAGTAACTCTTTATAGACTTCCTCGTTGTGCTCGCCAAGTGTTGCCGCACCCGTCCAGCGAATCCCGCC
>JADFLJ010000028.1 GCA_022564475.1 Pseudomonadota bacterium
GTGCGATCAGACACTTGATGCACGACGTCGAAGAACGGTTTCGTCTCGAGCTGCCGAAGATCTATAGTTATGAATTGCTCTCGAATCTGTTTCGCCATCCATATACCAAGATCGAAGCCGTTCAGAATGACCTCGGGGTGTCGCGTCTAACGGCCAGCAAGTATTTGTCGGAACTGACGAACAAGGGCTTTGTTGAGAAGCATCGCTTGGGCCGACATAATTACTACGTTAATCGCCCCCTGATGCAGATTCTCGAACACAGTTTCTGAAGTACGACAGCCAATAACGAAGAGAAGTGCTATGAAATCAATGTTTGGATTTGGAGTTTTCCTGTTGTTTCTGGCGGGTATCGCGCTTGTCATGTTGCAGGGCCGGCAGATGAGTATTGGCGGCAGTGGTGCGGAATTAACCGGCGTTCACTGGCGCGCGGTCAGCGTTGGCGATCAGGCGATCGCGGACGACAGCGGCGTGTTTATACAGTTCGAAGTTGATGGTAGCGTCAACGGCAACAGTGGTTGCAATAGTTTCTTCGGCTCACTGGAAAAATCGGGGTCGGGCATCGGGATGGGGCAACTTGGTTCCACGCGCAAGGCGTGCCCGGGGCCCGCGATGAGTCTCGAAGCGACGTTCCTCGAAGCGATAACGCAAACAAAGGACATCAAGTCCGGTGGAAACTCGATGCGACTGCTTGATGAAGACGGCGATGTCCTCGCCGAGTTCGTCATGGCTGCCGACGAATAGTCCGATCGGGCGCTTGTTCTAT
The DNA here is from genome assembly GCA_022564475.1 of Pseudomonadota bacterium. GTDB lineage: Bacteria > Pseudomonadota > Gammaproteobacteria > Steroidobacterales > Woeseiaceae > UBA1847. Next base: position 764 of record JADFLJ010000028.1, read on the forward strand.
GAAAAATTCTAGCAATATCAGTCATTTAGGCGTATACGGTACAAATACACAGTATACGGAAATTTGACGGAGGGGGCCGTGTCTTCAGCAATTTCTACGGCCATTTCAACCTTAGTACGGTTCCGGAGTAGGCCTCGAATCGTCAGGCGCAATTTTTACGATAGCGCCCTGATCGTCCAGATCGATCTGCAATATCTTGGCGTGGCGGGCACGCTCGATGTCCGCCTCTGAAACCCCGAAAAACTCACTGAGATTCTGCACGTGCGTCGCGGGCGCAGTTTGTCTTCGGTCATAACGGTGAAAGCGGTAGTAATTAAATCCCGCCCAGCTCACGACGCTCACGACGATCGAAATCAACATGAGTGCATACAGGTCCAGCAGGTCCACGGCGACCTCGAAACCACCGTAAGTAATCATGACCTCATAGAATCGATCAAAACCAAACAACCACGCGACCAGCGTAATCAGTGGAATCCAGAGGTAAATGTAAATACCCCACATAATAAAGGTCAGGACCGTATCCCTGGTCTGGTCGCGACGATCTGCCGGTTTGACCGTGACTATGTATTCACTGTTTTGCATGGCGAATCAGGATGCCTCTTTTGGGCGAACGCCGCGATCAGGACTGGTCCAGGTGCCACGTGTTTTCAGGCCGCCGAACAAGGCCTTCGGCATAGCGACGCAGGTCGTTAGTGCCTGCAGTACCCAGTAGATCAACGGGTACCAGACCATCCAGTAATAATAGCGACTGAAGCCGGGTTCGTAGCGGCTGTCGATTGTCAAGCTCACGGCGAATTGCACGAGGCAGGTAAAGCCGAGCAACAGACCGGTCCAGCCAGGGATTATGCCGGGGGCCTGCAAGTTTGGCGGCAACTCGATGAACGTTCCCAGGACCCAGAGCAGAAAACTGATCAACATTGCATAGGCCCAAGCAGTGCTGACTAAAAGCTCGAGCACGACCAGCCACATGCGGCGGCTGGTCCAGTTCCACAGCGATTTTCGATGCAACATCAGGGCCTCAATGCCGCCTTGTGACCAACGCAGTCTCTGCCGCCACAGGCCCAGCAGCCTCTCCGGCATCAATATCCAGCACAGCGCATTGGGCTCATAGCGAATGTCCCAATGGCGCAGCTGCAGCCGCCAGCTTATGTCGATGTCCTCGGTGACCGTATTCAGATTCCAGAATCCGACCGACTGAAGTGCCCCTTTTCGAAAGGCTGCGACGACGCCCGATACCGTGAATATCCTGCCGTAAATTCGCTGCGCACGTTTGATCAGACCGATGATGGATGAGAATTCGCCAACCTGGATCTTGCCCAGCAAGGTCGTACGATTTCGAACGCGTGGATTTCCGGTGACGGCGCCAACGCGTGGGCCGGTCACGAAGTGCCGCATGATCCACTTTGATGCATGTCGATCCAGGATCGCGTCGCCATCGAGACATACCAGGTACTCATGCTTTGACGCCATTGCGCCCATCCGCAGGCCCATTGCCTTGCCCTGGTTTTTCTCGAAGTGGATTACCCTGACGCAGTCATGCTCAGCCGCCAGTTCGTCAAGAATCGCGCCCGTGTCATCCTCACTTGCATCGTTGATTGCGATAACTTCGAACTCGGGATAGTCCTGCCGTAACACCGAATCGATCGTATCGATGACGCTGGCGGACTCATTGTGGCAGGGAACAAGAAATGAAATGGCCGGGTACGAGGGCAGGTCGGGTGGATCCTCAGGCGAGCGCATGTCGGTGCGTTCACGGTGGTAGTAATAAAACAGCGCACCAATGATCCACGTATACGCCATCATCAGTGGGTAATAGAAGGTGAAGCTGTACAGAATATTCATATGCTTCAGGGCCGGCGAAACGGATAATTTGCCAATGAAATTGCTTGCCGAATTTCCTCCAGCTCCGGCCTGTTGCCAATGAAGTCGTCAGGATAATAGGCCAGGTGTTTGACACCGGCCGCCCTCAGCCTGCGCATTTGATCGATTAGAGTCGTTGCAGGAATGGCAGTCCCAAGTTGCCAATCCAGGGTCTGCAATTCGAAAATCGTGCGCTCCAGTCCCCCTTCCTGTTGTGCCACGGCTGCGGCAAGTTGATCAAGATAGCGTTGCGGGTCGGCGCTGCCCTCCAGGTAGGGCATGGCCATCAGTGCCACGTAGTCATAGTGCTCGAGGAACAGGCTGAACGACTGCGCGAGCCATGCTTCGCTGGCATCGTCCAGGACAGCCGGTGCAAACAGGTTGCGGACGGTTTTCAGTTGCGGGCGCTGTGAGCGCAAAACTCCGATTAGCTCATCTCCAAAATCGATCAGTGCCTGGGTTTTGAATCTCGACCATCGCTCGCCGAGCGCCGCGTCATTGAGCGCGCGAGAGATTCCGAAACTGCTGCCAAACTCCTGCCGGTAAACAGCCATCGCGGCTTCGCTGGCATCCTCGTATTCGTTCAGCCGGCCATCGTCGTGCAACAATATACCGTCGAAATCGGCATGGCTCGCAAGGTCCTGGTAAATCTCACGAATGACGCGCCTGGCATCCGGGTGAAACGGCGAAAGCCGCGGCTCCCCGGCCGGATCCGGTCTCGCACCCGTTGCGGAGTACTGTGTCACGCTCCAGTCAGGGTCGAAGTCGCTGGAGTCGAATGCGAGCAGCGGCATCCAGGCAAAGACGCGTACGTTTGAACGCGTCTTGAGTTGCCAGGCAACTCTGCTAAAAAGGTCGGCTCTCATCGGCAGATGTCTGTTCGGAAAATACAATGCGTCGGCAGCGCCGTCGCCATCGGGATCGGCAAATGCCTGCAGGAATATGTGGCTGATCTGCAGGGTTTTGACACGCTCGACTAGTGCAGCGAGATTTAATTCTTGCTGCACAGGATCATCGTCGTACACATAGTCGAGATCGACCTGTACGGCTCGTACGATAGATTGGGTCTGCGGCAACATCAATTCCGCCGAGAACTCGGCAATGCCTGGATTTTCGCGGATCAGAATGCGACTAATGGTCAATAAATTCGACAGCGTATTGATTCTTGAATCGAGTGTAAGCGTTACCGACATTCCAAGCTCGGCCGCCACACCCAAGTTTGCCGAATTGTATTTTCCATAGGGCCAGCTCATGACTCGCGGTGCCGTGCCCAGTGCGGCCTGTATGTCGTTGGCGCTGCGCGTGAGGTCCAAACGAATGCGCTGGCTTTGCTCTTCTTGCGATTCATAGCGATTGTCGCGATAGGCTCGGGACGTCGCCGACGGCATGAGGTTGCCTTGCGGGTTGGCAACGATGCCGCGGTGTAAATCGGCACTGTGTGAGGCTATTTCGATCAGCCCCGATTTCTGCAGCTCCCGTAACTCATCCCAGCTGACGAAGTCCTGGCGGCTTAGTTGCCGTCGGCCATAATCAGTCGTCTCCCCGGGTGACAGGTCAAGCCAGTCGGTAACGACGCTAATCACGGCAGGATAGTTGAAGAGTTTCAGCAGCGGGTATACGTCCGTATAGACGCTCTTCAAACCGTCATCGAATGTCAGCAGTACGGCTTTGTCGGGCAGGGTTCGGCGTCCGGCGGATGCGGCGACAAGATCATTGATGCTAACGGGTACATAGCCATGGTGCTTTAACCAGGCGAAGTGCGCTGCGAGATTTCCGGTTGAAATACTTAATTCATCGGCGTCGTAATTCGCGGTCACGCCATTGCGGACATCATGGTACGCGATGGCAATGAAGTCCTGGTCCGCGTGTGCAGTCAATGACTGCAGGCAGAGTAACAGGATGGCAATGAAGGACGCTGGCCACCTCATCAAAATGACCCCGCTACACCGAGTGTGACAAACGTCGCGTACTCGGATTCACCGTCGTAGACGCGGCGGCCGTACTGCACGCCGAAATACGCGCTGTAACGCGTATTGAAGTCGATGCTGGCGAGATACTGCAGAGATCCGATCGCATTGCTGCCATGCGAGCTCTGCTTGTAAAAGCCTAACTCGACATTGATCTGCTGGTTGAATGCAAAATCATAACGTCTGTAGGTGCGCCAGTCATTTATCGCAGTAACAAGAAATGCTGCATCGCTGCTGGGGCTGAAATAGACTACGTCCTGCCTGTCGCTATTGGAAACGAAAATGCCGGCGTCCAGATCAAACTTGTAGGCAGGGCGAGTAAACATGCGCTGCCGTCCACGCAGTGACCAGCTCTGTCGAGTATTTCCGTCACTGATGCGGGTTTGTTCGCCGGATACCGAGAAACTGCGCGACTCACTCGCGCGATACGTGACGCGCAGGCCGAATTGATCTGCGTACAAGCCCGTGCGGTGGCCGCGCAGAGGTACTGCAGCACTTTGCGTTTCCCAGATACCGGACACCGACCAGAGTTCATTGACGAACCATTTTGCGGCTGCACTTACACCGGCGTCGCCGCCACCGTCGCGGTCACCATGCAGCTCCAGGCTACCGACCCAATCCACGCCGCGGTACTCGATACCTGCGCCCAGTCGGCGTCGTACCGAATCGCCCTCCGGAAATTCGGCGAACGCATCCGCGCTGTGCGCAAATGGACGAAATTGATACGCTAGGGGCTTCATATAAAAATAGCCGTCGACGTTGTACTGCTTGCTACCGAACTGGTCGCCGGTACTCTTGCCGAAACTGGAATCGATGCGAAACTGATATTGATTGATCTTCTCCCAGCGCTGTTCCAGCTGCCGTACATCGGTCCGCTCGGGCATTAAGGCGACCAGCTCGGTAATACGTTCTTCACTCAGTTCAAACTGACGCTTGTCCAGCAGCGCATGTGCGTTCCCCACGGCTGCCGCAACGAGGTCGGGCTGAATGGCTAGTACCTGTTGGTATTCGAACAATGCCCGCTCCGGCCAGCCGCGTCGGCGCATGACCGTGGCCAGTTCGTGCTGGAATCCGGTGTTGTGCGGAGCGATTGCCAGCAGTTGTTCGAATTGCACCTGTGCTTGTGGCAATTGATCCATGAAGGAATACGCCAGGCCGACCAAAATCTCAGTTTGTACTCGCCGCGGATTCGCCCGAACCATATCCGAATCGGGCTCTTTCAGCCAGATCGGTTCGCCGCGCCGTAAATCCTCTGCGAGGGCCAGTGCTTCGTGCTGTCGTTCAAGATCAACAAGAATCCAGAACATGTCTTGTTGCAGCATAAAGTTATCTGGTTCTTCCTGGAGAGCCTGCAGCAATATCACCTCGGCTTTTTCAGGTTCCTGCAGATGCATGTAGGCGTTGGCGGCAGCGGCCAGCACGTAGGTGGGAATCCTGAGTGGCGCAGCGCTTAGCTGTTCGAATTCAGCGACCGCCGCCGGCATTTTTTGTTGCGAACTGTACGCGACGACCCGATCAAAACCCGCGCGTTGTTGTACGACGTCGTTATCGGAAAACTGCTCGGCGGTCGATGCGATTGAGCGCAACGCCCGGTCGAGGCTGCGATAGGCATAGGATTCGGGCCCGGCGGTCTCGTTCGCCCAGCGGATTTGTATGGCGGCCCAGTCCGTCTGGAGACGTGCGAGTTCATCGTCGCTCAGCAGCCCGGGGTGGGCGCCCGCGATCGCCAGCGCTTCAGCCGGCAACAATAGCCCTCGCAGAGACAGGATTTTGCCGCGCAAAGCATCACGATGTTCGGCGTCATCAGCAAGAACCTGATCGAATGCGACGATGGCCTGCACATAGTCGCGGCTGCTGTGGTGAATGTAGCCACGGGCCATACGCACCCGGGTGGATTCCTGCTCCGTGCGTGCCAGCGTCGACAGGACCGCTATTGCTGCTACGTGTTGACCCGAGTCCGCCAGCGCCAGTGCCTTGCCCAGTATGCTGTCCGGATCTGTGGGTGCACGAGCGACGGCCAGCGTATACCAGTGCACGGACTGCTCAAAGTCAGCCACGTTTCGAGCCGACTTGCCCAGTGCATTGAGGACCCCGATCGGCGCACGCGCGGAGTCCAGTCGACCAGCCAGTTGCAGGGCTTTTTGATTCTGCTCAGCCCAACCCAGAATGATCAGCAAATCATGGTAGGCAGCGACGTTATCGGGGTCGCTCGCGAGTATGCGTTCCAGCGTCTCTATAGCGGGCTCGTAATCTCCCATTCGGGCACTTTGGACTGCCTGATTTCTGAGTTGATCAGGCAAAAGTCCGGCTTCCTGCGACTCGACGTTGCCGTGCATCAGCGATGCGTCCTGTCCGGCAGCCGCACAAACGCCTGCAGCCAGCAAGATAAAGGGCGTCAGCGGCAGCAGAGCCGCTAACTTGAGACTACGGGTCACCTTCATGGCAGAGCTGGATCAATGATTGCTAATAGACTGAAAATACTAGCATCCCGGCCTATATTGGCACCGGTTAGACCTCTCATTTTGGTGACCAGATCACCGAACTCTGCGGCTACCTCTACGCCGCGACCTACCGACTCCTGGTGCTGATCCACGAATTCGACGAGCAGGGCTACTGGCAATTGCCGGGCCTATGTTCCTGTGCCCACTGGCTAAATTTCAAATGCGGTATCGGCATGAACGCGGCTCGGGAGAAAGTGCGAGTAGCGAATGCGCTGGCTGAGCTGCCGAAGATCAGTAAAGCATTCGAAAGAGGAGAGCTCAGTTATTTCTACGATGACGATGTTTCCGCGGAAACATCACGACGAATCGCCTGCGATTCCTCTTGGGCGTGACCTGCACGAGGGCGGCGCGCTGCCAAGGTGTTCAAGGCACGACAATGTCATCGACTGGATTCAATTTGAAAACCCGGGCTTGAACATTGATGCAAAGACCTGTGTACCGCGGTGGTATGCAGGGGAAAATATCGATTGGTGCCTGGTCGTGGGCACACTTTTTGAGTTGCAGTCGTGATGGTTACTTAGAGGGTCACTGCCCACTCAACTAGTGATCTCAACAGCGATCTCCGCGGCAACACGCGCGTTATTGATGACGAGCTGGATGTTGGCGTCGAGACTGCGGCCGCCCGTGCGCTCAGCGATGCTCGCCAATAGAAAAGGTGTCCTGTCTTTGCCCGTGATGTCCTGGCGTTGCATCTCTTGCAGGGCGTCTTCGATGACGCGGTCGATCTCATCGCTGGCCAGCGCATGTTCTTCGGGTATCGGCACCGCAATGACCATGCCGCCGTTCAGGCCCATGTCCCATTTGATGTTCATCGCGGCAGCCACCTCGGCGGCCGACTCGACGCGGTAATCCACGGCAAAACCACTGCTTCGTGAATAGAAAGCGGGCAGCGTGTCGGTTCGGTAACCGACCACGGGCACGCCCTTCGTCTCGAGGTATTCGAGCGTACGGCCGATATCCAGCACAGACTTGATACCGGCGCAGACAACGGCGACGTTGCTGCGTGCGAGTTCTTCGAGATCTGCGGAGACATCCATGCTTTCTTCCGCGCCGCGATGGACACCGCCGATACCGCCGGTTGCGAACACGCGAATACCGGCCATTGCAGCAATGATCATCGTGGCGGCAACTGTTGTAGCGCCGTCTTGTTTACGCGTGATGACGAATGGCAGGTCGCGACGACTGCACTTGATAACGTCTGTGCCCTTGTTGCCGAGACGATCTATGTCCGCACGGGACAGCCCGACTTTCAGGCGGCCATCCAGGATCGCAATCGTGGCGGGGACGGCGCCGCCCCGACGCACCGTGTCTTCGACCAGCGCTGCCGTTTCGACGTTTCTCGGGTAGGGCATGCCGTGACTGATAATCGTGGATTCCAGTGCGACAACGGGTTTGCCGGACTCTAATGCGTCGGCGACTTCGGCTGCGACGTCAAGATGTTCGTTAAAGGAGTGTTTAGACACGCTAGTGCTCCATGGCGTGATTGACGGCGGCGAGTGACAGGGCAGGGCTGCTGGTGGCGGGGTGCGATAGCGTAATGTCCGCGGCCGCTAATGCGAATTGCACCGAACGATCTATCGGCCAGTCTTCGAGCCAGGCATACGCGAGCCCGGCAAGAAACGCATCCCCGGCGCCACCGGCATTACGTACCTCGTGCGTGCTGTGTTTCATTTTTTCAACACCCTGTGCATCGCCCGTACTGTAAAACACACCCTGGTCACCGCGCGTGATGAACACGCGTTCGACGCCTTGGCCGTGCAGTCGACTGGCGAGCTTTCGCAACTGAACCTTGGTGCGTGCTTCGAGGCCCGTCAGTGCCTCGGCTTCGGTCGCCGTGGTTTTCAGAGTATGGATCGAGTGCAGGTAGGGTTTGATGCGTGTCGCCTTTGTTGTCGAAACAGTGTCGGCAAAGATTGTCTTGTCGGCGAACGTGTTGCTAAGCCATGCAAGCGCACTGTCGGGAAGATTGCAATCCAGAATCATCAACGAGGACTGCTGCAGCATGGCTTGTTGCGGTCGCAAACGAATTGCGTCGAGTTGGTCGATAATGCTCATGTCTGCGATGGCGACCCGCATGTCGCCTGCGTCATCGAGTATCGACAAATAGGTGGACGTGGGTGCCGATGCGATCTCGTGTACGTATTGCATGTCGATACCGGCATCGCGCGACAACTGCATGAGCATTTGGCCGTGGTGGTCGTTGCCGATCGCGGAGATTAGTCGGCAATCGAGACCGAGCCGTGCGAGATTCTCTGCAACGTTTCGTGCAACGCCTCCTGCGGAAATATGCACCGTACCGGGGTTGGAATCCTTGCGGCGTAATGCCTTCAATGACTTGCCGTGGATGTCGATATTGGCGCCGCCGATAGCAACCACAAAGGGTGAATCGCTAAGAACATAGCCGCGCCCCTTGATCAGGCCCTTGTTGGCAAGATTCATGATGTGGCCGGCGACGGCCGAACGGCTGATTGCTAGCTGTTCCGCGATCGCCTGCTGCGGCAGCATCGGATCTTCGCGGATCAGGGAGAGGATTTGTTGTTCGCGGGACGACATGGCAAACAAATGTTAGAATATTGAATAAGTGTTTGCAAGGCGCGTGATCACCGTAACCAAAAGTGGCGAAATCAAATACATTCGTCGATTGAACCAACTGGGAGTGCTCAATAGACTAATTAGTAACATATAAGTTACTATATATGACTATTGAAATACTCGAATACGTGGATGAGAGTGGCTACTCGCCCTACGGCCGGTGGTTCGACAAATTGGGTGCCAAGGCAGCGGCCAAAGTTACTACCACAATTGATCGAATTGGCCGGGAAGAATTGGAAAAATTACAAGCTTCGCAAACGCAGAGGAAAAGAGTAATGGCACTCACTCGTCACTTCAAAGAAACTGTTCGAGCACGTGCACAGCGTGACCCGAAGTTTCGTCTTGCCCTAATTGAAGAAGCTATTGAAAGCCTTATTGAGGGTGACCTTGATGGTGGCCAAAGCATACTTAGTAATTACATCAATGCGACGATCGGCTATCCTGCCTTAGCAGAACTGACGGGGAAAGACGCGAAAAGCCTGATAAGAATGTTACGTCCTGGAAGCAATCCCACGTCCAGGAACTTATTGAACATTCTGAATCACATAAAACGACAAGAAGGCGTTGAGATTAAAGTACGAGTGACACGCGCATAGGTGTGTGTTGAAAGACAGGCGAGATAAACTGGAATTGTCGAATGAGTAACAACTGGTCAATCGTAAACTTCATTGTGCGCTGGATACTGGGACTCTTGTTCCTGATGGCCGGCTACTGGAAGGTGTTTGTGTTAACGCCCGCAAGCCATGCGCAACAGTTTTTTGTGGAGGGATTTGCAGACACCTGGATTCCAATCTGGCTGCTACAACTTTTCGGCTACAGCATTCCCTTTCTCGAACTTGCCGCAGGGCTGCTTATTTGCATCGGCTTCAGAACAAAAGAGGCACTCATCGCAGTCGGCCTGTTACTGGTAGTAACTACCTACGGTCATGCCTTGCAGCAGCCACTTTTTGATATTGACGGGCACACCTTTACTCGCCTGGCGCTTATTGTTTTCCTGTTGCTGGCGCCGCTCGGGAACGACCGCTACTCGATCGACCACTGGTTGCTGTCTCGCAAGGCTGATCGAAGCGAATAGTCGTCACGGCGCGGAATAACGGCGCTATACTGAAAGCCTTGGGCCAGCACTATCATCAATGCTTTCAGAGGCATGCACCGAATACCGACAAATTCCGTTAAGGACAGTAAAGCTCGCGCGCGGGCAGGCTCTGTGCTGCTCGGCGTGTTGTGGATGGTTGTCCTGACTGCCTGCGCCACGGCGCCGCCGGCAAACATCGAGAATATCTGTGCGGTCTTCGAGGACAAGCGCGGCTGGTACAAGGCGGCGAAGAAGTCGGAAAAGCGCTGGGGCACGCCGATACACGTGCAGATGTCGATCATTCGCCAGGAGTCATCGTTCAGGTTCGATGCCAAGCCGCCACGGACAAAGTTGTTTGGCGTAATTCCCTGGACACGGCCGTCGAATGCCTACGGCTACGCACAGGCACTCGATAGCACGTGGGACTGGTACAAGAAAGACGCCGGACGGCGGTTTGCGGACCGCGATGACTTCGATGATGCGATCGACTTCGTTGGCTGGTATACGAATATGTCCAACAAGTCCGTCGGTATCTCGAAATGGGATCCCTACAACCAGTATCTCGCCTACCACGAAGGTCAGGTTGGCTGGCGCAAGGGCACGTACAAAAAGAAAGGCTGGTTAAAAGACACGGCGCGTACAGTTGATTACCGAGCGAAGGAATGGGGGGCGCAGCTCAAGCGTTGCGAGGACGATCTCGACAGTGGTTGGTGGATATTCTAGAGGTCGCAGTGTTCGCCGCCGTCATCCGCCATGACGAGCTGCCATTGGTCTGCGTGCGCGAACAACATGGCAGGCATTCCCGTCTCAGGCCTATCTGTAGCGACGACCTCGTCGACGACACTCTCAAGTTCCGCGGGCGCGCCGCTGCCAATACTGGCTGACATCACGAGAATCATGATTAGTGAAATGAGTGCTTTGTACACGGTACTGCTCCGGCGTATTGCGTTATAGATGTCTTTTAGATGCGTCGGGGAGGGATTTGGTTGCTACGTTAGCGCAACTGACTGTCTTTATTGCCGCGACGGTTGTAGCCGCTAACAGCTTTCACTTCGGCATCCTGCTGTTCCTGACAGGCAACGCACAGACGCACGCCCGGGATGGCTTCACGACGGGCATCCGGAATGGGCTTGTCGCATTCTTCGCAGTTGCTCAGGCTTTCGCCGGCCGGCATCTGCTCACGCGCACGCTTGACGGCATCCTCGATCGTCGCGTCGATCTGATCCTGTACTGCCCCATCTTTCGCGAACCCGCCGGCCATTCAGGTGCTCCAGTAATAATGGGTAGGAAATTCTATCGCGTAAACGAACTAAAGTGTGTGCCACGTCCCGGAATACGCCCACATTAGTGTTCTAAGCTACCGGAACTTAAGGCAAAAGCACGTAATTCGCTCAGGTGATCTCATGCGCAATACTCTAGCCGTTTTCGCTGCAGTTCTGGCGTGTTGCTTCGTGACGGTCGCGACGGCGTCCCAGGACGGGCTGCAGATCGAAATCCAGTCACCGTCCGACCTGTTCGTCGCCGCCAATGGAGAGAGAACCATTGAGGTTGAGGGCGTGGCGTCGAGAATTGGCGGCGTACGTTATCTCGACATGATGTTCGTCATGGATACGTCGGGAAGTCTTCGCAAAACTGATCCAGGCGACTATCGTTCTTTGGGAGCGATTGGCTTGGTCGAGAGCCTCTCGCCCAGAAGCGACATCAAGATTGGCGTGGCCAGCTTCGATGGCAGCGGTAATTTGGTCCAACCCATGACATCGGACCGCGGGCAGGTCACGCGGGCATTGCGGACTCTGCCAAGGTCGGGAAGCACGAATCTCGCGGCCGGCATTCTCACGGCGCTAGCGGAACTCGAAGTGCACGGACGACCCGGCTCATCACGTGTAATCATGCTCTTTACCGACGGCCAGTCGAGTAGGTCCAAAGCGCACAAGGCAGCCGTGAAAGCACATGCGCAGGGCGTCACGGTGCAAACACTGTTGCTCGGATCGAACAGGACGGGCGGCGAGATCCTCGGCGAAATCGCCTGGGCCACCGGTGGTAGTCTGGTTCGCGTATCGGACCCGGCAAAGCTTCCCGAAGCCTTTTTAAATCTCAAAACGACGGGTGTGGACAGCGTGACACTGAGCGCCAATGGTTCGGCGCCGATTCCGGCACGACTGGCCGGTGGCACATTCATCGGAACGCTGCCGCTGCAGGAGGGCGAGAATCGCATCGTTGCGTTCGCCACCAGCATCGATGGTCAGACGCGCGAATCCGTCATAACCGTGACGGTTCGTGATGCGAGCTGTGCGGCCCTTGAGGTCGTCGCCGTGAAAGACGGACGACCGGTTCTGTCCCTCAACTCCAAGGCGGTCGAAATCGTTGTTGATGCATCGAGGAGCATGTGGGGTCGAATCGATGGCGAGCCCAAGATGGTGGTTGCCAAGAATATTCTGGAGGATGTGTCCTACTGGTTCCCTGAGGACCTGGACCTGGCACTCCGCGCTTACGGCAGCACGAGCCCGAGTGACCAAAACAACTGTGCCGATTCGACGTTGTTGGTGCCGTTCGGCGACGACAACCGCGAGTCGATCCGCCGAGCGATCGCCGGCCTGCGCCCAACGGGGCAGACGCCCATCGCGTATGCACTGAATCAGGCGAGCAGGGATTTCAGTTCGCTGTGGGACGATCGTGCAGTGGTGCTGGTCACCGATGGCATTGAAAGCTGTGGAGGGGATCCCGTCCGGGCGGCGCGCGAGCTGCGCGAGCAGGGCATTACGGTTCACTTGATCGGTTTCGGGCTTGGCGATGCCGCCGATGAAGATACGGCGAGCTTGCGAGCTGTTGCCTATGCATCGGGCGGCCGCTACGTTACCGCGGGCAGCGCCGCAGAGCTGCAAGAGGCTTTGATGCAAACCGTTGCTACGCCGTTCAGCGTGTTCAAGGGCAGCATAGAAGTCGCGAGTGGCTCGCTCGCCTCAAACAAAACGCTGTATTTGCCCGAGGGCGACTACCGCGTTCAGCTCCACGGTTCATCGCCGCAGACTGTGCCGGTAAGCCTTTCCCCAAGGGAGCGTGTGACATTGACGCTGCAGAAGGAAGGCGGCTTCGTGTCTCACTTCGAGCAACGCGGTCGCATTGAGTACCGATCCTGCGAGGATGTCGCCGCGACGATTGAGCGCTTAGAGGCCAGGCAGGAAACTCGGGACGCTTATCAGACTGCGAGCAACTGATCGCGCTTGGCCCAATTCCAGGCAAATACCATTGAACACAGCTTTCCGGTGAGCCCCTGCAGCAGTTAGAATTCTGCTCCAACCGTCTCACACAGGCAGAGTTCATGAAGCGTTTTGTCCCCGTAAGCACAGCTGTATTTATGCTCGGGCTAATTCTCGTTGCCACCTGGTTGTGGGCGCCGTTGGGTGAGAATCAATCGCTGCAAGACGCGCTCGCCGATGCGCAAAAATACGACGCTGAAGTCATACGGGATTCCTGGGGTGTGCCGCATATATTCGGTGCCAGAGACGCCGATGTGGCTTTCGGATTGGGCTATACACAATCGGAAGACGATCTAGGCACCGTGCAAACAGTATTGGCGGCCTCGCGCGGGCAGTTGGCACGTTATCGCGGCCTGGACGCTGCGATCTCGGATTACCTGGTGACTGTGCTCGGCGTTTGGGATCTGATCGATGACAAGTATGAAAGTGACCTGGCAGAACCCGCCAGGCTGATGGCAGAGGCCTATGCAGCAGGTGTGAACCTGTACGCGGCCGAACATCCGGAAAAAGCGTTCCAAGGTCTTTTTCCCATGACGGGCAAAGATGTGATCGCAGGTTTCGTCTTCAAGTCACCGTTCTTTTACGGCGCAGACAAAGTCATGACGAGCCTGATCACGGGTACCGACGATCGCGCGTTGGCCATCGCGCCGGTAGACGCAAAAACAGCGTTTCATCTGTTGCCACTGACTCCCATCGAAATTGGCTCGAACGCGATTGCGATAGGACCGTCCAGGTCCACGGATGGTGTGACTCGACTGTTGGTGAACTCGCATCAACCCTACATCGGTCCCGTCGCCTGGTATGAAGCACACCTGGTAAGCGAAGAAGGGCTTGATGTCTATGGCGGTACGTTTCCGGGCGGCCCGCTTATTTTTCACGGCTTCAATCGCAATCTGGGTTGGGCCAATACGGTCAATAATCCGGATCTAATCGATGTCTACCAACTCACGCTGAACCCGGACAATGACAACGAATACTTAATGGACGGCGAGTATCTGGCCTTTGAGCAACACATCGCCGCGATTGACGTGGCCGTGTGGGGCCCCTTCGCGTATCCGGCACGAGAAATTGCGTATCGATCGATTCATGGGCCGGTGTTCAAGACTGAGCGTGGCACTTTCGCGCTGCGCTACGCGGGCATGAACGAAGTACGTCAACTGGAACAGTATCGTCGTCTTAATAAAGCCGCCAACTTTGAGGAGTGGAGTGCGGCGATGGCCATGGTGGCGCTGCCGAGCATCAACTATGTGTATGCCGATAAAGACGGCAACATCGCGTTTGTTTACAACGGTCAATTTCCGGTACGCGCGCAGGGGTGGGATTGGACGATTGACCTTCCTGGCGATCGCTCCGATCTGATCTGGGACGAATACCACCCGTATTCAGCAATACCGAAGTTGATTAACCCGTCGTCCGGCCTGGTTTTTAGCGCCAACAACTCGCCGTTTCGTGCCACCAACGGCAGCGACAATCTGGTCAGGGAAAACTTCGATCCGACATTCGGATTGCAGGATGACGATACCAACCGATCGTTACGCCTTATGGAACTCACCGACGACATGCAGCCCATCAGCCGCGACCGGTTGCTGCAGATAAAATTCGACAAGACCTATTCAACGCGCTCCACTGCAGCAGAAATAATCAGGGAAATATTGGCTAAAGACTGGAGTGCGGACAGCACGCTTAGTGCTGCCGCCGACGTGTTACGCGAATGGAACCTGGCCACCGACACCGGCAACCGACAGGCGGCGTTGGGAGTGTTAACGACGATGGGACACGTAACCGCATCGATAACGGGAATAGAAGCAAAATCCCCGTCGGAGGCATTTAAAGATGCCGCTTACTTGCTGATGGAATCCTATGGACAGCTTGATCCTGAATGGGGCGAGCTAAACCGAATCGTTCGAGGCGACGTCAATTTAGCCATTGGCGGTGGCCCGGATATATTGCGGGCCGTATATTCTGCTGGAGATCCCGTTGATGGCAAATTGCAGGCCGTTGCCGGGGACACGTTGATTATTCTGGCCGAATGGCCTGCGGACGGTTCCGTCAAGGCATCCACCATTCACCAGTTTGGCAGTGCAACCCTGGATGAAAATTCACAACACTACGCTGACCAGGTCGCACTGTTTGTCGATGAGAAATTTCGCCCGGTATTACTCGACCGTGCCGACATAGAGGCAGACGCAAGCGCTACTTACTGGCCTGGAAAAAGATAAGTCGCGTCGTGCTAGTGGCCCATTGGGTCATTCCACTCGGGCAACAACACCATACAATTCGGATTGAATCCGTGTTCTATAAACGTGTTGATCGTGTCAATGACGGTTTTCGACTTGAGGTCGATAACCGTAATCGAGCCTTCGCTCATGCCTGGCAGGTTGATGAATGAGTTTTGCACATACGCGTATCGCCCGTCCTTCGTATAGGCTACGTGATGTGCACCCTCTCCGGCGTCAAGCGTCTTGACGAGCGTTGGCTCGGTCGGCGTGTCTCCGAGTTCGAAGAAGTGCAGCCGGCCCGGGTTCGCGGTGGTGACATGCATCTCACTGCCATCAGCCGTGAAATAAATCTCGAGCGGTATGCCAGCTTCTTCCGGCCCGAAATCGAAGGCTTCAGCAAAATCAAAGTCATCCTTCTCGTCGTTCCACGTGGCCGTCCAGAGTGATCCACCGAACATATTTGTTATGTAGGCGACCGGCGGATCCGATCCCGGTACGAAGACAACCTCGACAGGTGCCTCGCCTGAAGGTGATTCCTTATTGGATACTTTGTGCCGGCTCAGGAACTTGCCTGTGCTGGCCTCGAATACGGCAATTTCCTCTCCCGGGTCGCCAAGATCCGATGGTCGCACGGTGCTGGTCAGCAACATGCGGTCGATGCCTTCATGAATCGCGATGCCGTGCGGGTAGGGGACCGGCGTTCTTATAGTATGGGTATAGGTGTCATCGATAGCGTTGCCCACGACGACGGCATCCGATCCCATGCAGGTCAGGTACCAGGTCTTGTTATCGGCAGAAAAAACGACATCTTCACCGACCTGGCAATCGGGTACGTCGATGACTTTAATGCGATACGGATTCGCCGTCATATCAATAACTCGAAGTTCCGGCTTACCGAGCGCAGTCAAATAGATCTTCGTCGCGTCCCGGTTGTAGAAAACATGGTGTGCCACCAGGTCCGACGGCAGCGGAAAGTCTGCCAGGATGTTGCCGTAGTTGTCCGACTCAGGGTCGACGTCGATAATCGCGATGCCTTCTTTGCGTCCCTGGGTTCCGAAAGGCATTTTCAGGTCTTTCAATGAATCATTCGGTTTGGATTCGTAATTGAGCAAAGCGAGAATCTCGGCATCGCTGCTTAATGGAATCAGTAAAGCACTTGCGAGCAAAAGCGCGAGTAATTTGTTCATTGGTTCGCCCCCCAAAGGCCGGTTTGCATGCTGTGCATGTCTTCCCCTTAGTCTAGACTAAGGAACCCGCAACTGCAGTGCTTAAAATCGATGGCCTTTCCGCTTATTCAAACCGCAAGGACCCTGGCATTCTCAACAGCCATATTTGGTCTGAGTCTAAGTCTGGCGGCCCAGCAGCAGACGGACGATGCGACGAACGCGACGGTACGGATCGAGATTCGCATCGAGAACCGCAAGCTTGTCGGGGATCAGGTCATTCGGCTTACGCAGGGACAGCGCGTCGAGATCGTCTGGATCACGGACGAGGCGGTGGAACTGCATATGCATGGCTATGATATTCGGGTCGAGATATCGCCGGATGGCCCTGCAACAATGACATTCACGGCACATGCGACTGGCCGTTTTCCCGTGACAAGTCACGGCTTCGGTGACGAGCACGGTCATGGACACGTCACGCTTGCATACATCGAGATTCACCCGATTAAGTGATGCTGGCGGCCCGTGCAATTTTTGCGTTCCTCGGCTGCGCGTTATCCGTCACCGCCCAGGCCCACGGCTTTGCGGAGCGCTATGACCTCCCGGTGCCGCTGCATCTTTACCTTGCAGGATCGGCCGCAGCGGTTGCGCTCTCGTTCGTAGTCGTTGCGTATTTCGTTCGCGGCGACCGGACCGTACAGCGTTATCCGACGTTCAACCTCCTGGGTACGAGCGCAGGTCGTATCCTTGCCAGCCGGATGGTTCGCTTTGTCTTGCAGCTATTCGCAGTCTTTATGCTCGTACTCGTTGTCGTTGCCGGGTTCATCGGTGATACCGATCCGTTCAAGAACATTGCGCCAACCACGGTATGGGTCATCTGGTGGGTCGGCTTCGCTTATATTTCCGGCATGCTTGGTGATCTCTGGGCCCTGCTGAATCCGTGGCGCACGGTCTTCGAGGGGGCACAATGGTTGTTTGCAAAGTTGCAAAGCGGCAAACGTCTCGGACTGAACCGGGACTATCCTGAGAAACTTGCGAGCTGGCCGGCCGCGATACTGTTTGTCTGGTTCATCTGGGCCGAGCTGATATGGCCAGCGAGTGATACGCCGGCCGAGCTGTCACAGATGGTGCTTACGTACAGCGTCATCACCTGGGTCGGAATGTTCACCTTCGGCAGCCGCAACTGGCTGCGCCACGGCGAGGTATTCACAGTTTTGTTCGGCTTACTGGCCCGATTTGCGCCGACAGAGTACGTCGCCGAGCGGCAGGAGTGGAACTTGCGTCCCTGGGCGGTCGGGCTTCTTCCCGACACGCCAATGTCCCGGTCGCAAACGGTATTTGTTCTGCTGATGTTGTCGAGCGTAACCTTCGATGGACTGCTCGCGACACCATTGTGGGGAGCAATCGCTCAATGGATGCTGGTGTCCGATCTGCTACGTCCGCTCATCCTGTTATTGCAAGACGTTACAGGCAACGCGATTGCGGCCATCAGCACGATCGCGCTGATCGTATTTCTCGTCTTGTTTCAGTTGATGTATGCGGCATTCTGCGGACTCATGTATCTCGCAACGCCCGCAAGAGCCAGGGCGGACCTTTCGATCGGTGAGCTGGCCGGGCTGTTCGTACTCAGTCTTGTGCCGATAGCACTGGCCTATCACCTGGCACATTACCTGTCGTTCCTGCTGATCGTCGGCCAGTACATGATTCCCCTTGCCTCAGATCCGTTCGGATTCGGCTGGGACCTGTTCGGCACGAAACTCTACTTTCCCAACATCGCAATCGTGAATGCCAAATTCGTCTGGATTACATCAGTAATCGCGATCGTTACCGGACACATCATTGCCGTCTGGCTGGCCCATGTCGTCGCTTTGCGCCGATTCAGAGACAGTAAAGCGGCACTGCGCAGCCAGATTCCGATGCTCTTTCTGATGGTGACCTATACGATGCTGAGCCTGTGGATACTGGCACAGCCGATCGTAGAAACGACCTGATTACGCAGTGCAGCAAGCTTCGCGAGGGTCTTGCAATGCAAAAACTCGGCCGATCAATCACTCGCTGTACTCAATAAATCGACCCCGGCATCTGTAATGCGTTGATTCAGCGCCGGCACATCGTCGCGCCAGATGGTCTCGAGTGCGGCCAGTTGCACTTCGATGGCTGCGCTGAGTTCCCGTTTGACTGCCAGCGCCTGCGAGGTGGGTGCCGCGTCGCCGATTGCCGTTAGCGACATTACGGCGCTCAATTTATCGTTCAGACGAATGGGGAAGTTGAGCGGGTCCTGCCGGCTTTCATTTTGTGTTTGATACAGCGCTTCTTCAATCGGCTCGAGCTTCTCCAGCGTTGCCGTAATGGATTCGGCCAGCTCCGTGGAAATATTTTCGTCATTTTCAGCGCGGCCACTGAGCAACTCGAGTTGCGCACGCAGCTGGCGAATCCTGACGATCTCTTTGTGGGTTCGCGTTAACAAGTCGCGAGATTCTTTCACGAAAGCAAACTGCGCCGCAAAATCTTCAGGCGTTGCGCTGGAGCGAGGGTCGGCCAGGACCTCGAATGCCACGTCCTGAGTCTTCTCGCCAATACTCAGTCGTGCGCGATAGCTTCCTGGCACGGCCGTCGGGCCTTCGTCCATGTTGCCCCATAAAATCAGACCTTTAAATCGTTCATAGCCCGGATAGCTGAGATCCCAGTTGTGACGATTGAGACCGGGTTTCGCCGTTAGCACGCGCGTATCGGGCACGCCGTTTGAATTTTCTTTGTCGTCTTCATCGTCGTCGTCCGTTTTTTCAGGTTTGCGGCTCCAGGTCCAGATTGCTTCGGCATCATCGTCATCGGAATCAAAAACGGCCAACGTGATTTCAGTATCTTCTGCAACATCGTCGCCGATGTCGTAGAAAAACGTGACCCCGTTATAGGAGTTTGTGCCGGCGTTGCCAGGATTGTCACCACGACTCCCCGCAATGTATCGG